>NZ_KZ679099.1 GCF_003024235.1 Arenimonas caeni | reverse complement strand
GGCCGTGCCGCCGGCGCAACCGCAGGCGCCGGAGCCGCGGCAGGTGCCGGCGCGGGCGCCGGAGCCTGGGCAGGCGCAGCGGCAGGGGCCGCCACCGGCCGGTGCTGCAGCCAGCGCGCCAGCGTCGCTTCCAGCAGGCGGCGATCCACCGGCTTGGAAAGATAGTCGTCCATGCCCGCGTCCAGGCACTTCTGGCGGTCGCCGGCCATGGCGTTGGCGGTCATGGCGATCACCGGCAGGCGCGGCAGGTTGTTGGCCAGCTCGTGCTGGCGCCATTCGCGGGTGGCGGTGTAACCGTCCTTCACCGGCATCTGGCAGTCCATCAGCACCACGTCCAGGTTGCCCTGCACCATGCGCTCGAGCGCCTTCTCGCCGTTCTCGGCAGTTTCGCAGCTCAGGCCCAGCAGGCCCACCAGGCGCTGGGCCACCATCAGGTTCACGGGGTTGTCTTCCACCAGCAGCAGCCGGCCGCGCAGGCGGCCCTTCTGCAGCTCGTCGGCATTGCTGCCGTCGGCGGCCACCAGCACGCGCTCGGGCAGCGGCTCGGGCTCGGTCGGCTCGCCGTGCTGCGGCGCCGGCCCGGCCGAGAGGAAGCCGGTGAGCGCATTGCGCAGCTCGCCGCCACCGATGGCGCGCGGCAGCAGCACGTGCGGGCCCTGGGTGAGTTCGGCGGGGACGGTTTCCTCGCCATGCAGGTAGGCCACGCGCAAATCCTCCAGCTCCGGGGTGCGGCGCACGTTGCGGTGCAGGGCGATCGCCGTGCTGCGCACGCTGTTGAGATCAACCAGCAGCAGGTCGAAGCTCCAGCTGGCGCCACGCTGCAGCGCGGTGCGCAGCTTGGTCAGCGCGTCCTGGGTGGTTTCGGTCTGGGTGAGCGTGGCGCCCCAGCCGGGCGCCGCCTGGCCGATGCGCTGGCGCAGCACCGCGTCGGTGCTCAGCAGCAGCACGCGCGCGCCGTTGAGGTCGGTGCGCTGGCCCTGGATGTCGCCGGCGGCCTTGAGCAGCGGCACCTCGAACCAGAACGTGCTGCCACGGCCGGGTTCGGAGTCCACGCCGATGCTGCCGCCCATCAGGTCGACGATGCGCTTGCAGATCACCAGGCCCAGGCCGGTGCCGCCGTACAGGCGCGTGGTGCTGGCATCGGCCTGGCTGAAGGCGCGGAACAGGCGCGCGTCCTTGGCGATGCCGATGCCGGTGTCGGAGACCTCGAAGCGAAGCTCGTGCTGGCTGCGGCTCTCGCCGCGCCGGCTCACCGACAGCGTCACCGAGCCGCGCTCGGTGAACTTCACGGCGTTGCTCAGCAGGTTGGTCAGCACCTGGCGCAGGCGCACCGGGTCGCCGCGCACGGCCAGGCGCACCGCCGGGTCCATCTGCAGGTGCAGGCGCAGGCCCTTGGACTCGGCGGGCTTCTCCATCAGGCGGATGACCGAGTCGAGCAGCTCGCGCAGGTTGAAGCTGGTGGTCTCGAGCGTGACCTTGTTCGCCTCGAGCTTGGAGTAGTCGAGGATGTCGTCGACGATGCGCTGCATCTGCCGCGCCGAGGTGTAGGCGGTGCGCACGATGTCCTGCTGGTCGGGCTGCAGGCGGCTGCTCATCAGCAGGTCGAGCATGGGGATGATGCCGTTGAGCGGCGTGCGGATCTCGTGGCTCATCGTGGCCAGGAACTCGCCCTTGGCCATCATCGCCGACTCGGCGGCCTGCTTGGCCTCGGTGAGCTCGCGTTCGAGCCGGCGGTGCAGGGCCAGCTCCTCCTGCAGCGCGTTCACTTCGCGGGTCTGTTCGCCGCTGGTCTGGGTGGCCTGTTCGAGCGCGCGGTTGCGCATGTGCACGGCGCGCCAGAAGCCGGCCGCGCCGGCGAAGGCCAGCAGCGCCGCGGCCAGGGCGATGGTCTGCCAGAGCCAGTTGTCGCTGAAGTGGCTCATGGCGGCGGCGATGGCCGCGCCCGCGGCGCCGGCCAGCGCCACCCAGCGCACGATCAGGGCGTCGTTCGGGTTGGGCTTCATCTCAGAGCACCGCCTGCTGGAAGTCGAAGTCCATGTCGCGGTTGGCCTGTTGCACCAGGTTGCCCTGGATGAAGTCGATGCCGCTCATCCACAGCGTGGCGGCGGCCTGGGCGTCCTCGACGCCGTGGCCGATCACCTCCAGGCCGCGGCGGTGGGCCCGGTCGATCAGCACCTTCAGCTCGTCGCGCATCTTCGGGCTCAGCGCGGTGGAGGTGTACTTGCGGGCCAGCTTCACGAAGCCCAGCGGCAGGTCGTCGAACAGGCGGTCGGTGTCGGGGCTGGTTTCGAACTGGCTCAGGCAGAACTGCAGGCCGTCGGCCACCATCGCGTCGCAGAACGGGCGGATGGTGCCGGCGTGGATGGCGGCATCCTCCATGCGCAGTTCCACCACCAGCGAGGTGCCGGGCACGTCGTGCGCGGCCAGCTCGGCCTTGAGCCAGGTGGCCTGGCCCGGGTCGGCCAGCGTCAGCGCCGACTGGGTGACGAACAGGCGCAGCGGCCGGCCCTCGGCGCGGCGGTTGCGGATGAGCGCCAGCGAGGCCTGCATCACCCAACGGTCGATGTCGAGGATGAAATCGCCGCGTTCGGCCAGCGGCACCACTTCGGCCGCCGGCAGCAGCTTGCCGTGCGCGTCGCGCAGGCGCAGCAGCACCTGGAACTGCGACTCGTCGCCGCCGGCCACGGCCACCACCGGCTGGAACAGCAGCTCCAGGCTGTTGCGGGCGATGGCCTCGCGGATCTCGTTCACCAGCGCCGCCTCGCGCGCCGCCTCGGTGGGCTGGGCCGGCTGGTAGCGCTTGATGCCCTTCTCGGTGGTGCGCGCCTCGCGCGCCATGCGCTCGGCCACGTCCAGCATCTCGGCGTCGTCGGTGAAGCGGTGGCGCAGGCTGCAGATGCCCACCGACACGCGCAGGCGCAGCGGGTGGCCCTGCACGTCGAACGGGTGCTGCACCAGGGCCGCGCGCAGCTGCGCCGCGAACGCCTCGAGGCCGGCTTCGTCCGTGCCGTCGTCGAACACCAGGAAGCTGCCGTCGCCGAAGCGCGTGGTGGGGCGCTGGCCGGCCTGTTCGCCCAGCAGCTTGCCGACGCTGGCCAGCAGCTGCTCGAGCACGGTCAGGCCGAGGCGGTCGCGCAGCAGGTTCACGCTTTCGACTTCGAGGAAGAGCACGCCGCCGGCGCTGTGTTCGCCGGCCGCCGCCACCGCCGCCGCCAGCTGCTCGCGCACCTCGGTGCGGTGCAGCAGCCCGGTTTCCGGATGCCGGCCGCCGCGGCGCTGCTGCTTGAGCGCCTGCATGGCGCGGTGGCGGGTGACGCGGTTCTGCACCGCGGCGATCAGGTGCCTGGGCCGGACCGGCTTGGCGATGAAGTCGTCGCCGCCGGCCTCGAGCGTCTCGAACTGGCGGTCGGCGTCGGACTCGCCCGAGAGGAACACGATGGGCGTGTGCAGGAACGGTTCCTGGTCGCGGATCAGCACGGTCAGCTCGATGCCGTTGGCATTGGGCATGTGCAGGTCCATCAGGACCAGGTCGGGGTTGACGCGGTGCAGGGCCTCGAGCACGTCCAGCGGCTCGAGCACCACTTCGGTCTGCATGCCGGCGTTGCGCAGGATGCCTTCGGCGAACAGCGCCTGGTTGCGGTCGTCCTCCACGATCAGCACGCGGAACGGGTCGCCGCCGCCAGGGCTGAGCAGCAGCGCCAGCCGGCGCAGCACTTCGCTGGCATTGGGTTCGACCAGCAGCAGGTCGACGCCGGCGCGCCTGGCATTGAGGCGCAGGTTGATGTCGTCGGCCTCGCTCAGCGCCACCAGCTGGATCGGCTGGTTGCTGCGCTCGCGCGCCGCGCGCACGGTGGCGCCGATGGCATCGAGCTGGGCGGAGAAGCCGGCGTCCACCAGGGCCAGTCGCGCGGGCAGGGCGCCGAGCAGCTCTTCCAGTTCCTCCGGGCTCTCGAGCAGCTCCACTTCGTAGCCGGCGGCCTCCATGCGCTGGTCGAGCTCGAGCGACAGCGGGCCGTGTTCGGTGAGGTGGTAGACGCGCGTGCCCTTGATGACCTCGGCGGCCAGCTCGGCCGTGGCGGGGGCCTTGGCCGGCGTCGGGGCCGACTGGGGTGCGGTGGCCGGCGCAGGCGCGGGCGGACGGGGCGCGGGTGCCGGGTTGGCCGCGGCGGGTGCGGGCGCCGCAGCCGGCTGCGGCTTGGGCTTGCGCGGTTCCGGCGCCGGCGCGGGCGGCGGTGGTTCGGCCACGGGCGTCGCCACGGCGGTGGGCGCGTCCTGGCCCCAGCGGCGCCAGTAGTTGGCCGGCGGGGTTTCGGCCCGGCCGCTCTGGCGCACGGCGCGGGTGGGGGCCAGTTCCGGGGTGGGCTCGGCCAGGCGCGGCACGGCCTGGCCGATGTCCTCGAGCAGGTGCCACAGGCGCTCGCCGGTTTCTGGTTCGGGCAGCGCCTGCTGCTGCAGGGTTTCGTCGAGCAGGGCGTGCAGGCGCAGGAAGTTTTCGCCGGCCTCGTCCAGGCCGTGCCGGTTGCAGGCGTTGCCCAGGTGCAGGGCGTCCTCGTGCAGCAGGGCCAGGCCATTGATGTCCCAGCCGTCCTGCAGGAAGCGGTGCAGGCGACGGCCGATCTTCTCCACCTGGCGGGGCAGGTGGCGCAGGAAGGCAGGTCGGTGTTCGGCGAGTCGTGACTCGTCGTGCGGATTCATCGCGTGGCCCCTGTTTGGCCTTGGATTATGCCCCCGGTGCCCGCGGCTGTCAGGACGGTTCGGTGCATGCCTTCGGGGGCAAACGCTCGGCGACCCGGGCCCAGGACAGTGCGGCGGCTCAGGCCGTGCGCGGCCGCGCGCCGCCGGTGCGTCGCCAGACCCAGCGCGCAAGCCAGTAAACCACCAGCGCGCCGGTGCCCAGCACGCCCAGCAACAGCACGAGCGCCAGCCACGGATAAGCGAACACCAGCGCCAGCGCACCCAGCGCCACGCCGTCCTCGCTGACCGAGGCGGCCCAGTTCGACAGCGGTTCGGGCGAAGCGTTGATCACCGCCCGCGTGCTGGACTTGAGGGCATGCGTGCCCAGGGCCGCGCCGCCGCCCATCACCAGGGCGCCGGTCGAGAGCTGGCCGTCGTCGGAAAGCGCGGCCGCGGCCAGGAAGGCGCCGGCGGGGATGCGCGCCAGGGTCTGTAGCAGGTCCCAGCCCGAATCCACGCCCGGGATCTTGTCGGCGCTGAACTCCACCACCACCAGCGCGCCGGCGGTGCCCAGCACCCAGGGCGAGGTGGTGACGGCCAGGGCCGGGGGCAGGTCCACCCAGCCCATCAGGCCGGCGATGCCGACGCCGAAGACGGTGAGGTAGGCGCGCACGCCGGCCAGGCAGGCCAGGGCCAGCCCGAGGGCGAAGATGTGTGCTTCGGTCATGGCCGTGCTCCCGGAACGTGACACAGTTCACAGTATAGTGCCCCTCCGCCTTGACGCTGGCGGAGCGCGCCCGCTTAAGTTGGGCGGTTGCGCGCCCCGGCGCGCGTCCCGAACGTCACTGTCGCTCCGGAATGAGCTCGCCCCCCGAACGCCATCGCTTCGTCATCGTCCCGCACCGGCCCTATGCCCGGGTGCTCGCGGGCGTTGTGCTGGCCGCCTGGCTCGCCAGCCTGGTGGCGACCTGGTGGATAGCGAGTGAACGGGCGGCGCCCGGCATGTCCAAGCTGCGCGAGGAGCTCGAGCTGACCAGCAAGCGCGCCACCGAGGCCGAGGCCCTGACCCGCCAGCTGCGCCAGAACGTGGCCACCCTGCGCCGCAGCGACCAGATCAGCCGCAGCGCCAACACCGAACTGCAGGCCAGCCTGGCCGAGCGCGAGGAAGAGGTCTCGGCCCTGCGCGCCGACGTCGCCTTCTACGAGCGCCTGGTCGGCGCCACCGGCCAGCGCCGGGGCCTGAGCGTGCACGAGGCCGTGTTCACCCAGGAGGCCGCCGGCACCTGGCGCTATACCGTCACGCTTACCCAGAACCTCAACCGCGGCGCGATCAGCAAGGGCGAAGCGCGGGTGTCGGTGGAGGGCGTCAGCGAGGGTCGCCTGCGGACCCTGGGCTGGGAAGACCTCAAGCAGGAGCCCGGCGCACCCGGCCAGGCGTTTTCGTTCCGCTATTTCCAGCAGCTCGAGGGCAGCGTGATGCTGCCCGAGGGCTTCACCCCCCAACGCGTCCGGGTGCAGCTGCGCTCGGATGGAAGTACCGTGGACCAGGCCTTCCCCTGGCAGGCCCGCAATCCGCGAGGAGAATGACGATGTTCGGCAGCGGCAAGCAAAAGACTCCCCGCCACGGCAATGCCGTGGAAACCTTGGTCGGCCCGCGCGCGGTGATCCGCGGCGACATCCGCTTTTCCGGCGGCCTCTACGTCGAGGGTGCCATCCACGGCAAGGTCCTGGCCGACGACGGCTCGGCCGCCGTGCTCACCATTGCCGAGGACGGCCGCATCGAGGGCGAGGTGCGTGCGCCGGTGGTGGTGATCAGCGGCCAGATGACGGGCGACGTCTACGCCAGCGAGCGGGTCGAACTGGCCGCCAACGCCCGCGTGCAGGGCAACATCCATTACAAGGTGGTGGAGATGGCGGCCGGCGCCACCATCACCGGCCGGCTGATCCACGCCGATGCGCCGCTGGCCCAGCTCACCGGCCCCGACCAGGCCGCCGGCGAGCCGGCGCCCGCCCCGGCCCGGGGCAAGGCCAGGGCGGAGGCCGCGGAAGCTTGAACCCGGGGGCCGCAGGCCCCATCTTTGCGCCATGGAAATGCACCCCAGCTACCAGCAGCTCGACGCCCCGCTCGAGTTCACCGCCGCGGCCGCCAAAAAGGTGTCCGCGCTGATCGCCGAAGAGGGCAATCCCTCGCTCAAGCTGCGCGTGTACATCACGGGCGGCGGCTGTTCGGGCTTCCAGTACGGTTTCGAGTTCGACGAGCAGCAGGCCGAGGACGACCTGGCGCTCGAGCGCGACGGCGTCACCCTGCTGGTCGACCCGCTGAGCCTGCAGTACCTGATGGGTGCCGAGGTGGACTACCGGGAGAGCCTGCAGGGCGCCCAGTTCGTCATCCGCAACCCCAACGCCAAGACCACCTGCGGCTGCGGCAGCAGCTTCTCGGCCTGAGCGCCGCCCCGTGAGCGCCGTCCCGCCCGGCTTCGCCTTCCGCGGCCCGGGCCTGGACCGCGCCGAACTGCTTCGTGACGACCCGGCCGGGCTCGACGCCCGCTGGCCGGGCGCGCGTGTGCTGGTGGTCGACGCCGAGGGCCTGGCCCGCTTCCCGCGCCCGCCGCGGGAAACCGCCCCGGCCACCGGTGCCGAGGCCCTGCCCGGCGACGTGGTGCTGCCCGGCGCCAGCCTGTCCGCCAGCCGCCCGGCCGGGGCCAGCCTGCTGGGCCTGGACGGCGACGACGCCTGGTTCGTGCTGCCGCACGAGGCCCTGGCCGAAGAGCTGCCGGGGCGGCTGGGGCTGCGCGAGGCCGCCGCGAGCTGGCCGGCGCTGCCGGCCGCGGCCCTGGCGCAGGCCCGGGCCCTGGTCTACTGGCAGCAGCGCCACCGCTTCTGCGGGGCCTGCGGCCAGCCGGTGCGGCTTGCGCGCGCCGGCTATTGCGGCCGCTGCGAGGGCTGCGGGCTCGAACACTATCCGCGCACCGACCCGGCGGTGATCGTCGCGGTCAGCGACGGCACGCGGCTGCTGCTGGGCCGGCAGGCCAGCTGGCCTGCCGGGCGCTGGTCGGTGCTGGCCGGCTTCGTCGAGCCGGGGGAGTCGCTCGAGCAGGCCATCGCCCGCGAGGTGATGGAAGAAGCCGCGGTGCCCGTGCGTTCGACCCGCTACGCGGCCTCCCAGCCCTGGCCCTTCCCGGGCTCGCTGATGGTGGGCTTCCATGCCGAGGGCGAGCCGGTGGAGCCGCGGGTCAGCGACGAGCTCGAACAGGCGCGCTGGTTCTCGAAGGCCGACATCGAGGCGGGCGTGGCTTCGGGCGAACTCAAGCTCTCGCCGCGGCTGTCGATCTCCCGGACCCTGATTGAGGAATGGCTGGCCCAACAGGGCTAGAATCGGGCCATGTCCGCCGCCCTCATCGCCGTCGTCATTTCGCTGCTGCTGGGGCACGTGTTCCCGTCGCTGCCGCTGCTGCGGCGCTACGACTGGTTCGTCGGCTGGCTGAACTGGCTGGCCCGCCAGACCGGCGGCGACTGGCCCAACAAGGTCGGCCTGCTGCTGGCCGTCGGCCTGCCGCTGCTGGTGCTGGGCGCGGTGCAGTTCTTCATCGACGACCTGTTCTACGGCTTGCCGGCCTTCTTCCTGACGCTGCTGGCGCTGCTCTACGCCTGGGGACCGCGCGACCTCGACCTCGATGTCGAGGCGGTGATCGAGGCGCGCGGCAACGAAGCGCGCTGCGAGGCGGCGCGCGCGCTGTTCCCCACCGGCGGCGAGCCGGCCTGCGAGGGCCCGGCCCTGGTGGAGGCGGTGTTCCGCTGCGCGCTGTGGCGCTGGTTCGGCGTGCTGTTCTGGTTCCTGGTGGCGGGCGCGGTCGGCGCCATCGGCTACCGGCTGGTGTCGCTGTGCGCGCAGGGCGAGGCCCGGCGCAGCCTGCCGGCCGGCCAGCGCGGCGTGGCGCGCACGGCGCTGCTGGTGCTCGACTGGCCGGTGGCCCAGCTGATGACCTTCGCGATGGCCCTGGCCGCCGATTTCGACCGCGTGGTCGGCGCCTGGCGCGACTGGCACGCCGACGGCGGCCTGCGCCTGGACCATGGTTTCCTCGGCGCCGCCGCGCGCGCCTCGGTGGCCAGCGAGCTGGCCGAGGAAGAAGCCTATTCGGTCGACGGCCCCGCACAGGCGCCGGCCCTGCTCGAGCTGCGCGATGCGATGAGCCTGGTCTGGCGGATCCTGCTGCTGTGGCTGGGCGTGCTGGCCCTGCTGGTACTCGCGGGCTGGGCCACCTGACGACCTGGGGTCGGAGGTAATTTCCGCTGCCCGCAGGCTGCGGGGTCGGAGGTAATTTCCGCGCAGCGGAAATTACCTCCGACCCCAAGTCGTCTGTCCCCTTTTCTCAGGCGAGCGGGGCGAGGAACTCGAAGCCGGGCAGGTTCCGCACCACGCCGTAGCCCAGCACGATCGCCACCCACAGCCAGGGGCTGGAAATGCGCCCCAGCACCGGCTCGAGCCTGGCCGGGCCGCGGCCCAGGGCGCGCAGCACCAGCAGCAGGCCGATCGGGCCGCCGATGAGCAGCAGGGCGTTCATGGACAGCGCGCGGCCCAGCTCGAGGTGAACCAGCGCATGCATCGCGCGGGTGGAGCCGCAGGCGGGGCAGAGCAGCCCCGTCACCTGGTAGAAGATGCAGCCCAGGAACGGGCTGCCTTCGGCATTGGGATCGAAGGTCCGCAGCATCCACACGCCCAGCGCGGTGGTTGGCGCCAGCAGCGCCAACCACCACAGGTGCATCTTCGAGATCGGAACCTTGCGATCCATCGGTGCCCCGGCCTCAGCGCACCATGTTCTGCAGGTAGTCGTCGGCGATGATGCCCATCACGTTCAGGATGATCAGGATGATCCAGAGCACGAAGGTCACCGCGGCGAAGATCGTGGTGACCAGGCTCCAGGTCTTGGCGTTGTCGGAGGCCGTCTTGGCGCCCTGGTAATCACCCTGCGCCAGCAGCGTGTTGACCTTGTTGGCGAAGACGATCGCCGGGATGCCGGGGGCCAGGCCGAGCGGCAGGCAGCAGCAAGCCAGGATGCTGATGATGGTGGCGACGACGGTCGAGATGATCGCCCAGGCCATGTGGTTGGGCGGCGGCGGCAGCACGTCCGAACCGCTGGCGGGCGCGCTGTAGGCCGGCGCGGCGGCCGGAGGCGGCGAGGGCGGCGCGACGCTGAGGGCGGCGCCGCAGCTGGCGCAGACGGTCGCGCCGTCGACGTTCAGGTGACCACAGTTGGTGCAATTCATGACTTCCCCTGGAAATGGCCGCGATGGCCAAGGGCGGCCTCGCGTCCGGGAAAGCTAGCCGCGCGGGGCACGGGCGTCAATTGAAACCGCACGATTCCGCGCACTGCGCTGCTTCAGCGCAGGTCGCCGCGCAATTCGCGCACCCGCGCCTCCAGCGAGGCCGCGTTGGCAGCCTCGCCCGGCACCGGCGGATCCGCCACCAGGCCCACCGCCGCGCGCAGGCGGCGCGGCACCCGCAGGCGGCCCAGGCGGCTGTCGCGCTTGCTCCACATGCTGTCCCACAGGCCGGTCAGCGCCATCGGCACCACCGGCACCGGGTTGGCGGCGAGGATGCGCTCGACGCCGCCCTTGAAGGGGGCGATCTCGCCGTCCTTGGTGAGCGCGCCCTCGGGGAAGATGCACACCAGCTCGCCCGCCGCCAGCGCCGCCTGCACTTCGGCGAACGCGGCCTCGAGCACCTCCGGGTCTTCCTTCGCGCCGGCGATGGGGATGGCGCGGTGCGCGCGGAACACCCAGTTCATGCCGGGGATGCGGAAGATCTTGTAGTACATGACGAAGCGGATCGGCCGCGGCACGGCGGCGCTGATCACCAGCGGATCCATGTAGCTGACGTGGTTGCACACCAGCAGGGCCGGGCCTTCGTCAGGCACGTTGTCCTCCACGCCGGCGATGCGCAGGCGGTAGAACAGCGAGACGTAGATCCAGGCCAGGAAGCGCAGGAAGAACTCCGGCACCAGGCCGAAGATCAGGACCGACACGGCGGCATTGGCGATCGCCAGCGCCAGGAACAGCTCGGGGATCGACAGGCCCGGCAGCGGCAGGGTGGTGCCGGCCAGGGTCAGCGACTCACGCTGCAGCAGCACGCCCAGCATCGCCGCCAGCACGATGAAGAAGGCGTTCTGGATGTTGACGCCGGCGATCACGCGCGAGAGCTCCTCGCGCGGCGTGCGGCTCTGCACCAGGGCGAACAGCGGCACGATGAACAGACCGGCGAACAGGCCGATGCCGGTGAGGTCGGCGATGATGCGCCAGTTGCCGCCGGCCACGAATTCGCGCACGGTCAGGCCGCTGGCCAGGGCCGGGCCGGGCTGGGCGAAGTAGAGGTCGGCGCAGAAGGCGGTCATGCCGATCGCGCCCAGCGGCACCAGGCCGATCTCGATGGTGCGGCGGCTGAGCTTCTCGCACAGCAGCGAGCCCACGCCCGTGCCCACCGAGAACAGCACGAAGCAGAACAGGTAGAGCGTGTTGCCGCCGCCCAGGAACAGCTCGGCATAGGCCGGCAGCTGCGCGGTGAGCACGGTGCCGACGAACCAGAACCAGGAGATGCCGAGGATGGCGTTGCGCACGGCCGGCTGCCTGCGGGCCAGGCGCAGGGCCTTGAGCGACTCGGGGAAGGGGTTCCAGTTGATCTTCAGGTCCGGCGCCGAGGCCTCGACCCGCGGCACCAGCCGGCTGATGAGGTTGCCGGTGATCGCCAGCAGCACGATGGCCGCCGCCGCGGCCTCGGGCCCGGCCTCGCCGGCGACCACGAAGATCAGGCCGCCGAAGATCATGCCCAGCAGGATCGACATCGACGTGCCCATCTCGACCAGGCCGTTGCCGCCGGTCAGCTCCTCGGGCTTGAGCACGCTGGGCAGGATCGAATACTTCACCGGCCCGAACAGGGTCGACTGAAGGCCCGTGCCGAACAGCGCCACCAGCAGCAGCGGCATGTTGCCCAGCAGGAAGCCGACGGCCGCGATCGACATGATGCCGATCTCCATGGCTGTGGTGATGCGGATCAGCCGCTGTTTCTCGAGCTTCTCGGCGATCTGGCCGGCGATGCCGGAGAACAGGAAGTAGGGAAGGATGAACAGCGCCGGCGCCAGGTTGGTGTAGAGCGTGCGCTCCCCGACCGACACGCCCAGGAAGAACAGCAGCCCGATGATCGCCTGCCGGTACACGTTGTCGTTGAACGCGCCGAGCGACTGCACCAGGAAAAACGGCAGGAACCGCCGCTGCCCCAACAACTCGAACTGGTTGTGCGCCATTACCCCTCCACCCCCGAACCGGGGACAGGGAACATTAACCAAGAAAGGGGGTCAGGTTCACTTCCGGCGAAGGCCGGAAGTGAACCTGACCCCCTTTCTTGAAAAAGAAGGGGCCGGTTGCCCGGCCCCTTCGGGGTGTTGCCTTGCGGTGGCGTCAGAACTGCTTCTGGACGTTGACCAGCACGCCGTGGTCCTCACTGTCGCCGCCGAGCTGGCCGCGGTACTCGAGGCGCCAGTTCCAGCCGCTGTCGGTGTCGAACAGCGCGCCCAGGCCGGCCACGAAGCGGTTGCGGTCGAAGCGGCTGGCGGCCACGCCGTAGGTCGGGCCGCCGGGCAGGTCGGCATAGCCCATCCCGGCGGTGGTGCGGCCCGAGAAGTCCTGCTGGTACTCCAGCCGCAGCTGCGGCGTGAAGCTGCCCCAGGCCACGTCGCGGCGCCAATCCAGGCGCAGGCCCAGGGTGCCGATGCTGGTGTCGACGTCCATCGGCGCATAGGCCAGCGCGAGGATCGGGTGGCCGGTCTCGACGTAGCCGTCGAGTTCGGCGCGGGCCATGTCGTAGCGCAGGTAGGGCGCCAGGCGCAGGCCGCCGCGGTCGATCTCCGAGCCGGCGGTCACCGAGGCGAACCACTGGTCGCCGTCGCGACGGCCGCCGACGAAGCCGCCCGCGCCCGTCAGGTAGCGGCGCAGGTCGAAGCGCAGGTCCTGCACGCCCACGACGCCGTCCACGAACATGCGCTGCCCCGGGTGCCAGCTGGCATACAGCGCCAGGGTGCGGGCATCGCCCTCGATGCGGCTGCCGTTGCGGCCCACCAGCACTTCGTCCTGGCCCCAGCCGAAGCCCGCGCCGATCGCGAAGCCGTCGTTGACGCGGTAGTCCACGCCGGCGCTGATGCCGTCGGTCTCGAAGTCCAGCTCCGGACGACCGGCGCGGCCGTCGAGCGAACCCGAGCGGATCATGCCGCCCACCCAGGCGCCCCAGGGGCTGGCCTGGCCATCGGCGCTGGCCGAGGCGCTGGCCGACGGGTCGCGCAGGCCATTGGCGGCGGTCGCGTCGTCCTCGGCGCAGCCGTCGAGCGTGCGCCCGACCAGCGGCTCGAGGCAGCGCGGATCGGCCGCGAACGACAGGTTGTTGCGACTGCCGCCACCACCGCGGTGCAGCTGCTCGAGCCGCTGCTGGAAGTTGGCGATCTGCCCGGTCGCGAAGCGGCGGGTGGATTCAGCCTGGCCGTCGATCAGGCCCATGACCTCCGGATCCAGCGACGGATCCGGGCGCGGCTCGACCGTCACCTGCAGCGTGGTCACCGCCGAGGTGGCGAAGGCGTTGCTGACCGTGAACTGCACCGTGGCCAGGCCCTCGAAGGCCGGGTCCGGGGTGAAGGTGAGCAGGAAGCCGCTGCCGCCCGCGGCCACGGTGGCCGTGCCCGAGCCGGCCGGGGAGATGGCGATGATGTCGGCGGCGGTGAACGGCCCGCCGGTCGCACCGGCGGTGATGTCCACCGTCACCGGCGTGGCCGGCGGCGTGGTGACCGACTGCGCCACCGGCATCGGCAGCGGGTTGACCGTCACCGTCACCGTGGCCGGGGCCGAGGTGCCGCCCGGACCGGTCGCCGCGTAGGTGAAGCTGACGGTCGGCGGGGCCAGGGCGGGCGCGGTGTAGAGGATGTCCAGGCCCGAGACCACCGCCGTGCCTTCCGTGGGCGGCGTGATGATGGCGACGCTGGTGATCGGCGCCACGCTGGTGTCGTTGGCGGTGACCGCGATCGTCACCGCTTCGCCGGCCAGCACCGTGGCCGTGTCGTCCACCGCCACCGGCGGGGCGTACACGATCTCCAGCGTATAGGCCCGGCTACCCGTGCCCGCGGTGCCGGTGGTGCTGTCGGTGGCCGTCACGGTGAAGTCGAAATTGCCCTGCACCGTCGGCGTGCCGGTCAGCGCACCCGCCGGCGACAGCGTCAGGCCGTCCGGCAGTGCGCCGGTGGTGACGTCGAAGCTGTAGGGCGCGTTGCCGCCGGTGGCGCCGAGCGTCTGGTTGTAGGCCACGCCGACGATGCCCGAGGGCAGCGAGGCCGGGGTGACCGAAAGCACCGGCACCGCCGTCACCAGGGTGTAGTCGCGGCTGCCGGTCTGGCCGTTGGCGTCGGTGGCCGTGACGGTGAAGGCGAAGCTGCCGCTGGCGGTCGGCGTGCCCGAGAGCGCGCCGCCCGTCGAAAGCGTCAGGCCCGGCGGCAGGGCGCCGGCGCTGACCGCGAAGCCGTACGGACCGATGCCGCCGTTGGCGGTGAGCGTGGCCGCGTAGGCCTCGCCCGCGATGCCGTTGGCCAGCGTCGCCGGGTCGACCACGATGGTCGGGGCCGGCACGTCGATGGTGTAGTTCTGCGCGATCGAGAACGGCGCGCCGGCACCGGTGAGCATCGTGTCGGTGGCCGTCACGGTGACCGGGTAGCTGCCCGGCGCCACCGGCGTGCCCGACAGCGTGTTGCCGCTGAAGCTCATGCCCGCCGGCAGCGTGCCGGTGAGCGCGTAGCTGAAGCTGCCCGAGCCGCCGCCGGCGGTGAACACCTGCGAGAACGCCGCACCGTAGGGCGCGCTGAGCGTGCCCGGGGCCGGCGTCATCGTCAGGGTCGGCGCCGCCACGGTGACCGTGTAGGCGCGGCTGCCGGTCTGGCCGAAGTTGTCGGTGGCCGTCACGGTGAAGTTGAACGTGCCCACTTCATTCGTGGTGCCCGACAGCGTGCCGCCCGGGGCCAGCGTAATGCCGCTGGGCAGCGCGCCGGCGGTGACCGCGAAGCTGTAGGGCGCGAGGCCGCCGCTGGCCGTGATCACCTGGTTGTAGGCGGTCGAGACCACCGGATCGGGCAGGGTCGCCGGATCAACCACGATGACCGGCGCCGGCACGTCGATGGTGTAGTTCTGCGCGATGGTGAACGGCGCGCCGGTGCCGGTGCTGCCGGTGTCGGTGGCCGTCACGGTGACCGGGTAGCTGCCCGGCGCCGTCGGCGTGCCCGACAGCGTGTTGCCGCTGAAGGACAGGCCCGCCGGCAGCGCGCCGGTGAGCGCGTAGCTGTAAGGACCGATGCCGCCGCTGGCGCTGAAGGACTGCGAGAACGCGGCGCCGTAGGGCGCGTTGAGCGTGCCCGGGGCCGGCGTCATCGCCAGCGTGGGCGCCGCCACCGTCAGCGCGAAGCTCTGGCCGACGCTGTACGGGCCATTGCCGGTGCTGCTGTCGGTGGCCGAGACGTTGAGGTTGAACGTGCCCGCCTGGGTCGGCGTGCCCGAGATCGTCACCGTGTTGGCCGTGGTGCCGGTGATCGACAGGCCCGCCGGCAGGTTGGTGACCTGGTAGCCCGACCACGGCTGCGCGCCGCCGTTGAAGGTGAAGGTCTGGGTGTACGGCGACGCCACCGCGGCCGCGAAGCCACCGCTGGGCGTGATGGTGATGATCGGGTCGTTCACCGTCACCGACACCGTCGCCGGCGCCGAGGTGCCGCCGGTGTTGGTGGCGGTGTAGACGAAGCTGTCCGGGCCCGCGTAGCCGGCGTTCGGCTGGTAGGTGATGGTCAGGCCGCTGACGGTCGCGGTGCCGTTGCTCGCCGGCGAGGTGATCGCCAGCGAGGTCGGCGCGCCGCCGGTGATGTTCAGCGCGACCGGGTTGGCGCCCGAGCCGTAGGCCACGGTGGTCGAGGAATTGTTGGCCACCGGCGGGACGTCGATCACCGTGATCGCATAGGACTGCGTCGCGGTGTACGGGCCGGTGCCGGTGCTCGAGTCGGTGGCGGTGATGCTGAAGTTGAAGCTGCCCAGCGCCGACGGCGTGCCGGTGATGGCGCCCGTCGACGGGTTGAGCGTGAGGCCGCCCGGCAGCGCGCCGGCGGTGACGGCGTAGCTGTAGGGCGCCGTGCCGCCGCTGGCCGCGGTGATCGAGGCCGAGTAGGCCTGGCCCAGCGTGCCGCCCGCCAGCGCGGTGGCCGGCAGGGTGATCGTCGGCGGCGCGATCACCACCGAGTACGCCTGGCTGCCGCTGAACGGGCCCGGGAACGGGCTCGAGTCGTTGGCGGTGATGGTGAAGTTGAAGGTGCCGCCCGCGGTGGGCGTGCCCGAGAGCACGCCGCCCGGGCTGAGCGTCAGGCCGGCAGGCAGGCTGCCCGCCGTCACGGCGAACGAGTAGGGCGCGACGCCGCCGCTGGCGGTGACGGTCTGGCTGTAGGCCGCGGCCACGGTGCCGCCCGGCAGCGAGGCCGGCGACACCGTCACCGGCACGTCGTCGTTGGTGATGGTGCCGACGCCTTGGTTGTCGGAGATGGTGGCGTTGACCGCACCGCTGAGGTTCACGAAGAAGATTTCGTTGGCCTCGGGGATGGTCTCGCCGATCACCGGCACGGAGATGGTCTGGGTGGTGGTGCCGGCGGGGAAGGTCAGCGTGCCGCTGGTGGCGGTGTAGTCGGCTGGCTGCGTGGCCGTACCGTCGGCCGTGGCGTAGTTCACCGACACCGTCTGGCCGCTGGCGGCGCTCAGGCTCACGGTGAACACCGCGTTGACCGTGCCGGCATTGCCCTCGACCACGCTGACATCGTTGATCGACAGGCTCGGCAGCGGATCGTCGTTGACGATGGTGCCCACGCCCTGGCCGTCGGTCACCACCGCGTTGACCACATTGGTGACGTTGACGAAGAAGGTCTCGCTGGGCTCGTTGAGCGTATCGCCGTTGACCTGCACCGTGAAGGTGTAGGTGCTGCTGCCGGCCGGGATGGTCTGGCCGGTGAGGCTGTTGGCGACGTAGTCCACGCCCGCCGTGGCGGTGCCGTTGGCGGTGGCGATGTCGAAGGTGACGCCGCCCGGACCCGCCGGGGCGCTCAGGCTCACCGTGAAGGTGAAGTTGGTGGTGCCGGCATTGCCCTCGTTGGCGGTGACGTCGTTGATCGACAGGTTCGGCAGGTCGTCGTTGAGGATGGTGCCGGTGGCGCTGTTGGGCACGCCCACGGTGTAACCGGCGCCGGCGGCGAGGGTCAGGATGACGGTCTCGTCGGCCTCGATGGTGGCGTCGGCGGTCGGGTTGACGGTGATCGTGCCCGTCGTGTTGCCGGCGGGGATGACCAGCGGCGAGGCAATCGTCGCGTAGTCGGTGCCGTTGGTCGCGGTGCCGCCGATGGTGTAGTTCACCGTCGTCGCCGCGCCCGGGTTGGCCTGGTTCAGGGTGACCGTGTAGACCAGGTTCGGCGCGCCGTCCTCGGCCACGGCCGCCGGGGAGACCGAGATGGTCGCGGTCGGCACGTCGTCGTTGAGGATGGTGCCGGTGGCGCTGGCGGGCGCGCCGACGGTATAGCCGGTGCCGGCGGCGACGGTGAGCGTCACCGTCTCGTCAAGCTCGACCGTGCCGTCCACCGTCGGGTCGATGACGATGGTGGCGGTGGTGGCGCCGGCCGGGATGGTGACGTTGGCCACGCCGCCGGTGTAGTCGACGCCCGAAGTGGCGGTGCCCGAGGTGGTGATGTTGACCACCGTCGGCGAGCTCAGGTTGAGGCTGCGGGTGACGGTGAAGGTGAGGTTGGTGGCGCCGTCCTCGCTGACCGAGGCCGGCGAGACCGCGATCGACACCGACGGCGGCGGCGACACGGTGAGCGTGAAGTTTTCGAGCTCGAAATACACACCCGGGCCGGTGCTGGCGTCGGTGACGCGCAGGCTGACCGGGTAGTTGCCCGGCGCCGCGGCCGTGGTGCCGCTGACCAGGCCGCTGGAACTGATGCTGATGCCGGCCGGGAAGCTGCCGGTCTCGAGCTGGTAGGTGTGCGGCGCGACGCCGCCGCTGGCGACCAGCTGCTGGCTGAAGGCCACGTTCTGCACGGCGGTGGCCGACACCGGCGAAATCGAAAGCGTCGGCGAGGCGACCGTGCCGTTGTAGGCCTTGTCGACGAACTGGGCCGTCGGCGTGGTGCTGTCGGTGGCGCGCACGGTGAAGGCGTAGCCGCCGCGCTGGGTGGGCGTGCCGCTGATCACGCCGCCCGAGGTCAGGCTCAGGCCCACCGGCAGGGGGCCGGACTGCAGCGTGTAGATGTAGGGTGCGGTGCCGCCGCTGGAGGTCAGCGTCTGCGAAAAGGGCGTGCCCGCGGTCATGGCCGGCAGGTTGGCCGGGCTGACGATGATGGCCGAGGTCGGCGCGGCGATGTTCACCGTGACGGTGATCTCGTCGCTGAAGTCATCGAGCACCACGAAGGTGTCCGTACCGCCGCCGGGCGGGGTGGATCCGTTGTGCACGTAGGTGTAGCCGTTGACCGGCGAGCCCACTTCGCTGGTGCTGCCGTGGGCCGGCGCGACTGACACCACGCCGAGGCCGAAGTCGTGGCAGGTGGAGAGATCCACGTAGACCGAGCCACCCCAGGCAACGTTGACGTTGCGCGTGGCGCAACCGGGGTAGGTGGACGGTGCAGCCGCCGCCAGCGACGACCAGAACAGGCCGGCGATCAGCAGCAGGCCGGCCAGCAGGCCAATGCGGTGGCGTGCGGCGTCGGCGCGGCGGCGCGGCGCGGTGGGTGCCTCGGACATCTCGGATTCTCCCCTGTGGATGGTCGGCCAGGCGGTGCTGGCCAGCCAGGCTCCGGGGTCAACGCGACCGACGGGCCCGAGCGGCCAAGGTAGCCCAAGCCCGGGAACGGCGCCAGAGAACCCCGTCATGCTTCGCTGCAGCATGGCCGCCTCCATCGCGGCCCTTGTGCCGGCCCGGCCGGGGCGGCAAAGTGGACGCCGGGCCCTCGCCGACGGGGGTCGCCAGACAGCGGCCAGCCGGCGCGCTGGCCTTCAGGGGGAAGGGACAATGAGCGAGTTTTTCATCGGCCAGGTCATGATGACCGGCTTCAACTTCGCGCCGAAGTTCTGGGCGCTGTGCAACGGCCAGTTGCTGCCGATCAACCAGAACCAGGCCCTGTTCTCGCTGCTGGGCACCCAGTACGGCGGCAACGGCACCACCAATTTCGCGCTGCCCGACCTGCGCAGCCGTACGCCGATCGGCTACGCCTCCTCGGTCGACCCGAGCTGGCAGCCGCCGTCGGTGCAGATCGGCCAGGCCTCGGGCGTCGAGAACGTCACCCTGCTCTCGACCAACCTTCCGGCGCACGCGCACACGGCCAACGCCTCCACGACGGCCGGCACCGCGCGCAACCCCGGCAATGCCACGTTTGCTTCCACAACGGTGGCTCCGCTGCTGGGTCCGTCCAACGGGGCCCTGGTGCCACTGCGTTCGGACACCATCGCGCCCAGCGGCGGCAACCAGCCGCATCCGAACCTGCAGCCCTACAGCGTGATCAATTTCTGCATCGCGATCAGCGGCATCTTCCCTTCGCGCAACTGACCGGACCGGAGCCAACCCATGAGCACTCCCTACATCGGTGAAATCCGGATGTTCGGCTTCGGCACCCGCGGTGCCCCGAACGGCTGGCAGGCCTGCGACGGCAGCCTGCTGCCGATTTCGCAGTTCGACGCCCTGTTCGCCCTGATCGGCACCACCTACGGCGGCGACGGCCAGACCACCTTCGCCGTGCCCGACCTGCGCGGCCGCGTGCCGATCCACCAGGGCCAGGGCCCGGGCCTGAGCAACTACGTCATCGGCCAGCGCGCCGGCACCGAGACGGTGACCGTGCTGCCCACCCAGATGCCCGCGCACACGCACACGGCGGTGGCCACCACGGCCGCGGCCACCACCGGCACGCCCGGCAACACGGTGCTGCCGGGCGCGGTGAGCGACCAGACCATGTACGTCACCGACACCACCGGCGGCCGGGCCTTCACGCTTTCGCCGCAATCGGTGGGGCTTGCCGGTGGCAGCCAGCCGCACGAGAACTGCATGCCGACCCTGACGGTCCAGTTCTGCATCGCCACCCAGGGCATCTTCCCGTCCCAGGCCTGACGGCACGGCACACCGGAGCACGCAGCAATGACCGAACCCTATATCGGCGAAATCCAGCTCTTTGGATTCAACTTCAATCCGCGCGGCTGGGCCTACGCCAACGGCGCGACGCTGTCGATCGCGCAGAACACCGCGCTGTTCTCGCTCATCGGCACCATCTACGGCGGCAATGGCCAGACCACCTTCCAGCTGCCCAACCTGGCCGGGCGCGCGGCCTGCCAGCAGGGCAACGGGCCCGGGCTGTCGCCACGCACGCTGGGCGAGGCCTTCGGCGCCAACACCGTGACCCTGACCAGCAACCAGATCCCGCAGCACGGCCACGGCATGGTGCTGTACTCGCAGAACGACACCAGCAAGCGCTCGCACAGTCCTGCACCCAACAGCTCGCTGTCGGTGGCGTCGAACACGTCGGTCACCAACTTCATTCCCAACGGGCCGGTGAACACCCAGTTCGCGCCGAACATGCTCTCGCCCTGGCAGGGTGGCGGGCAGCCGCACCAGAACCAGCAGCCTTACCTGGGCATCAACTTCTGCATCGCGCTGCAGGGCCTCTACCCGTCCTTCCCCTGAGCGCATGAGCGCGCTGCCGCCGTTCCCGGTGGCCACCGGCGCCGGGCCGGCCACGCCGCCCGCGCTTGCGGCGCTGGGGCTGCGGCTGCGCCCGGCCACGACGGCCGACCTGCCGGGCCTTCGCCGCGTGTACGCCGACAGCCGCGCCGACGAACTGGCGCAGGTGCCCTGGCCGCCGGGATTGCGGCAGGCCTTCCTGGACCAGCAGTTCGACCTGCAGCACCGCCACTACCTGCAGCACTACGGCGACGCCGATTTCCTGGTGCTCGAGCGCGCGGGCGAAGTGGTGGGGCGGCTTTACCTGCAGCGTTCGGCCCCCGACCACCTGGTGGTGGACATCAGCCTGCGCGAGGCGCTGCGCGGGCAGGGCGTGGGCGGCGCGCTGCTGGCGCACACCCAGGCCGCTGCGGCGGCCTCGGGTTGCGGGGTGTTCCTGCACGTGCGCCGCGACAACCCGGGGGCGCGCCGGCTCTACCTGAGGCTGGGGTTCGTGCCGGAGGGCGGCACCGACAGCCACGAGCGCCTGGCCTGGCGCCCGTCGCTCAGTTGAACACCGCCTGGTAGAGGAAGCCCTCGCGGTCGCGGGCGATCGGCACCAGGAAAATGTCGAAGGCGCCGATGCGCTCGTGGCTCATGCGGTAGATCTGCTGCGGGAAGAGCAGGGGCGAGCCGTTGCGGAACACCAGCGAGAACGGGTCGCGGGCGGCACCCGGCATGCTTGCCGGCAGAGGCTGCGCCTCCACCAGCACGAACTCGATGTCGCCGTCGTTGAGGGCCGCCCGGAAGCTCTGGTTGAGGCAGCCCGCGAAGTGGTCCAGCCGAAGCAGTTCCAGCATCGATCAAACCCGGGCCATGGCATGCACTTCCGCGGCCGCACGCAGGCCCGACAGCGCCGCGCCCTCCATGAAGCCCTGCCACTCGTAGACGCTGGAGGTGTGGTCGCCGGCGAAAAGCAAGTTGCCCAGCGGCTTGGCCTCGTTGTGCGCCATCGTGGTGAAGTAGCCCGGACGGGTGCAGGTGTACGAGCCCTTGGCCAGCGGGTTGTGCGACCAGCTCTCGACATGGGCGCGCAGGTTGCCGGCGGCATCGCGGCTGGCCGCGGCGGTGGCGCCGGGCATCACCTGCTCGAGCTGGGCGAGGAAGGCCGAGGCATCGGCCTGCACGCCCTGCTGGCCCAGGGCCAGCGCGGCGTCGCCGCCGACGTGGGCGGCCAGCACCGCGGCATCGCTGCCCGCGTTGCCCGCATGGGCTTCCCAGGTGGCCTGCACGCGCTGCAGGTCGGTGTAGCCGGTGCCGCTCAGGCCGTGGCGGGCGTACCAGACCGGCGAATCGAAGCCGACGGTGATGCGGCCGTGGTTGCCCATCGCGCTGGCGTTGATGGCCAGGCTCTTCCAGGACGGCATCGCCAGGCTGGCGTGCATCTCGACGTCGCGCAGCACGCTGAAGGGCAGGGCCAGCACGGCGGCGTGGTAGTCGCGCTGCACGGTGGTGCCGGCCACGTCGAACACCAGGCGAACCTTGCCGCTGGCGAGCCGGCGCACCGACACCAGGCGATGGCCGAAATCGACCGGCACGGGCAGCTGGCCGGCCAGGCCGGTGGCGATCTGGTCGTTGCCGCCGACGACGCGCAGGCGCGCACCCTCGTCGCCGCCGAAGGGCGCGAGCTTGCTGCGCGGGTTGCCGTGCACGAAGCGCAGGAAGCCCAGCGCGCTCAGCTCGTGGATGCTGGCGCCGTACTCGGCGAGGTAGGCGCTGGAGACGAACTGCCGCAGCAGGCGGCCGGCGCCGCGCTGGTCGAGGTATTCGTCGATGCTCAGCAGGTCGAGCGCCTGCTCGCCGGCGTTGAACTGGTCGGCCGTGGGCGCGCCGATCCGGGCCAGGTCGCCCTGGATGGACTGGGCGAACTCGCGGTACTCGCGCGCCACCTGGGCCTGGCTGTAGCGGTTGCCGCTGAACTGGAAGTAGGTGTCGCCGGGCAGGCGGCTGGCGTCCTCGAGCTCCAGGCCCAGTGCGCGGGCATAACCCTGCATCACCAGGTGCGAGCCGCCGATGAACTCGGCGCCGCGCTCGACCACCTGGCCCGGGAACACGCCGCGCAGGCTGGCGCAGCGGCCGCCGACGCGCTCGCCGGCTTCGAACACGCTGGCCTGCAGGCCCAGTCGCGCCAGTTCGTTGGCGCAGGCCAGGCCGGCGAGTCCGGCGCCGACCACGGCCACCTGCGTGCGGGTGTTGACCTGGCGGATGCGGCCGGCGGTGCCGAGCGCCGCGAACGCGGCCGGCGACAGCGACCACGCGGCGGCGCCGGTGGTGGCGGCGATCACGCCCTTGGTGAAGCGGCGGCGGCTTTCGTTGCCCGGCGTGGCGACGTCGTCGCCCTCTTGGCCCTGCTGCGCGGCAAGGCGCGCCAACTGGCGCAGGCGCGCCATCATGTCACTGCGGCTCATGGAGTCCCCCACCCCTGTCTGGTGGGGCCAGTATCAACCCCGCGACGGGCCGCAGCAAGCGTCGGCTCAGGGCCGGACGCGGAGGGTGAAATCGGCCGTGACGAAGTGCTCGCCGGCGCCCGTCGAGGCATCGGTGACGCGTATTCGCAGCGGGTAGTCGCCGCGGGGCGCGGCGGTCAGGCCCTGCAGCACGCCGTCCTCGCCGAGGGTGATGCCGGGCGGCGGCTGGCCGCCCGGTTCGAGCGCGAACCGGTAGGGCGGCACGCCGCCGCGGCCGTGCAGGGCCTGGCGGAAGGGCTGGCCGGCGGTGGCCGTGGCGCGGGCGGGCACGAGCGCGATACGGGCCGGCGCGGACTCGCCGCTGAAGCTGCGCTCGGCCGTGGCGCCGTCGGCATCGGTCACGCGCAGGGTGGCGCGGAAGGGGCCGCGCGCGATCGGCGTGCCCGACACCACGCCGTCGGCGTCCATCACAAGGCCGGCGGGCCAGCCGCCGTCGATCACTTCGATGCGGTAAGGCGCGCTGCCGCCGCTGGCCTCGAGCCGCAGCCGCATCGCGGCGCCGGCACGCAGCGGCGGCAGGGTCTCGGGCCCCAGGGCCAGCGCGCTTGCAGGCGCGGCGATGGACACGCGGATGCTGATGCGGTCGCTGTTGTCGTCGAGCACCACGAAGCGGTCGCTGCCGCCGCCCTGCGGCGACACGCCGCCGTGCGTATAGACATAGCCCGTGGCCGGGTCGCCCTCGGGCAGGGCGCTGCCGTGCGCCGGCGCCGTCGCCACCGCGCCGAGCCCGAACGACTGGCAGCCCGACAGGTCCACCACCGCCGCGCCACCCCA
Organism: Arenimonas caeni; assembly: GCF_003024235.1. Lineage (GTDB taxonomy): Bacteria > Pseudomonadota > Gammaproteobacteria > Xanthomonadales > Xanthomonadaceae > Arenimonas > Arenimonas caeni. Next base: position 40,878 of record NZ_KZ679099.1, on the reverse strand, counting down.
CTCGACCCGCAGCTCGCGCGCCGCGCAGCCCGGATACGTCGACGGCTGGTCCACCGCCCCCGCCAGGCCCGCCGCCGCCATCAGCCCCCAACCAACCACGATCCTCATCATCTCCAATCTCCAAGAAACAGGGTCAGGTTCACTTCCAGAAAGGGGGTCAGGTTCACTTCCGGCGGAGCCGGAAGTGAACCTGACCCCCTTTCTTTATCTTTGCAGGGCGCGCCAGCCGATGTCGGTGCGGTAGAAGCAGCCGTCGAAGTGGATGTTGTCGGCGGCGGCGTAGGCGCGGCGCTGGGCTTCGGCGATGTCGTTGCCCAGGGCGCAGGCGCAGAGCACGCGGCCGCCGGTGGTGACGACCTGGCCGTTCTTCATCGCCGTGCCGGCGTGGAACACCTTGGCATCCGGGCCCGGGTCGGCGGCCAGGCCGGCGATGACGTCGCCGGTGCGCGGCGTGCCCGGGTAGTTTTCCGCGGCCATCACCACGCCCAGGCTCGGGCGCGGGTCCCAGTCCGCCTTCGTCTCGGCCAGACGGCCGGCGATCGCGGCTTCGACCAGGTCGAGCAGGTCGCTGCGCAGGCGCAGCATCACCGGCTGGGTCTCCGGGTCGCCGAAGCGCACGTTGAACTCGATCACCTTGGGCGCGCCGCTGGCGTCGATCATCAGGCCCGCGTACAGGAAGCCGGTGAAGGGCACGCCGTCCTCGGCCATGCCGCGCACGGTGGGTTCGACGACCTCGCGCATGATGCGCGCGTGCACCTCGGGCGTGACCACCGGCGCCGGCGAATACGCGCCCATGCCGCCGGTGTTGGGGCCGGTGTCGCCGTCGCCCACGCGCTTGTGGTCCTGGCTGGTGGCCATCGGCAGGGCCGCGTGGCCGTCGACCATCGAGATGAAGCTGGCCTCCTCGCCCTCGAGGAACTCCTCGACCACCACGCGCGCGCCGGCGTCGCCGAAGGCGTTGCCTTCGAGCATGTCGAGGATGGCCGCCTCGGCCTCCTCCACGGTCATCGCCACCACCACGCCCTTGCCCGCCGCCAGGCCGTCGGCCTTGATGACGATGGGCGCGCCGTGGTCGCGCACGTGCTGGATGGCGAGCGAGGCGTCCTCGAATACCGCGTAGAAGCCGGTGGGGATGCGGTGGCGCGCCAGGAAATCCTTGGCGTAGGCCTTGCTGCCTTCGAGCTGCGCCGCTTCGGCGGTGGGGCCGAAGATGGGCTGGCCGGCCTCGCGGAAGCGGTCGACCACGCCCAGCACCAGCGGCGCCTCGGGGCCGACCACGGTCAGGCCCACGCCCTCGGTTTCGGCCAGGTTGAGCAGGCCGTCGATGTCGGTGGCGCGCACGTCCACGTTGCGGCACCGGGGCTCGGTGGCGGTGCCGGCATTGCCCGGTGCCACCAGCACTTCCTCCACCCGCGGCGACTGCGCCAGCTTCCAGGCCAGGGCGTGCTCGCGGCCGCCGGAACCAATCACCAGGACTTTCATGCCATTCCCCCGCGCGCGTGGTTGGAACCCGGCCTCAGCGCGCGCAATCGGCCGAGGTGAGCGTGATCTCGAAGAAGATGCGGTCCTGGTGGTCGACGAAGCGGCGCTTGAGCACCACGCCGCGGGCCAGCAGGAACAGCACGTCGCCGTGCTGGCACAGCGGCAGCATCAGCGCCTTTTCGGCGGCCGCCACCTGCTGCAGGTCGCCGCCGGTTTCCGGCACGGTGCGGGTGAGGCTGCGGATGGTCATCACCAGCTCGTTGCCTTCGAAGGCGACCCGCTCGAGCACCAGGCCCGGCGCGTACTCGCGCGGCAGGCCCTTCTGGAACTCGGCCAGCACCTCGTCGACGCGGCCGGCGTCCGCGGCCCGGCGGCTGCGCTGCTCGGCCATCCACCAGCCACCGGCGATGATCGCCAGCCCGGCGACCAGCACCGTGGGCAGCAGCCAGCGCGGGTTGGCGTTGGCGGACATCAGTGGCGGAAGTGCCGGCGGCCGGTGAACACCATGGCCATGCCGTGTTCGTCGGCGGCGGCGATGACCTCGGCGTCGCGCATCGAGCCACCCGGCTGGATCACCGCGGCGATGCCGGCGGCGGCGGCGGCGTCGATGCCGTCGCGGAAGGGGAAGAAGGCGTCGGAGGCCATCACCGAACCCGGCACCACCAGCCCGGCTTCCCCGGCCTTGATGCCGGCGATCTTCGCGCTCACGACGCGGCTCATCTGGCCGGCGCCGATGCCCACGGTCTGCAGGTCCTTCGCGTAGACGATGGCGTTGGACTTGACGTACATGGCCACCTTCCAGGCGAACAGCAGGTCGCGCAGCTGGGCCTCGGAGGGCGCCACCTTAGAGACGACCTTGAGGTCGGCGGGGCCGAGCGAATCGGTGTCGGCGTCCTGCACCAGCAGGCCGCCGGCGATGCGCTTGTACTCCAGGCCGCCGGCCGGGCGCAGCGCGCCGCAGGCCAGCACGCGCACGTTCGGCTTCTTGGCGAAGTGGGGCATCGCGTCGGCGGCGATGGTCGGGGCGATCACGACTTCCACGAACTGGCGCTTGAGGATCTCGGCCGCGGTGGCGGCGTCGAGCTCGCGGTTGAAGGCGATGATGCCGCCGAAGGCCGAGGTCGGGTCCACGGCGTAGGCGCGGTCGTAGGCATCCATCAGGCTGCCCGCCACGGCCACGCCGCAGGGGTTGGCGTGCTTGACGATGACGCAGGCCGGCGCGTCGAAGGCCTTCACGCATTCGAGCGCGGCGTCGGCGTCGGCGAGGTTGTTGTAGCTCAGCTCCTTGCCCTGCAGGAAGCGCGCGGTGGCGACGATGCCGGCGCCGGCGCCGGCCTCGACGTAGAGCGCGCCGCGCTGGTGCGGGTTCTCGCCGTAGCGCAGCGAGGACGCGAGCTCCAGCGAAGCGTGGAAAGTCTTGGGCCAGGCTTCCGGTGCGTCCGGGTTGTCCGCCCGCGGCGACAGCCACTGGGCGATCTGGCCGTCGTAGGCGGCGGTGTGCGCGTAGGCCTTCGCGGCCCAGGCGCGGCGCATGGCGGCGGTGGTGCCGCCGGCCTGCAGTGCTTCGAGCAGCGCGTCGTATTCGGCCGGGTCGACCACCACCGAGGTGCGTGCGTGGTTCTTGGCCGTGGCGCGCAGCATGGCCGGGCCGCCGATGTCGATGTTCTCGATGGCGTCGTCGTAGCTGCAGCCCGGCTTCGACACCGTCTGCACGAAGGGATAGAGGTTGACCACCAGCAGGTCGATCGGCGCGATGCCGTGCTCGGCCATCACCGCGTCGTCGGTGCCTTCGCGTCCGAGCAGGCCGCCGTGGATCTTCGGGTGCAGGGTCTTGACCCGGCCGTCCATGATCTCGGGGAAGCCGGTGACCTCGCTCACGTCGCGCACCGGCAGGCCGGCCTCGCGCAGGGCCCTGGCGGTACCGCCAGTGGAGAGCAGGTCGACGCCCAGGGCATGCAGCCCGCGCGCGAGTTCAACCACGCCGGTCTTGTCGGAAACGGAAAGCAGCGCGCGGCGGACGGGTTTGCGTTCGGCGGTCATCGGGCACCTCGTGGGGAGCCGCGATTATAAAGGGGATAGGTGCAATTTCGCCCGGGTTTGCCCGGCGGCCGGCGACAATCCGGGCGAAATTGCACCTGTCCCCTTTACCGTTAAGCCAGGCCGTAGGCCTTGAGCTTCTTGCGCAGGGTGGCGCGGTTGATGCCCAGGCAGGCCGCGGCACGGCTCTGGTTGCCTTCGCAGTGGCGCATCACTTCGGCGAACAGGGGCAGCTCGATCTCGCGCAGCACCACGTCGTAGAGGTCGTCGGGGTCGTTGCCGTTGAAGTCGTGCAGGTAGCGCCGGACCGACCGCGAGACGTGGTCACGAAGTGGCGTGTGCCCGCTCGGGGCAGTGCTGGCGTCCGCACGGGACGCGGTCGGGGCATTCACTTGGGGCGCTCCAGGGTCTCTTGTCCGCTTCCCTGCGGAACCCGCCGGCTGGCGACGGGGGGACCGAGTCTACGTCAAAGTGGCCCACCCCGCGAGCCGCCGTTCGTCGGTTTCAGTGGAACTCGAAGGTGAAAGCAACCGCGCGCCGGCCCGGATCGAGGATCTCGAGCGTGGCCATGGCCGACTGCCCGGGCGCGATCAGTTCGGTGGCCGGCGGGCTGCCCAGGTATTCCACCGGCTGGAAGCGGCGCAGCCCCAGGGCCTGGCCGTCGATGTCGTGCAGCGCCACTTCCAGCACCGGCCAGGCCTGCGGCCAGCGCGCATCGTTGCGGAAGCTGGTGCTCACCAGCAGGGCGCGTTCGTCCTGCGGATGCCGGCGCACGTCGCGGCTGGTGACGCGGAAGGCTTCGGGCTCCTGCCAGGCCGGCAGCGTGCAGCCGAGCATGCCGCAGAGCATTTCCAGGCGCGGGCGCCAGGCCGGGTCGGTGGCCAGGCGGGCGCGGTCGGCCAGCATCAGCTGCAGCGCCAGGGCGAGCACCAGCGCGGCCAGCAGCGTCCACCAGCCCCAGGGCAGCGGGCGGCGCGGAACGGGCTGGTCGGTGGCGGCGGCGAAGCGGGGGGCGCGGGACGGCATGGCGCCAAGGATAGCGGCTCAGCCGGCGCGGCGGACGCCGGTGATGCGCATCCAGTCGTCCTGCTGCGTGGCCTCGAGCTGCTCGAACCACTCGGCGTAGCGTGCCAGCAGTTCGCCTTCCTGCCCGTGCAGGATGCCCGAGAGTGCGATCACGCCGCCGGGCTGCACGCGCGAGGCCAGCAGCGGCGCCAGCGCGTCGAGCGCCACGGCCAGGATGTTGGCCACCACCACCGGGTAGGTGTCGGCGGGCTCGTCCTCCGGCGAATACACGCGCAGGCGGTCGCCCACGCCATTGCGTTCGGCGTTGTCGGCGGTGGCGGCCAGGGCCTGCGGGTCGTTGTCCACGCCCACGGCGGCCCTGGCGCCCAGCTTGAGCGCGGCCAGGGCGAGGATGCCCGAGCCGCAGCCGAAATCGAGCACCACCTTGTCGCGCAGCACCAGCGAATCAAGCCACTCCAGGCACAGGGCCGTGGTCGGGTGCGTGCCCGAGCCGAAGGCCAGGCCCGGGTCGAGCCGGACGATCACGCCGTCGCGCGCTTCCGGCGGCGGATCCATGTTCCAGGGCACGATCCAGGTACGGCGGCCGAAGTACAGCGGCTCGTACTGGTCCATCCAGGCGCGTTCCCAGTCCTGGTCCTCGACCTCGCGGAAGTCGGCCCGGGACAGGTCGATGGCGTCGTCGAAGGACTCGAGCGCGTGCAGCACCAGCTCGGCCACCGTGCCCTCGGGGAACAGCGCCAGCAGGGTGATTTCCGGCCACAGCGGGGTCTCGCCCACGCCGGGCTCGAGCACGGCCTTTTCGTTGGGCGTGGCGGCGTCGGCGTCGAGCAGGGTCACCGACAGCGCGCCCAGGTCCATCAGCGCGTTCTCGGCGCGATGTTCGTCTTCGGCGCGGACGCGCAGGCTCAGCTCAAGGAAAGGCATGGCTCAGGGGCCCGGGTCGAATTGGAAGGTGATGGGCACGCGCAACATGGCTGTGGCCTCGCCATCGGGCGGCGGCAGGGTCTTCCACTTCCGTGCCCCGCGCACGGCGGCGCGGTCGATATCGGCGTGGCCGCTGCTCTCCGCCACCCAGGCGTCGCGCACGTCGCCGCAGCGGTTGACGAAGAGCCCCAGCACCACGCGACCGGCGTCGCCGTGGCGCAGCGCGGCGGACGGGTAGGTCGGTGCCGGCGTGCTCACCGGCCCCGGCGTGCAGGCTTCGGTGGCCACCGATTCGCGCCAGGCCTCGTACTGCCGCTGTTCCACCGGCGGCGGCACGAGCGCGATGGGCGCCGCGCCGGTGGGCGCGGCGGTGGTGGCCAGCGTGAGCAGCAGCGCGGCGATCATCCCAGTCCGATCGCCTTTTCCTTGCGCTCGGCCAGGCGCTTTTCCAGGTAATGGATGTTGGTGCCACCCTGCTGGAAGCCGACGTCGGTCATGATCCGCTGCTGCAGCGGCACGTTGGTCTTGATGCCGTCGACCACCATCTCGCTCAGCGCCACCTTCATGCGGGCGATGGCGGTGGCGCGGTCGGGGCCGTGCACGATCAGCTTGCCGATCATCGAGTCGTAGTTCGGCGGGACCTTGTAGCCCTCGTAGATGTGCGAATCGACGCGCACGCCCGGGCCGCCCGGCGCATGGAAGTGCTTGATCAGTCCGGGGCTCGGCAGGAAGCTCTCCGGGTCCTCGGCATTGATGCGGCACTCGATGGCGTGGCCGTTGATCTCCACGTCCTCCTGGCGGATCGACAGCGGCAGCCCGCTGGCGATCAGCAGCTGCTCCTTCACCAGGTCGACGCCGGTGATCATCTCCGTCACCGGGTGCTCGACCTGGATGCGGGTGTTCATTTCGATGAAGTAGAAGCGGCCGTCCTCGTAGAGGAACTCGAAGGTGCCCGCGCCGCGGTAGCCGATGCGGATGCAGGCGTCGGTGCAGATGCGGCCGATCTGCGCGCGCTGCTCCGGGGTGATGCCCGGCGCCGGCGCTTCCTCCACCACCTTCTGGTGGCGGCGCTGCATCGAGCAGTCGCGCTCGCCCAGGTGCACGGCGTTGCCCTGGCCGTCGGACAGCACCTGGATCTCCACGTGGCGCGGGTTCTCCAGGAACTTCTCCATGTAGACCATGTCGTTGCCGAACGCGGCCTTGGCTTCCTGGCGCGTCGCGGCGATGGCCGTGAGCAGGGCGCCCTCGGTGCGCACCACGCGCATGCCGCGGCCGCCGCCGCCGCCGGCGGCCTTGATGATCACCGGGTAGCCGATCTCGCGGCCGTGGCTGATGCACTCGGCCTCGTCGTCGGGCAGCGGGCCGTTCGAGCCCGGCACGCAGGGCACGCCGGCGTCCTTCATGGCGCGGATGGCCTCGACCTTGTCGCCCATCATGCGGATCACGCCCGGGGTCGGGCCGATGAACACGAAGCCGGACTTCTCCACGCGCTCGGCGAAGTCGGCGTTCTCGCTCAGGAAGCCGTAGCCCGGGTGGATGCCCTGGGCGTCGGTGACCTCGGCCGCGGCGATGATGGCCGGGATGTTGAGGTAGCTCTCGGACGAGGGCGCCGGGCCGATGCACACCGACTCGTCGGCCATCGCCACGTGCTTGAGGTTGCGGTCCACGGTCGAGTGCACGGCCACGGTCTTGATGCCGAGCGCATGGCAGGCGCGCAGGATGCGCAGCGCGATCTCGCCGCGGTTGGCGATGACGATTTTCTCCAGCATGGGCCGGTCCTCAGCTGATCACGAACATGGGCTCGTCGAACTCGATCGGCTGGCCGTTCTCGACCAGGATCGCGCGCACCGTGCCCGAGACGTCGGCCTCGATCGGGTTGAACATCTTCATCGCTTCGATGATGCCCAGCGTGTCGCCGGCCTTGACCTGCTGGCCGACCTTCACGAACGCCGGCTTGTCCGGCGCCGGCGAGGCGTAATAGGTGCCGACCATCGGCGAACGCACGGTGTGGCCGTCGGGCACGTCCTTGGTGGACTTGCCCACCGCCTCGGCGGAAAGCGCGGCCGGGGCGGCCGGGGCGGCCGGCGCGGCGGCGCGCGGCGGCTCGGCGTGGTGCACAGGCGCGGGCGCCGGCGCGGCGACGGCGTAGCCGCCCGAGGGCACGCGGGCCAGGCGCACCGACTCCTCGCCCTCCTTGATTTCGATCTCGGCGAGGTTCGATTCCTCGAGCAGGTCGATGAGCTTCTTGATCTTGCGAAGGTCCATGCAGGCCTCGTCTTGTTGGCGATTGGGTTGGAAAGGGCTCAGAGGCGCGCGAGCGCGGCCTCGAGCGCGTAGGAATAGCTGTCGGCGCCGAAGCCGCACACCACGCCGACGGCCAGGTCGGAGAAATAGCTGGTGCGGCGGAACGGCTCCCGGGCGTGCGGGTTCGACAGGTGCACCTCGATGAAGGGCAGCTTCACGGCCGCCAGCGCGTCGCGCAGGGCCACCGAGGTGTGGGTGAAGGCGGCGGGGTTGAGCAGCGCGAAGGCGGTGCCGTCGCCGCGGGCGGCCTGCACGCGGTCCACCAGCTCGTGCTCGGCGTTGGACTGGAAGGCCTCGATCTGGTGGCCGGCGGCCGCGGCGCGCGCGGCCAGGCGTGCATTGATGTCGTCTAGGGTGGCACGGCCGTAGATCTCCGGCTCGCGTTCACCGAGCAGGTTCAGGTTGGGACCATGCAGGACCAGGATCTTCGCCACGTCGCGCCTTCGTTGCCCCTCCCCGGGGGAGGCACAGTCTGGGGGCAGGCCGGGTGGGTTGTCCAGAAGATCGCCGCGACTTCGGCGATTTTAACGGGCGTTTGAATTTTTCCTGCCGGGCCCCGGGACCCGGCTCAGGGCCGGGCCCAGGCCTGCACGGCTTCCGGATCCGGGAAGGCGCCGTAATGGGTCTTGAGCAGGCGCCCGTCGGCGTCGATCAGCACCGTATAAGGCAGGATGCCGCGCAGGTTGCCCAGCTGCACCGAGCTGTCGCCCGGGCCCGGGTTCTCCACCAGCAGGGTGAAGTCCACCGGGACCTCGCGCAGGAAGGCCAGGGCCTCCTCGCGGCTTTCCAGGGCGATGCCCATCACTTTCACGCCGTTGCCGCCCTGTTGCCGGGCGTAGGCGTCGAGTACCGGCATTTCCTTGCGGCAGGGGCCGCACCAGCTGGCCCAGTAGTTGATGAGCCGCAGCCGGCCCGGCCCGGTCACCGCCACCGGCTGGCCGCTGCGCAGGTCGGGCAGGCTGATGTCGGGCGCCACTTCGCCGATCCTGGTAACGGTCATGCCCGGCGGGGCCGGCTTTTCGGCCGGCACCAGGGTCCGCTGCCCCAGCCACCAGCCCAGGCCGGCGGAAATGCCGCCCAGCAGCACGATCGCGCCCCAGGTCAGCACGGCGTCGCGCTTCATCGGCCGGCCTCCGCCAGCGCCTCGTCGACGATGGCCTGGGTGAGCAGGGTCGGCAGCACCTTCGGCTCGCCGGCCTTCGGGTAGACCACGTACAGCGGCACGCCCACGGCCTGGTGCGACTCGAGGAAGGCGGTGATCTCCGGGTCCACGTCGGTCCAGTCGCCCACCATGTACACCGCGCCGGCGCGCTCGAGCGCGTCGCGGAAGCCGTCGCGGCCCAGCACGGTGCGTTCGTTGGCCTTGCAGCTCACGCACCAGTCGGCGGTCATGTTGACGAACACCACGCGGCCGTCGCGGCGCAGCTGCGCGAGGCGTTCAGCCGAATAGGCCACCACGCCTTCCTTCACCGCCTCGGATTTCGCCGGCGCGGGCATGCGCTGCACCACGACCACCGGCCACAGCGCAGCAAGCACCACCAGCACCGCCAGCGACTTGGCCAGCGCGCCCTTGAAGCGCGCCTTTTCCCACAGCCACAGGCCCAGGCCCAGGCCCACCGCGCCCACCAGCGCCAGGCCGATGGCGTCGGCGCCGCGCTGCTTGGCCAGCACCCACAGCAGCCACACCGCCGTCAGGTACATTGGGAAGGCGAGCAGGTGCTTGAAGGTTTCCATCCAGGCCCCGGGCCTGGGCAGTCGCGCGGCCAGCGCCGGCACGAAGCCGATCAGCAGGAAGGGCAGGGCCAGGCCCAGGCCCAGCGCCAGGAACACGCCGATGGCCACCGCCGGCGAGGCCGCGAAGGCGAAGGCCAGCGCGGTGCCCATGAAGGGCGCCGTGCAGGGGCTGGCGACCACGACGGCCAGCACGCCGGTGAAGAAGTCGCCGGCCGGGCCGGTTTTTTCCGTGAGCGACTGGCCGGCGCCGGCCAGCGAGGCGCCGAGGCTGACCACGCCCGACAGCGACAGGCCGATGGCCACCATCACCAGCGCCAGCGCCGCGATCACGCCCGGCTGCTGCAGCTGGAAGCCCCAGCCGAGCGCCAGCCCGGCCTGGCGCAGCGCCAGCGCGGCGGCGCCGACGGCGGCGAAGCTCACCAGAACGCCGGCGGTGTACCAGAGCGCCTGGCTGCGCGCCTTGCGGTGGTTGCCGCCGCCCTGCGCCAGCGACAGCGCCTTGAGCGAGAGCACCGGCAGCACGCAGGGCATCAGGTTGAGGATGACGCCGCCGCCGAGCGCCAGCAGCATCGCAAACCACAGCGTCGGCGCATTGGCAGGAGCGCCTTCAGGCGCGAAGCTTTCGCCTTTGCCTTCGGCAGAGAAGGGATTCGCGCCTGAAGGCGCTCCTGCAGGGGATTGCGCGACCGTGCCGCCGGCGGGCAGATGCAGGGCCACCTCGCGCGTCATCGGCGGGTAGCAGATGCCCTCGTCCTGGCAGCCCTGGAAGGTGACGCGCAGCACCGCCGGCACGGCGCGGGTGTGTTCGCGTTGCAGCGGCAGCGGCGCGTCCACCGGGTCGAAATAGACCTCGACGTTGCCGAAGTGCTCGTCGAAGTACGGCTGCGACGGCGGCCACTGGATCTCGCCGGCGTGCACGCCCTCGGCCTGCAGTTCGACGCTGTTGCGCTCGCGGTAGAGGTAGTAGCCCGGCGCCGGGGTGAAGCGCAGTGCCAGCCGGTCGGCGGTGTCAACGATGGCCTCGAAGCGGAAAGCCTGGTTTTCCGGCAGCGGCAGGCCGCCGGCGGCGATGGCCGGGTTGGTGCCGCCCAGCAGGTCGATGCCGCCGGCGCCCGGCAGCGCCGCCGGGGCCACGCCCGCGTCGGCCGGCAGCGCCACGCGCAGGGTGCGGGTGTGCGGCGGGTAGCAGATGCCGATGTCGGCGCAGCCCTGGTACTTCACCTTCAGCTCGATCGAGGGCACGCCGTCGGCGGCCGCGCCGGTGAGCACGGCGGTCACGTCGTCGCGGTAGGTCTCGACGTCGCCGAAGAATTCGTCGGTGTAGGCGATGCCGTCGGGCAGCCCGAGCGGATCGGACTTGAAGCCCATCGAGAGCACTTCGACGCCCATCCGGTGCCGGTAGAGGTAATACCCCTCGGCGATGCGCCAGTTCAGTTCGATGCGGCCGCGCTCGGGCGCGCGCGCGGTGAGCGCGAAGGCCTCGTCGATGGGCAGCAGGTCCGCCTCGTCCACGGCCTTGGCCGCGGGGGCGATCAGGAGCAGGGCCAGCAGGGCCGTAAGCCAACGGGTCATGCGCGATCTCGTGGTGGGACGGGGGCGGGCGCAGGGCGCCGCCCCCAAAAGACCGCCAGTATCCCCGGAAGTTCGGCCCCGGCGCGAGGCCGGGGCTGGAACGCTCAGGCCCGGGCGGTCATGGCCTCGACGAAGTCCACCAGCGGCTGCTGCTCCGGGTTGCGCAGCGAGCGGAAGGCCACCAGCAGGCGCTCCTCCAGGCCGCACTGGGCGTAGAAGTTGAGCAGCATGGCGGGCGTCTCGGCGCCGTTGGGCGTGTCGCCGCCCAGCCAGCGGTTGCCGCGGCCGGTGGCCAGCCATTCGAAGCCCACCGAAGTGGCCATGGCGATCTTGGCCATGTTCTCGGTGGTTGGCCGGGCCCCGTCCTTGCGTTCCCACTGCGCCACGGCGCTGCGTGCCACGCCGACCATCCTGGCCAGCTCCAGCTGCGACAGGCTCGCGCCCCGGCGCGCCTGTCGGATGCGATTGAACAAATGCGTCATTGGTATTCCCCGAAAAGCCCTGCAAGGATCCGCGCCGCGCGTTTTGACCAACCGCGTCGGTGCCTTGGCCCGGAGCCGGCGCTTCCATCCCAAAAGCCCCCCTGGCTGGCGGACGGGCGCTGGCGATTCCGGGTTGCCGGCCGACTCTCGCCGGGACCAAGCCATTGATTCTGCGGGGCTTGGGCCGGTTTGCCCCCTGGCCGGCAGGGAGCGCCCCGATTGTAGGGTCCGGCCATCCCCCTTGAAAGTCTCCCGCTGGCACCCACCTAGGGGCAGCCGCGTGGCTTCCGGTCTGCCGGGTGCGCGCGTATCATTGGCACTCACCAGGGCCGAGTGCTAACAGAAAGGCCCATGTCGTTGAAATTAAAGAACTAACGAGGACACTCATGAACATCAAGCCGCTCCACGACCGCGTGGTCATCAAGCGTATGGAAGAAGAGAAGATGTCCGCCGGCGGCATCGTGATCCCGGACTCGGCCACCGAGAAGCCGATCAAGGGCGAAGTGCTCGCCGTGGGCGCCGGCAAGGCGCTGGACAACGGTTCGGTGCGCGCGCCTTCGGTGAAGGTCGGCGACAAGGTGCTGTTCGGCAAGTACGCCGGCACCGAGGTCAAGCTCGACGGCACCGAGTACCTGGTGGTGAAGGAAGACGACATCCTCGCCGTCCTCGGCTGATAACGCGCCACCCGCGCGACCAGTCACCCCCACTCAATAAAAGCATTCCGGAGTAATACAAATGGCTGCCAAGGAAATTCGTTTCGGTGAAGACGCCCGCGCCCGCATGGTCAAGGGCGTGAACATCCTCGCCAATGCCGTCAAGGCCACCCTCGGTCCGAAGGGCCGCAACGTCGTGCTCGACAAGAGCTTCGGCGCCCCCACGATCACCAAGGACGGCGTGTCCGTCGCCAAGGAGATCGAGCTGGCCGACAAGTTCGAGAACATGGGCGCGCAGATGGTGAAGGAAGTCGCTTCCAAGACCTCCGACAACGCCGGTGACGGCACCACCACCGCCACCGTGCTGGCCCAGGCCCTGATCCGCGAGGGCATGAAGGCGGTCGCCGCCGGCATGAACCCGATGGACCTCAAGCGCGGCATCGACAAGGCCGTCGTCGAGGCCGTCGCCGAGCTCAAGAAGATCTCCAAGCCGTCCTCGACCTCGAAGGAAATCGCCCAGGTCGGCGCCATTTCGGCCAACTCCGACCACAACATCGGCGAGCTGATCGCCAAGGCGATGGACAAGGTCGGCAAGGAAGGCGTGATCACCGTCGAGGAAGGTTCGGGCCTGGAGAACGAGCTCGACGTCGTCGAGGGCATGCAGTTCGACCGCGGCTACCTGTCGCCGTACTTCATCAACAACCAGCAGTCGATGTCGGCCGAGCTGGAAGACCCGTTCATCCTGCTCTACGACAAGAAGATCTCGAACGTGCGCGAGCTGCTGCCCGTGCTCGAGGGCGTGGCCAAGGCCGGCAAGCCGCTGCTGATCGTCGCCGAGGAAGTCGAGGGCGAGGCCCTGGCGACCCTGGTGGTGAACACCATCCGCGGCATCGTGAAGGTCTGCGCCGTGAAGGCCCCGGGCTTCGGTGACCGCCGCAAGGCGATGCTCGAGGACATGGCCATCCTGACCGGTGGCACCGTGATCTCCGAGGAAGTCGGCCTGCAGCTCGAGAAGGCCACCATCAAGGACCTGGGCCGCGCCAAGAAGATCCAGGTCTCGAAGGAGAACACCACGATCATCGACGGCGCCGGCGCCGCCGACGGCATCCAGGCCCGCATCAAGCAGATCAAGGCCCAGATCGAGGAGACCTCGTCCGACTACGACCGCGAGAAGCTGCAGGAGCGCGTGGCCAAGCTGGCCGGCGGCGTTGCGGTGATCAAGGTCGGCGCCGCCACCGAGGTCGAGATGAAGGAAAAGAAGGCCCGTGTCGAGGACGCCCTGCACGCCACCCGCGCTGCCGTTGAAGAAGGCATCGTCCCGGGCGGCGGCGTGGCCCTGCTGCGCGCCAAGGCGGCCATCGCCGGCCTCAAGGGTGCCAACGAGGACCAGAACCACGGCATCGTGATCGCCCTGCGCGCCATGGAAGCCCCGCTGCGCGAGATCGTGACCAACGCCGGCGAAGAGCCGTCGGTCATCCTCAACAAGGTGGTCGAGGGCAAGGGCGCGTTCGGCTACAACGCCGCCAACGGCGAGTACGGCGACATGATCGAGTTCGGCATCCTGGACCCGACCAAGGTCACCCGCACCGCGCTGCAGAACGCCGCGTCGATCGCCGGCCTGATGATCACCACCGAGGCGATGGTCGCCGAGCTGCCGAAGAAGGACGAGCCGGCCATGCCGGGCGGCGGCGGCATGGGTGGCATGGGCGGCATGGACTTCTGAGTCCCGTTCCGGCACCAAAGCCCCTCTCCCGCTTGCGGGAGAGGGGTTGGGGAGAGGGCAAGCCCGCTCCCGATGAAGGCCCCGCCCCGGCGGGGCCTTCTGCTTTTCCACCCTGACCGCCCGCTCCCCGCCCCTGCGTTGCTATCCCAAGTCCCACCGCGGGGGAGCGCGGCCATGGCGCCAAGGCAGGAAACCCGGGCCCCGTCCGCCCGGCTGGTCGGCACGCTGCTGCTGCTCGTGCTGGTCGTCGCGGCAATCGCGCGCTCGCACTGGGGCACCCGGCTCGACGGCTTCACGGTGGACGAGCCCTGGCACGTGGTGGCCGGCGTGTCCTACCTGCGCACCGGCGACTACCGGCTCAACCCGGAACACCCACCGCTGGTGAAACTCGCGGCGGGGGCCGCGCAGCGCGAGGACTTCGCGCTGCCACCGTTCGCGCCGCTGGTTGAAAAATCGCAGGAGCGCGACTGGGTCGAGGACGTGATGTTCCTCGGCAACGACGCCGCGGCGGCGCAGCAGCGGACGCGCTGGTCGCTGTGGGCCTTCCACGGCGCGCTGCTGCTGGCGCTGGGCCTGCTGCTGTGGCGTGCGCTGGGGCTGGCCTGGGCTGCCGGCGCGTTGGCCTTCCTCGCCATCGAGCCAAGCGTGGCCGCGCACCTGCCGGTGGCCATGACCGACCTGCCGCTGGCGCTCACGCTGGCGGTCGCGGTGGTCGCCGCAGGTTTGCTCCTGTCGAGGTGGCAGTGGCGCTGGGTGCTGGCCGCCGGCCTGGCGCTGGGCCTGGTGCTGGGCAGCAAACACTCGGGCCTGGCCGGCGTGGCCGGCGTGGGCGCGGTGCTGGCGATCGGCGTGCTCGCCGGCTGGCGCAGCGAAGGCTGGGCCGAGGGCGTGCGCCGGCTGGGCCGCGTGGCCGCGGCCGGCGTGCTTGGCGTCGCGGTGCTGTGGGCGATGTATGACTTCCGCTTCCACGCCGGCCCCGACGGCAGCGACGGCTTCAATCGATCGATGCCCGACAAGGTCGCCGACCTCAACATCCCGCACTGGCGCCTAGCCATCGGCGTGGCCGACGAGGCGCGGCTGCTGCCGCGCGCCTACCTCTGGGGCCTGGCCGACACCGTGCGCGCCGGCGTCGAGGGGCGCGGGCAGTCCTCGCACCTGCTTTGGGGCGTGAACCACAAGGGCCGGCCGCCGTGGTTCACCTGGCCGAGCATCGTCGTTTCGAAGCTGCCGCTGGCGCTGGCCGCGATGGCGCTGGCCGGCCTGTTGCTGCTGCGCTGGCGGAGCCTGCCCGCCGCCGGGCGCTGGACGCTGGCGGCGGCACTCGGCGCGGGCGGCGTGCACCTGGCGGCGCTGATGTCGGGCCAGGGAACTTACGGCGGCATCCGCCACGCGCTGCCGCTGGTGGTGCTGCTGGCGCTGCCGGCAGGTGCGTTGGTGGCGTTCGCCTGGCAGCGGCGTGGCATGGCGCTGCGCGTGCTGGCGCTGGTGCCGCTGGCGGCCGCGCTGGGCATGACGATCGGCGAGCCGCGCGTTTGGGAGTACCACAACGAGCTGGCCGGTGGCAGCCGCGAGGCCTATCGCCAGTTCGGCAACGAGGGCCTCGACCTGGGCCAGCGATGGCCCGAGATCAAGGCCTTCCACGACGAAGTGGTCGCGCCCGAAGGCGCCACGCTCTACTCGGATTACTGGTTCATGGAGGAACAGGCCATCGCCGCCCGCAGCAACTACCGGCGCAAGGTCGACAGCATCGACGACACCAACGTCGACGGCGTCTACGAAGGCTATTTCCTCTACCCCATGCACATGACCCTGCCCTGGCCGGACTGGGGCTGGGACCCGGCGGTGGGCCTCAAGGGACTCGAGCAGGTGGCGCGGCGCGGTTACGTGGCGATCTACAAGGGCCGTCGCCAGGACGCGCAGGGCCGCGCGGCCGACGTCTACGACAAGGTGCTCGAGCACCTCTACAAGCTCGGCGGCGGCCGCGACGACGTGGTGGCCGCGCGCCTCGAGGAGGTGTTGGTGCAGCTGCCCTTCCACGTGGGCGCGGCGGTCGAGCTGGGCAATGCCTACCTGCGCCTGGGCAATGTCGCCGCCGCGCGCCGCGCCTACGGCCTGCCGCTGGTGCAGCAGATGATGCCGGTCGAACCGCTGGTCGAATCGCAACTCCAAGAGCAGATCGCGCGCCTCGCCGACGGCACCGACCCCGCCACCGTCCCGCCCCTGCGCAACCCCTGGATGGAATAGAACGGGGTCAGGTTCACTTCAAGGGCCCGCCGGCCTGCTGCCAGGCTTCGATGCCGCCGCGGTACCAGAGCACGTTGGTGTACCCCAGGCGGGTGGCGCGCAGCGCGGCGTTGTAGCTCATCCAGCACTGCACCGACTGGCAATAAAACACCATCGGGCGATCCTTGCGGCCCTGCGTCACCTGCTGCAGGTAATTGCCGAAATCGCGCTGCACCAGGTCGTCGAAGCTGCCGCCCTGCGAGGCTGGCACCACCGGGATGGCGTTGGGCAGCATCTGCGGCCCGCCGAGCACGTCGAACACCAGCACGCCGCTGTTGGCGTCCTGCATCAGCTGCACCAGTTCGGGCGTGGTCACCAGGCGGCCGCCGGGCAGCTGGTTGGGCGTGGGGCCGTGCAGCCCGCCGGACTTGAGCTGG
This sequence comes from Arenimonas caeni, assembly GCF_003024235.1. GTDB lineage: Bacteria > Pseudomonadota > Gammaproteobacteria > Xanthomonadales > Xanthomonadaceae > Arenimonas > Arenimonas caeni. Next base: position 24,281 of record NZ_KZ679099.1, on the reverse strand, counting down.
CTGCTCGGCGGCACGCCCATGTCCTGGCGCTCGAACTGCACCAGTCGCGCCAGCGCGTCGTTGCCTCCCGGCGGGCCGGACTGCGGCTGCGGCGGATACTGCCCGGGCTGCGGTGGGTATTGGCCGGGTTGCAGCGGGTATTGCGCGGGCTGCGGCGGAACCTGGCCAGCCTGCGGCGGGTACTGCTCCTGCTGGGGCGGGTACTGCGGCTGTTGCGGCTGGGGTCGTGGCTGCGGCTGCGGCGCACCGAAGCTGTCCTGCGCCAGGGCGGGCGCCGCCAGCAAGGTGATGGCGAGGGTCAAGACCATGCGGTTCATTCGATGCGCTCCAGTCGTTCGGCGTCGGTGCCGAGGTCGCGGTTGGGGTCGAAGTTCGGGTCGTCGCTCTGGATGTAGCTGCCGTCGGCGGCGCGCCAGGCGTTGTCGCTGTAGCCGTCCAGGCGCACCTGGCCGCCGGCGGCCGGGTCCTGGTAACGCGTGGTTTCGGTGATGGCGTCGATGCTGCGGTCGTGCATGCGGTCGCTGGCGGCGTTGCGCTCCTCCCAGCCGCGCATCTGCATGTCGGCGATCTCGCGGTTGGTGTCGGCCATGATCCGGCCGCGCTCGATCGCGCCGCGCGTGGCGGTGCGCGACATCTCCTCGTGGTGCCGGTTCATGCGCGCCTGCCACTGCGGGTCGACCTGCAGGGTGGCGGCGATGCGCGCGAGCAGGTCGATCTCGAGCTGGCCCGCGGGCGCCGCCAGCGTCGTGGCGCCGAACGCCGTGCCGCTCATGAACTGGCGCACCTCGCCCGGCATCACGCCGGGCATGGCCATGTTCGAAAACTGCACCACCACCGCCACCACTTCGCGCATCTCGGTGCCCTGCTGGTTGTAGGCCAGCAGGAACTCGCCGGCTTCCTTGCGCCAGGTGGTGCCGGCGCCATCGGGCGGCGGCGGCGAGCGCACGTAGTCGGGGCGGTCGCGGTAGTCGAGCACGCGCGCGCCCGGGCGATGGCGCTGGATCCAGCCCTCGAGGTACTGGCGCGCGCTGGTGATCGGCTGGCGCGGGCAGGCGCCCTGGCTGGGCGGCAGGCCCAGGTTGTCCCAGGTCCAGGCCTCGGACGGGTGGATCGTCATCAGGTGTGCGCCATCGGGCGCGCGGGCCTGCCAGCGCAGGCTGGGCGTGGCGCCGCAGGGCGCGTTCTGGTCCCAGACCACGCCGCCCTGGGTCTGCCAGCCGGCGGGCAGCTGCACCCACTGTGCCGGCATGGGCTTTTCGAAGCCGTTGGGGTCGATGATTGGCACGCGCTGCGGGCCGCCGGGCGGCGGCGTGCCCTGGGCGGCGGCCGCCATCTCCGGCGGGGGCGAAGGACCGGCCGGGGCGGGCCCCTGCGGCCAGTCGGACGCAGCCGGCGCCGTAGCCTGCGGCCAGTCGGGCGCCGGGCGCGGCGCGGTGTAGGCCTCCGGCGCCGCCGGACCGGTCGCCTCTGCGGCCTGGTCTGCGTCATCGCCGCCGCGACCCAGGCAGCCGGCCAGCAGTGCGGCCAGGACCAGCGTGGATACCTGCTTCGTTTTCATGGTCCGTCCCCCTTTTCCCCTACAGGCGTAAAGCGGGGCGGAACCGGCTCAACGGTCGGGAGGGTCGCCGCCGTCGGCCAGGGCGGCGAACAGCCAGGCGCGCGCCGCCTGCCACTGTCGCTTCACGGTCGCCGGCGAGCTGGCCATCGCCTCGGCGGTCTCCTCGATGGTCAGGCCGCCGAAATAGCGCAGTTCGACCACGCGGGCCTTGTCCGGGTCGAGCTGCTCGAGCCGGGCCAGTGCCGCATCCAGGGCCAGGGCGTCCACGTCGCCGGCCTCGGGTGCGGCTAGATCCACGCCGGTCAGCGTGACCTGGAGGCCGCTGTCGCGCTTGGCCGCCTGCCGGCGCCGCGCGTGGTCCACCAGGATGCCGCGCATCACCCGCGCGGCCATGTGCACGAAGTGGCCGCGGTCCTGCCAGTCCATCCGCTCCAGCCCGGACAGCCGAAGGTAGGCCTCGTTCACCAGCGCGGTGGGCTGCAGGGTGTGGTTGCTCCGCTCGCCGCGCAGCTGGCGGTCGGCCAGCGCCCGCAGCTCCGGGTAGAGCACGGCGACGAGGCGGTCGCGCGCCGATCCGTCGCCTTCGCGCCATTGCCTGAGCAGTTGGGTGATGTCGTTGGCCATGGCCGCCGAGTCTAGCTGAGCCAGTTCGGCCCCGCCTTGCGCCTTCTGCTAACGTCGGGCCGCGCGGTGCGGCCGGGGGAACTGATGAATACGTCCATCGAAGTGCAGGTCTTGCAGTGGTTCGAACGCGCGCTGGCCCAGAAGCCGGAGTTGCGCGCCGTGTGGCTGGCCGGGCAGGACCTGGACACGGGGGTGCGCGACCGCGTGCTGCGCCTGCTCGAGGCCGATCGCGCCTCGGGCGCCTTCCTCGAGGAGACCGCCGTCGCGCCGGAGGAAATGCCGGCCGAGTTCCCCAAGGTCGGCGAGCGCCTCGGTGCATGGGAGCTTCTCAAGCCGCTCGAGGCCGGCGGCATGGGCGTGGTCTACCTTGGCCGCCGCGCCGACGATGTCTACGACCAGCAGGTGGCGATCAAGCTGGTGCGTCCGGTGCACCTGCTGGCGGCGGCTGATTTCCGCCGCCAGCTGATCAGCCGATTCGAGGACGAACGAAGCATCCTCGCCCGCATGAGCCACCCGAACGTGGCGCGCATCCTCGACGGCGGCAGCACCGCCTCCGGCATTCCGTATTTGGTGATGGAATTCGTCGACGGCGTGCCGCTGACCGATTACTGCCGCACCCACCAGCTCGACGTGCCGGCGCGGCTGGCGCTGTTCTGCAAAGTCTGCGACGGCGTGCAGGAGGCGCACCGCCACCTGATCGTGCACCGCGACCTCAAGCCCGACAACATCCTCGTGGGCGCCAACGGCGAACCGCGCCTGCTCGACTTCGGCATCGCCAAGATCCTCGAACAAGAGCCCTTGCCCACCGACGGCAAGCGCCACACCTCGCTGTCGGCGATGACGCCGGCCTACGCCAGCCCGGAGCAGGTGCGCCAGCAGGCGCTCACCACCAGTTCCGACGTCTACTCGCTGGGCGTGATGCTCTACCAGCTCGTCGCCGGCGTGCGCCCCTACGAGCTCGGAGGCTTGCGCCCGTCCGAAGCCGAGCACGTGGTCTGCGAAACCCTGCCCGATCCGATGCGTCGCATGCTCGACAAGGCCGTGCTCTCGGACGTGGAGCGCCGCCAGCGCCGCGCCCAGATCACCTCCGACGTCGAGCGCATCGTCGCCAAGGCCATGCACAAGGAGGCCGCGCGCCGCTACGGCTCGGCCCAGGAGCTGGCCGACGACATCCGGCGCTACCTCGAGGGCCGGCCGGTACTGGCGCACCCCGATTCGACCGCCTATCGCGTCGGCAAGTTCGTGCGCCGCAACCGCTGGGGAGTGATGGCGGCCTCGGTGGCGCTGGTGGCGGTGCTGGCTTCGGCCGGCGTGGCGCTGTGGCAGGCGGACCGCGCACGCCAGGCGGCGGCCGACACCGAACAGGTCAACGCCTTCCTGATCGAGGTGCTGTCGTCTTCTGACCCGTACAACGCCGGGCGCGAGCTCAGCCTGGGCGAGGCCGTCGACCTGGCCTCGGGCCGGGTGGCGGAACGATTCGCCGGTCGCCCCGACCTCTCGTCGCGCATCCGGCATGCCCTGGGCTACAGCATGACCAGCCGCAACGAGCTCGAACTCGCCGAGCGCGAGCTGCTCGCCGCCAGGGAGGAGGCCATGCGCGCGCTGGGGCCGGACGACCTGCACACGCTGCGCGTGCAGGAGGCCATCGCGGTGCTGCGGATGTGGCAGGGCCTCGGCGAGGAGGCCGTGTCGCTGTGGCAGGATCTGTTGCTTCGCCTGGAGGCACGGGGCCTGAAGGACGACCCGATCTACCTGCTGGCGCTCAACAACCTGGGCAACTACTACCTGTCGCTGGAGGACTACGCGCGGGCCGATGAGGTATTCACCCGCGTGCGCGCGCTGCCGGCGCCGAGCACCGAGGGTGGTTTTGCTCCCACCGACCACGCCGCGATGCTCTCGAACTTCGCCTACACCGCTCACGGCGTTGGCGACCTGGCGCGCGCAGAAGCGCTTTACCGCGAGTCGATCGCCGAGTTCGAGCGGCTGGTGCCCGAGGGTAGTCCCGAACTGGCCATGGCGCTGAACAACTTCGGCCACCTGCGCCAGGAGCAGGGTGAGCTCGAGCAGGCCTACGAACTTTTCGGACGTTCGGTGCGGATGCGCGAGCGGGCTTTCCCGCGGGGGCACGAGATGGTCGTCAACCCGATGGCTGGCCTGGCGATGATGGCCATGCGCCTGGACAAGCCCGACGAGGCCCTGGCGCTGGCCGGCAAGGCCAGCGAGATGGCGACGCGTGTCTACGACCGGCCGGAACACGGCGCCGCCTTCGCGCACTGGGTGCTGGCCGCGACCCGCCACAGGCTCGACGATCCGGCCGGCGCCGCCGATGCCCTGGCGATGGCGCAGGACGTGTTCGCGCAACTCTCGCCGCCGCCGGAAGACCTGGCCGAAGCCATCCCCGCCCTCGCCGAGCAGGTCTGCACCGACCCCGGCGCCGCCACCAAACCCGCCTGCCAATAGAAACGGGGTCCAGAAACGGAGAAACGGGGTCAGGTTCACTTCCGAGAAAGGGGGTCAGGTTCACTTTCCCCTCGCGCTTTGGGCCGGTGCGCCGGCCTGGCGCCTGCGAACCGGTGCGTCTTTGCTTCCACCATGGATCGGAAATCGTCCCGACCCCAGGCACGCTGCTGGCGCAGGTAGATGCGGATCTCCTCGATCTCGTCCTTGGAAATCGCCTCGCGCAACAAGGCCTGGTAGGCAGTTCCCGGTGGCTGCGCCGAATCCTGGAGTGCCACTTGCGCAGGGTGGAGTGTCAGCAGGGGCTCGTCGCGCAGGCCACACAGGGCGGCGCAGCTCGACCATGGATAGTTCGCCGGATCGTCGGTCACCCGCGCCCGCACCGGGTTTAGGTCGATATACCGGGCGCAGCGAAGCAGGTAGACCTCGCTGTCGACCAGACATGCCTTGTAGCGGCCCTCCCACAGCGTGCCGGTGCGCTCGTGGCGGGCGTTGAACCAGGCTACGTAGCGGCGCCCCAGCCGCTGCATGAGCTCGCCTACGGCACCGGCCTTCGGCGGCGTCAGCAACAGGTGCACATGGTTCTGCATGAGCACGTAGGCATGCAGCTGGCAGCCGGTGTGTTGCAGTGCCTGCCGAAGCGTCTCCAGGTATTCCCAACGGTCCCGGTTGTCGAGGAAACACGGCAGTCGGTTATTGCCACGCTGCACGACGTGTTGGGGAATGCCGGCGAGGTCGATGCGGGGGTAACGGGCCATGGCCCTAGTGCGCCACCAGGGGCAGCGGCGCACCATCCTCAAAACACCCGCTGGCGACTCGGAATCCTGCCGATCCGCCAGCTAGAAGTGAACCTGACCCCCTTTCTTGCTCAGGCGGCCTTCGCCCGCCGCGTGAAGCGGCGGGTGAAGGTTTCCATGGCGGCGAAGGCGGCCGGCACGACCACCAGGCTCAGGGCGGTGGAGGTGATCAGGCCGCCGATCACGGCCACGGCCATGGGCTGGCGGAAGGCGGCGTCGGCGCCGAGGCCGAGCGCGATCGGGGTCATGCCGGCGCTCATCGCGATCGTGGTCATGATCACCGGGCGCGCGCGCTTGCGGCAGGCGTCCACCAGGGCGTCGTGCATGTTCATGCCCTTCTCGTCTTCCGCGATGACGGCGTAGTCCACCAGCAGGATCGAGTTCTTGGTGGCGATGCCGATCAGCATCAGCAGGCCGATCAGCGCCGGCAGCGAGAGCAGGGTGCCGGTGAGCAGCATCGCGCCGAAGGCGCCGCCGGCCGACAGCGGCACCGCCATCAGGATGATCAGCGGGTGGCTGGCGTGGTTGAACAGGAGCAGCAGCACCGCGTACACGCAGAACAGGCCCGCCGCCATCGCCAGCGCGAAGCCGGTGAACAGCTCGACGAACACTTCCGAGTCGCCGGTGTTGAGCACCTGCACGCCCGGCGGCAGCTGCTGCAGCGAGGGGAGCTGCTCGACCTCCGCCATCACCTCGCCCAGCGGCCGGCCATTGAGCTCGGCGGTGAAGGTGATGTTGCGCTCGCGCGCGAAGCGGTTGACCACCGACGGTCCGGCGCCGGTGCGGATCTCGGCCACGGCCGACAGCGACACGGTGCCGCCGTGGGCGCTGGGCACGCGCATGAGCGCCAGCAGGTCGGGGTCGGACAGGCCGTCCTCGGCCAGGCGCACGCGGATCGGGATCTGCCGGTCGGGCAGGTTGAGCTTCGACAGCCGCTGGCGGTAGTCGCCGCTGGTGGCGATGCGCGCGGCTTCGGCGATGTCGAGCGTGGACACGCCGAGGTCCGCGGCGCGGCGGGCGTCGGGCACGACGACCAGCTCGGGGCGCAGCAGCGAGGCGGTCGAGCTCACCGTGCCCAGGCCGGGAAGCGAACGCAGGTCGCGTTCGAAGGCCTGCGAGGCCTGGTAGAGCCGGTCCGGGTCGCTGCCGGTGAGCACCAGCATCAGCTGCTCGCCCGGCTCGCTGGAGATGAAGCGCTGGCGCACGCCGGGCAGGGCGGTGAGCCGCTCGCGCACCTCGCGCTCGAGCTCCTTCTGCGAGCGCTCGCGGTCGCCCGCGTCGCCCCAGTCGAGCACCATGATCGCCTTGCGCACGTCGGCCACGCCGCTCACCGCCGGGTCGCCCAGGTCGAGGATGCCGCCGACGGTGGCGTAGGCTTGCCTGAGCTCCGGCAGGTCCGAAAGCAGCGCGCGGGCGCGCTCGCTCATCGCCGCGGTCTGTTCGAGCGTGGCGCCGGGCGCGAGCTCGAGGCTGAGGTTGCTGCGGCCGAGGTCGGAGCCGGGGATGAAGGTGGCCGGGATCAGCGGCACCAGCGCCAGCGAGCCGATGAACATCAGCAGCGCGCCGAGCAGGGTCTTGGCCCGGTTGGCCAGCGCCCACTCGACCACGCCCAGGTACCAGCGCATCAGCCGCGATTCCTTCTCGACGTGCGGCTTGGCCTTGAGCTGGTAGGCCGCCATCATCGGCGTCAGCAGGCGCGCGACCACCAGCGAGAACATCACCGCCGTCGCCGCCGTCCAGCCGAACTCCAGGAAGAACTTGCCGGCGATGCCGGGCATGAAGGCCACCGGCACGAACACCGCGGCCAGCGTCGCCGACGTGGCGATCACGGCCAGGCCGATCTCGTCGGCCGCCTCGGTGGCCGCCTGCTTGGGCGGCTTGCCCATGCCCATGTGCCGGTCGATGTTCTCGACCTCGACGATGGCGTCGTCCACCAGGATGCCGACCACCACCGCCAGCGCCAGCAGCGTCACCAGGTTGAGGCTGAAGTCGAACAGCCACATCACGCCGAAGGTCGGGATGATCGACAGCGGCAGCGCCACGGCCGAGATCCAGGTGGCGCGCCAGTCGCGCAGGAACCACCACACCACCAGCACCGCCAGCAGCGCGCCCTCGTAGAGCATGGTCATCGAGGACTGGTAGGAACCCTTGACCTCGTCCACGGCGGTGCTGACCAGGCGGAACTCCACGCCCGGGTGCATGGCCTTGAGCTTGCCGATGGCCGCCTCGACGCCGGCGCCCACCTCCAGCTCGCTCGAGCCGCGGGTGCGGGTGATGCCGAAGGCCACCACCGGCTCGCCGTTGAGCAGGGCCAGGCCGCGGCGCTCTTCGTGGCCGTCGGTGACGTCGGCCAGCGCCGACAGCGGCACCTGGCTGCCGTCGGGGAGCACGATCGGGAACTGGGCCAGGTCGCCCGCGCGCGCCACCGTGCCGACCGCGCGGATGGCCTGCTCGCCGCCGGCCCAGGTGGCGCGGCCGCCGCTGCGCTCGAGCTGGCTCGCCGCCAGCTGCTGCGACACCTGCCCGGCGGTCAGGCCGTAGGCGGCCAGCACGCCCGGGCGCAGGTCCACCTGCACCTCGCGGTTCACGCCGCCGGCGCGGCTGACCTGGCCCACGCCGGGCACCGCGAACATCGCCTTGGTCACCGCGTCGTCGACGAACCAGCTCAGCTCGTCCTCGGTCATCGCCTCCGAGGCCACCGCGTAGGTGACCAGGGTGCCGCCGACGACTTCGATCTTGGCGACCACCGGCTCCTGGATGTCCTGGGGCAGGTCGGTGCGGATGCGGGTGACCGCGTCGCGCACTTCGTCCAGGGCGTCGCCCAGGTCCTTGCTGAGCTTGAACTCGACGAAGGTGGTGGAGTTGCCCTCGACCACGGTCGAGACCAGCTTGTTGACCTGCGGCAGCGTGGCGATCGAGTCCTCGATCTTGCGCGTGACCTCGGTCTCGAGCTGGTTGGGCGTGGCGCCCGGCAGCGCCACGCTGACGGTGACGCCCGGGTAGGCGATGTCGGGGAAGCGCGAGACGGCCAGCTGCTGGAAGCCCACCAGGCCGACGATGCCCAGCAGGATGAAAAGCAGGATCGCCGGCAGCGGCCGGTTGATGGACCAGGCGGAGAAATTGATCGCCATGGCTCAGCCGCCGGCCGGCACGACGCGCACGCGGTCGCCGTCGGCCAGGAAGCCGGCGCCCTCGACCACCACCTGTTCGCCGCCCGCGAGGCCTTCGAGCACCTCCACCACCTCGCCGCTGCGGGCGCCGGTGCGGATGCGCTTGCGCGCCACCACGTCGCCATCGCCGAGCACGAAGACATAGGCATGGCCGTCGCGTTCGACCACCGCGGCGGCCGGCACGGTGTTGGCCTGGCGTTCGGCCAGCAGCAGTTCGCCGGCGGCGTACATGCCGGCGCGCAGGGCGCCCGGCGCCGGCAGGTCGGCATACACGGTGCCGGTGCGGCTGCGCGGGTCGAGCGCCGGCGACACCGTGCGCACCGTGCCTTCGACCGGCTGGCCGTCGGGGCCGGGCAGGCGCACACGGGTGCCGGCGCTGATGCGAACCAGCTGGGCCTCGGGCAGCTCGGCCCGCCATTCCAGGCGCTGGTCGCGGATCAGGCGCAGCAGTTCGGTGCCGGCCGCGACCACCTGGCCGGGCTGCACGCTGCGCGCCGAGATGACGCCGTCGTGGGGCGCGCGCAGGGTGGCGAACTGCATGCGCAGGCGGGCATTCTCGGCCTGGGCGCGGGCGGTGACCTCGCCGGCGATCAGCTGCTCGGCCTCGCTGGCGGCCACCAGCTGTTCGCGCCGCAGGCGTTCGCCACGGCGGGCGTTGGCGGCGGCCACTTCCAGGCTGGCTTCGGCCTGGCGCAGCTCCATCGCCAGCGTGCGGGTGTCGAGCTGCAGCAGCGGCTGGCCCTGGCGGACCACGTCGCCGACCTCGACGTCCACCGAGGCCACGCGCTGGCCGGAGAGTTCGACGCCCAGCATCACCTCCTCCCAGGCCGCGATGGCTCCGGAGGCCGGGATGCGCTCGGGCAGCGACAGGCTCCTGGCCTCGGCCACGCTCACGCTGAGCGCCGGAGCGCCGGCGGCTTGTTCGGTTTCGGTCGAGCAGGCCGCGAGCGCGGCAAGCAGCAGGGCGGACAGGGCCCGCGGGGTGGTACGCGACATGGTGGGGTTCGCCGTGGGGTGCGAGGAGGCGATTGTCACAGATGCGGGCCTGCGCGGCACCTGTCCGATGGGCTAGGCTTAGGCCGTTTTGCAGGGTTTCTACAGGAGACTCACGTGACGGACAGCAGCACGGCGACCGACGCCACCCAGGACCTGGCCAAGCGCATCGGCGCGCTCGACACCGATTCGGCGCTCAAGCGCCTGCAGGGGCTGCCCCCGGCCGAGGTCGCGCGACTGCTGGGCGGCTTGCCGCCGGCGCGCGCGAACGTGCTGCTCGCGGCCATGGCCCCGGGAGAGCGCACCGCGGTGATGGCGGCTGCGCCGGCCGGCACCGACTGGGCCGACAGCCAGCGCTACCCCGAGGGGTCGGTCGGCCGCCTGCTCGAGGACCCGCCGGCGGTGTTCCCGTCGGGTACCAAGGTCTCGGCGGCCATCGAAGCGCTTCGCGAGGTGGTCAAGCAGCGGCTGGTGACCTACCTGTGGGTGGTGGACGGCCAGCAGAAGTTGCTGGGCGTGGTCGCCTTCCGCGACCTGCTCTACGGCGAGCGCGAGCGTTCGCTGGACGAGGTCATGATCCGCAATCCGTTCTGCCTGCGTCCGGACATGCAGCTGGTGGACGCGATGCGCGAAGTGGTGACGCGGCACTACCCCGTCTACCCGGTGTGCGAGGCCGACGGTCACCTCGTGGGCCAGGTGCGCGGCCAGGTGCTGTTCGAACAGCAGGCTTTCGAGATCTCGGCGCAGGCCGGTTCGATGGTCGGCGTCGAGAAGGAAGAGCGCCTGGCCACGCCGCTGTGGCGCGCCTTCCGCTTCCGCAACCCGTGGCTGCTGGTGAACCTGCTGACGGTGTTCGTGGCCGCGGCGGTGGTGGGCTACTACGAGGACACCATCAACCGGGTGGTGGTGCTGGCGGTGTTCCTGCCGGTGCTCGGCGGCCAGAGCGGCAACCTCGGCGCGCAGTCGCTGGCGGTGATGCTGCGCGGCATGACCCTGGGTGAACTCAAGGGCATGCGCATCGCCGCCATCATTTCCAAGGAAGGCATACTCGGGCTGGTGAACGGCGTGGTCACCGGCGCGCTGGCCGGTGCCGCGATGTACTGGGTGGTGGCCCGCGACGGCGGCGAGGACGCGCTGCTGCTGGGCGGGATCACCCTGGCCGCGATGGCCTTCAGTTGCATGATTGCCGGCCTGGCTGGTTCCACGATTCCGCTGGTGCTCAAGCGCCTGGGCGCCGACCCGGCGACGGCCTCGAGCATCTTCCTCTCGACCATGACCGACGTGGTCAGCATGGGTCTCTTCCTCGGCCTGGTGACCTGGCTGGTGCTGTAACCGGAAAAGGGGACAGGTGCATTTTCCTGCAGGGAAAATGCACCTGTCCCCGATCCCCGCCGATCCCTGGCGTCGAATGTTGCACTGCAACGTGCAACATCCCCCGCCGCCGGGCCACGATGGAACTGCTTCCGACGTGGGGGAGGGAGCTGAAAGCCCGCAGCTGCATTGCGCTGCGGGCTTTCTTTTTTTGGGGACAGGTGCATTTTCCCTGCGGGAAAATGCACCTGTCCCCAGATGCGGCATCGCCGGGGCCGGGGACGCATGCAAGGTGGCGAAGCCTAACGGTGCCCGCCCACTTTCTCCTTGGCGGGCCTGCCTCGGTTCCTCGTGGCGGCCGGTCTGCCCAGCGACCTTTCCACCATTGCCTGGAAACGCGGGCTGCCCAGCGCGCGTTCCTGGGCCGAGTAGCGCCGAATGGCAGCCAACTCCCGCGCGGTGATTCCCCGGTCAAGCCAATCGGCATAACGCGCGCGGCGGGCCTCCGGGCTGGTCCCGAGCAGTCCAAGCGCATCGTGCGGCGTGATCAGCGGGTCGCGGATATTGCCGAGGTTCGCATGCACGCTCGACCACAGGTATTCCTCTGCCCGCCCAGCCAGCCCCGCGCGGACTGGATTGAGTTCGATATAGCGACAGACGGCCAGCAGGTAACGGTCCTTGTCCACGAGAAAGGACTTGAACCGACCCTCCCACAGGCTTCCCGTGCGGCCGTGGCGCAGATTGAAGTACTGGCAATAGCGCTGGGCCAGCGAATGCATCGCCTTGGCGAGGCTGGTGCGTTCCGCAGGGGTCGCGAGCAGGTGGACGTGGTTGTCCATCAGGACATAGGCGTGCAGCCCCACCTGCCGGCTGGCGAAGGCGGACCGCAACAGGCTGCGAAATCGATGCCGGTCGGTGTCGTCGAAGAAGATCGCGGCGCGATTGTTGCCGCGGTGGACAACGTGGTGGGGCATCCCGGGAAGGATCAGACGGTGGAGGCGGGGCATCGTGGAGGCGTCGGCGCTGCGGGTATGCAGGATTGCGCGCGCTCGCGTGGATCGCCGTCCGGGAAGCGAGGCTCCGCGGCAAGGGGACAGGTGCATTTTCCGTAGGGAAAATGCACCTGTCCCCATTTACCTCCGACCCCGCTACGCTTTGGCCATGGACGCACTTGAGCAGGCCGCCCAGGCCCATGTCGACAATGCCCTGTCGCGACTGGCCGAACGGGCGCCCGGGGCGATGGACGATCCGGCGCGGCGCGAGGCCCTGTCCGCGCTGGCGCTGGCCAGCGATTTCGCCATCGACACCCTGGCCCGGCAGCCTGATTTCCTTGCCCAACTCGACGGCCAGGCCGAGCCGCCGCCGACCCTGGCGCCGGAGGCGCCGACCGACTGGCCGGGCCAGCTGCGGCGCTGGCGCGCCCGTGAATCCACCCGGCTGGTCTGGCGCGACCTGCGCGGGCTCGATGACGTCGACGCCACCCTGGCCGGCGCCAGCCGCATCGCCGACCAGGCGCTGCAGGCGGGGGTTGATGCCCTGGGCGGCCTGCTCGAACAGGCCCACGGCGTTGTGCGCGACGCCGCCGGCCGGCCGCAGCGGCTGGTGGTGTTCGGTCTGGGCAAGCTCGGCGGGCACGAACTCAACTTCAGCTCCGACGTCGACCTCGTTTACGCCTTCCCGGAGCACGGCCAGTCCGACGGCGCGCGCCCGCTCGACGCCGAAGCCTGGTTCACGCGGATGGGCCAGCGCCTGGCGCAGCTGCTGGGCGACGTCACCGCCGACGGTTTCTGCCATCGCGTCGACCTGCGCCTGCGGCCCTTCGGCGGCAGCGGCCGGCTGGCGCTGAGCTTCGGGGCGATGGAGCAGTACTACCAGCGCGAGGGCCGCGACTGGGAGCGCTACGCCTGGATCAAGGCGCGCCCGGTGGCCGGCGATATCGCCGCGGGCGAGCGCCTGCTCGAAACGCTGCGGCCCTTCGTCTACCGCCGCTACCTGGACTACAGCGCGCTCGACGGCCTGCGCGAGATGAAGGCGCTGATCAGCGCCGAGGTGCAGCGGCGCGAGCTGGCCGAAGACCTCAAGCTCGGCCCGGGCGGCATCCGCGAGGTCGAATTCCTGGTGCAGGCGCTGCAGCTGATCCGCGCCGGCCGCGAGCCGGCCCTGCGCGGTCGTTCGCTGCTGCCGGTGCTGTCCGCGCTGGCCGATGCCGGCCATGTCGCCGGGGCCACCGCCGACCGCCTGGCCATCGCCTACCGTTTCCTGCGCCGGCTCGAGAACCGCGTGCAGATGCTGTCCGACCAGCAGGTGCATGCGCTGCCCGATGATCCGCTGGCGCGCTACCGCATCGCCCGCTCGCTGGGCTACACGGACGAAGGCGAACTGCTGGCGGAGCTCGACGGTCATCGCAGCGTGGTGGCCGGGGAGTTCGCCGGGCTGCTCGAGGCGCGCCGGCGCAGGAAGGCGCCCGCGAGCGCGCTGGTGCAGTACTGGCGCGCGCTGCCCGAGGGCGGCGACCCGGCCGTGCTGGCCGACGCCGGTTTCACCGACGCCGAAGACCAGGACGCCCGCCTGCGCGATTTCGCCCGCACGCCCGCCGTGCGCGCGCTGTCCGCGCGCGGCCGCCAGCGCCTGGACAACGTGCTGCCCGAACTGCTGGCCGCCGCCGCGCGCTCGCAGGCGCCCGACGCGGCGCTGCCGCGTGGCCTGGCCCTGTTGCAGGCGGTCACCCGGCGCACGAGCTACCTCGCGCTGCTCGACGAACAGCCGGCCGCGCTCGCGCGCCTGGTGGACGTGACCGCGCGCAGCGCGCTGCTGTCCGAACGCCTGGCCGCGCACCCGCTGCTGCTCGACGAACTGCTCGACACCCGCGCCGCCGGCACGGTGCCCGACGATGCGGAGATCCACGCGCTGGTGGACGAAGCCACCTCGCGCCTGCCGGCCGGCGACACCGAGGCCGGGCTCAATGCGCTCAACGAGCTGCGCCAGGCGATCGGCTTCCGGCTGGCGCTGGCGACGATGGGGCTGCGGGTGGAGCCGGTGCAGGCCGCCTCGCGCCTGGCGACGCTGGCCGAGGCGCTGCTGGCCGTGCAGCTGCGGCTGGCGGAGGAGGACCTGGCGCACAACCATGGCCGCATCCCCGGCGCCGGCCTGGCGGTGCTCGGCTACGGCAGCCTGGGCGGGCGCGAGCTGGGTTTCGGCTCCGACCTGGACCTGGTGTTCCTGCACGACGCCCCCGCCGACGCGGTGTCCGACGGCCCGCGCCCGCTCGACGCCAACCGCTATTTTGGCCGGTTGGCGCAGCGGCTGGTCAGCCTGCTGGGCACCGTCACCAGCGCCGGCAAGCTCTACGAGGTGGACGTGCGCCTTCGCCCCGACGGCGCCAAGGGCATGCTGGTTTCAAGCCTGGAGAGCTTCGCCGACTACCAGCGCCAGCGCGCCTGGACCTGGGAGCGCCAGGCGCTCGTGCGCGCCCGACCGATCGCCGGCGCCGCGCCGGTGCGCGCCGCGTTCGAGCGCATCCGCAGCGAGACCCTGTGCGCGCCGCGCGAACCGGCCGCGCTGCGCGAGGACGTGCTGGCGATGCGCCGGCGCATGCGCGGCGAACTCGACCGCAGCGGCCCGGGCCGCTTCGACCTCAAGCAGGGCGAGGGCGGCCTGGTGGACCTGGAATTCCTGGTGCAGGCGCTGGTGCTGCGGCACGCGGGCGAACACCCGCTGCTGTGCGAGCCGCGCGACACGCCCTCGCTGCTGCGGGCGCTCGATTCAGTGGGCGTGCTGCCGGCCGGCCAGCTGCAGCCGCTGCTCGACGCCCACGCGCTGATGCTCGACCTGGGCCTGGACTGCACCCTCGACCAGCGCCCGCGCATCGTGCCCCCCGACGAGGCCCTCGACGCCGCCCGCGCCACCATCCGCGGCGCCTGCAGCGCCCACGGCCTGGACTTCGGGAGCGGGACTGTTTCCTAGGCGCCCTGGTAGTCGGGCCAGGCGGGGAGGGCGAGCTTGCGGGCCTGGTGGCGGTAGTAGGCCGCGAGGGCCAGGCCGAAAAGGGCGCCGGCGCCCAGCGCGGCCGCGAGTGCGCCGAGCGGGCTCACGCCGGCGGGCCACCAGCCCAGCAGGGACATCAGCAGGCCCCAGCCCACCGCGAACACCAGCCCCGTCCCCAGGGCCATGGGCGCGAAACCCAGGAACAGCGGCGGCGGCACCTTCAGCCCCATTGCCCACATCAGCCGCCAGGCCGGCGGCGCCAGGGTGTAGGGCGACAGCCCCTGCGGGGCCAGGTGCTCGAGCATCGCGGCAACTTTCTCGGTGTGGTTCATGCCGGGGATCCGTGAGGGTTGAACAGGAATGGACGGTGGGAGATTACGTGGCGAGCCGCTCGCGCACGAGGGCCGCGATGCGCGGCGTTTCGCGCAGGGGTTCGGCCGGCGCGTCGTGCGGGAGCCTGCCCAGCGGGCGGATGCGGCCGCGGGCGAGCAGGGTGTCGAGGTAGCGACGGACGCGTCCGCTGGCGCGCTCGGGCTCCGGCACGTAGACCGGCGCTCCGGTGGCGCAGGCTTCCGACACCATGTTCACCGAATCCGGCGACACCACGATGCGGTCGGCCCAGCCGAGGGCGCCGGCGTAGGGGTTCTCGCCATCCTCGCTGCCGAACCAGCGCCGGCCCGGCGTGTCGGCCCAGTAGCGGCGGGCCAGCGTGGCCATCATTGCCGGCGTGCGGCGCGAGCCGATCAGCAGCAGGCTGCCACCCTCCATCGCCAGCCAGTGTTCGAGCACGGCCGCCATCACCTCGAAAGCGGCGCGGTCGAAACGCACCGCCGGCGTCGGCCCGCCCAGCAGCACCACGGTGCGCGGGCCCGGCAGTTCGCCCAGCGAGGGAAACGTGGCGCGGCCCTGGGCCAGCCAGGCGTCGTCGACGGGATTGAGGCTGCCGAGCAGGGTCAGCACGTTCGGCCCGCGCAGGCCGTCGTGTTCCGGCGCCACCACCAGGTCCCAGTGCCGGGTGTCGATGCGCGGGTCGAGCACCTGCACCACCCGCGACCCGCGCTCGCGCAGCAGGCGCGTGGCCAGGGCGGCGCGGCGGCCGGCGCCGAACGCCAGCGCGGGCGGTTGCAGCAGCGAGGCAGTGAACGCGTCGCCGAAGGCGCGTTCGGAGCCCGGAAGCCGGCGTGGCGCCAGCCACGACCAGGGCGCATGCGTGTGCAGTTCGATCTCGCGTGGTGCGGTCGCCAGCGCCCCGGCCAGCGCCAGCACCTGCCGGCGGTGGCCGGCGGCACCGTCGTGCAGGGCCCAGGGAGGAGTCGTGGAATCAGGCATGGCCGAAGCCTAGCCCGGAAGGCGCCGCCGCCGCGAGGGCGCGGCGGCGCCGGGTCGATCAGTCACCCGTCAGCCGGAGGCCGAGCGTCATCGAGGCGCTGTCGACCATGCGGGCATTGCCCTGCAGGGTCATGCGGATGGTGATGGGCTTGCGGAAGAACTGCCGCGCCTGGGCCTCGGTCAGGCCGTAACCATTGGTCAGGTTGTTCTTGCTGACCAGGCCGGCGATGCAGCCGCGGCTCTGCGTGTAGAGCTTGAAGACGTTGTCACCGGGCTCGAGGTAGCCGGTATCGACGATCGCGGCCAGGTTCACTTCGATGGCGCCGTTGTACGGGTCGCCGGTGCCCGGGTCGTTCAGACCCTGCAGCACCTCGCTTTCGATGCGATAGCTCGGCGTCAGCTGGAAGCGGTATTGCTGGCGCGTGGGCTGGTCGTTGACGAAGCGCACCGAGACCACCGGGGTCTGGTTGTGGCACAGGAAGGTCTCGGCGCTCTTGCCCGGCAGGGTGATGGCGGCGACGTCGGGCACGGTGAACGTAGTGAACCCCGGGCTCGGGCTGAGCTGCACGCACAGCGGGTCGGCCGGGTCGCCGGGCGCCGGCGTGCAGTCGGTGGAGAGATAGGCGAAGCCGGACATCAGGCCGCGCCACTTGGCGTTGCGGCCGAAACTGTCGGCATCGCCGACCTCTTCGACGGTGGGCGCCGCGGCCGGGCTGACGCCGCCGCGCGCAGCGGCCAGTTCGGCCTGGCGCGCCTTGGCCAGGGTCTCGGCGACGGGCGGGGAGCGGAAGTCGTCCGCGAGCGCGGCACCGGCCGCCAGGCTGGCCGCCAGGGCCAGGAACAGGGTGGATCGGAACATGGGTGGTCTCCATCGGATGGCCGCCCCCGGGACCGGGGTGGCGGAAGCGCCCGGCCGGGGGCGCGGGGCTCCCTTCTTTCCACGCGCAATGGAGGGTCCCGCGGGCCACGGCCGCAGGATGCTGCAACGATACGTTTCGGACCTTCGCATTGGTTCCACGGCTGGGACGACTAAACTGCCCGCTCATCCCCGCGGAGTGCCGCCCATGAAATTCCCGTCCCTGATCCTGGCCGGCCTGCTGGCCGTCGCCACCGCCCCGGCCGTTGCCATCGAGGCCTATAACATCGACCCGACCCACACCCAGGTCGAGTTCACCTACAGCCACTTCGGCTTCTCCAACATCACCGGCCGCTTCGACACCGTCGAGTCCGAGTTCATCTACGACGTGGCCGACCCGACCCAGTCCAGCGTCAAGGTCACCATCCCGGTTGCCAGCATTTCCACCGGCGTGGCCAAGCTCGACGAGCACCTGCTGGGCAGCGATTTCTTCGACGCCGCGCAGTTCCCGACCGCCACCTTCACCAGCACCGGCGTCACCGTGGCCGGCGAGGGCAAGCTGGCCGTGGCCGGCGAGCTCACCATCCACGGCGTGACCAAGCCGGTGGTGATGGACGTGACCATCAACAAGGTCGGCAACCACCCGATGACCCAGAAGCCGGCCGTCGGCTTCGACGCCAGCTTCGACATCAAGCGCAGCGAGTTCGGCGTGGGCGGCTACGCCCCGGCCGTGAGCGACGACGTTCGCATCGAGATCACCGTCGAGGCCCAGAAGGCCGGCTGATCTCCGCGAAAACCTGGCGGTCGCCGGGGTCGGAGGTGGTTTCCAGCGGAAACCACCTCCGACCCCCTTTTTCTTCAGCGAATCAACTTGTCCGCACCCTCCGGCCACGGAGGCGGAATGGCCGGGCCGGTTTGAATCCGCCCTGCAGGGCGGCCTGAGAAATCTTCTCGCCCGGGTAGCTATCACTAACAAATCGCCATCTATCGGACTGATTGATTTGTGCAGGATGCGCGTTCGGTTAGCGATGGTTACACCGGCAATTTCGCGCCGATAGCTTCAATCAGCATCGGTTCACCACGCACTATCCAGCGATTCGCGTCCTTGGCCACGGGCTGTATTGGGTGGGCGGGATGCAGTTCCCATCATCGTCGGTAGTGCATGCTCTATGAAAGCTTCTCTCGCTCTGTCCGCGTTTCTCCGGGGCGCGGTGCTCCTCGCAGTCAGTCTGGCCCTTCATCCACTGGCTGCGCAGGCGCAGCAGGTTGGCATCTTTCCAACGCAGGAGGCCGGGAAGAGAGTAGGCCAGGCACAGGAGCTGGTGTCCTACGGGCCGGAGATCATGGGCGATGCCATTGGCACCTACGATGGCGGGCTGAGCTTCCTTCATACCGATGCGGCGATTCCCGGGAACGATTTCCTTCCGGTTTCGGTGGGTCGCAAGTTCAGCGCCAACGCCGGTCGTATGCCGCTGGAGCGCAGTGAGCGCTTCACCGACACGTGGATGGCGTACCAGGGCCTGTTCGGCGACTGGGAGATCGACCTGCCCTATCTGAGCGGCACTTACTCGTCGCTCCAGGGTTGGGTGGTCCAGACGGCCAACCCCACTGCACGGTGCTCCTCTCCCACGAGTGCCGGCGAGATGATGCCGTCATCGCTGATGCACCAGCAGGCACACTTTCGCGCTTCCGCGATCCACTCGGGCATCACCCTGAATTTCCCCGGTGGGGGCGGCGAACCGATCACTCTCCGGAATGCCGGCACGCCGCATCCGAAGCCGAACGACAGCGCCTATCGCTGGCACACCAAGTCGAACTGGGCGCTGTCCTGCATTCCCACGCTCAAGCACAGTGCACCCTACAGCGGTTCAGGCTCGCGCGGAGGTGAAGGGTTCCTGGCAATCGCTCCCGACGGCACCAAGTACCATTTCGACTGGATGGTCGAGTATGCGGAGAAGCAGGTAAAGCAGCTTGTCTGGACCCAGACCACAGGCGCCTTGGGATCCTATA
The DNA here is from genome assembly GCF_003024235.1 of Arenimonas caeni. GTDB lineage: Bacteria > Pseudomonadota > Gammaproteobacteria > Xanthomonadales > Xanthomonadaceae > Arenimonas > Arenimonas caeni. The sequence continues at coordinate 5,192 of NZ_KZ679099.1, read as the reverse complement.
ACGCCAGCGAAGCCAAGCTTCCGCGGGTGGAGGCTCGAATCTATCCGACCCGGATGGAGGACCGCTTCGGGAATTGGGTCAACTACACGTGGTCCGGTAAGCGCCTGACTGCGATCAGCTCAAGTGATGGGCGAAGCATAAGCATCGCCTACAACGCGAGTAATCGGATTTCGTCGATCACGGCGGCAGGCGAAACGACCACGTACGGCTATGACAGCAACGGCAGCCTGACCTCAGTCACCAAAGCTGACGGAAGCAAGTGGACATTCAACTTCGCGGCGCTCTGGACGCACCCCCGCTATCGCGCCATCCAGTTCAATGTCGAGCACCTGGCCAACTATGAAGAGCGCTTCATGTGCGCTGGCGGCCGACTGCTCAACCTGGATCCCGTCACCCTGTCCATGACGGCGCCAAGCGGTGCGAGTGGAAGCTTCGTGCTCAACTTCCGCCGCCACTACCGCGGCGCCGTCGATACCTGCATGAACACTGGCCGCGCCGTGAACTGGCTGGACTGGAACGGGGTTCCGGGCAACCCGACCTTCGAAGAGATCCCGACCCACCTATGGGCCAACAACACTCCGCTTCAGCTCGAAATGCTGATGCTGACGTCCAAGACGCTCAGCGGCCCCGGTCTTCCTGCCGGCCAGACCTGGGACTATGCATACGAAACCCTGACGGCCTCGCAGTATGAGCTGCGCAACGTGCGTCGAAAGGTGACGGTCACCAAGCCGGATGCCAGCCAGGAAGAGCATATCTTTGGCGCCAGCAATCTCAGCCTTCGCTGGGAGGAGCCTTACCCGGCCGGATCACCTCCACAACAGCCGAATGAAGGGCTCCTTCTCAGTCATCGCATCCTGCAGAACGGAAACGAGCTGCGGAAGACCGAGAATGAGTACCAGCCCTTTCCCGAGGAGCTTGCGACGTCACCGTCGGGTTACGACTCGCCCTATGACCCCTGGGTTGGTACCTGCTACTGCGAAAGTGTTCCCTTTCGCCAGCCGATGAAGCAGCAGAAGGTCACCCAGCAAGGCGAGGCCTTCACCTACATCGTAGAGGCATTCGATGCCCTCGCGCGGCCTGTCCAGGTGCGGAGATTCAGCTCGCTCGGCTACAGCCGTCGTGACGTGACCACCTACTTCGACCACACCGGCCAATGGGTCCTGGGGCAGGTGGCGCAGACCTGGAACGACGAGGAGGACCAGATCCTCTCGCGCACCGAGTTCGATGCGACCACGGCCGCCCCGGTTCGCTTCTATGGCCCGGGCAAGGCCAGCGGCCCGACGGCAACCCCCAGCGTGGCGCCCCAGTTGGTCCAGACGGTTACCTACCGCGCCGATGGCACGGTGGCGACCATCAAGGATGGCCGTAACCTGGTTACCCAGACCAACAGCTGGTACCGGGGCGTGCCGCGCCAGATCGTGTTTGCCGACGGGAGCAGCCTTGGCGCCACGGTCGATGGTGCTGGCCGCGTGACTTCGGTTACCAATGAACTGGGCTATGCGACCTCCTACGCATACGATGCGGGCGGGCGACTTTCCCAGATCAGCTGGCCGACGGGCGACGTGGTGGCTTGGGCCCCGACCCAGATCAGCTACGCCAGCGTGGCTACCACAGAGTACGGCCTGGGCCCGGGCCACTGGCGACGCACCGAGAGCCGGGGCAACTACCGCAAGCTCACTTACTACGACGCGTTCTGGCGCCCGGTGGTCGAGCGCGAGTACGACACCGCCGACCAGACGGGCACCCAGCGCTTCAACCGCAAGGCCTATGACGTGGGCGGGCAGGTGAGCTTCGAGGCCTACCCGGGCACCACCGCCACCCTGACCACCGGCCTGCGCAGCTTCTACGACGCCCTAGGCCGCCCGACCCGCAGCGAACAGGACTCGGAACTGGGTACGCTGGTCACCCAGTACGCCTATTTGCCCGGCTTCCGGACGCGAGTGACGAACCCGCGCGGCTACAGTACGGAGACCGCCTTCCAGGCGTTCGACGCGCCGGCGACCGGCGCCCCGGTCGAGATCATCGCGGCGCTGGGCCAGGCCGAGCAGCAGACCACGACCATCAACAAGAACGTGCTGGGCCAGACGCTGTCGCTGACCCGCTCGGGCGTGTACGCCGGCGTGCCGATGGCGCTGAGCCGCCACTACGTCTATGACCCGCAGATGCGCCTGTGCAAGCGCGTGGAGCCCGAGACGGGCGCGGCCCTGTTCGACTACGACGCGGCCGGCAACGTGGCATGGACTGCGGAAGGGCAGGCGCTGACGAGCCTGGTTTGCGATCGGACGGCGGTGGTGACCAGCGAACGGGCCCTGCGCAGCTACGACAACCGCAATCGCCAGGTCCTCGTGGACTATCCCGACAGCACTCCAGATGTTTCGACCACCTACACAGCCAACGGCATGGTGGAGACGATCACGCGTTCACCCACCTTGCTGACGTACACCTACAACAAGCGCGGATTGCTGGACAGCGAGCGGCTGGAGTACGGCAGCATCAACTGGCTCACCAGCCACAGCCACACGACGCTGGGCCATCTCGGCGCCACCACCTATCCCAGCGGCCTCCAGGTGGCCTACGCCCCCAATGCACTGGGCCAGGCCAGCCAGGCCGGCACTTACGCCACCGGGGCCAAGTACCACCCCAACGGTGCCCTGGCCGAGTTCACCTACGGCAACGGCATCGTGCACACCATGAGCCGCAACCTGCGCCAGCTACCCGAACGCAGCCGCAGCGCACTGGGCGCCAACGTGGTGCTGGACGACAGCTACGATTACGACGCCAACGGCAACGTGGCGGCCATCTCCGACGGCCTGGCGGGTGGCCCGGGCGACCGGGACATGAGCTATGACGCCCTCGACCGCCTCGCCGGCGTGGTGGCCGGCCCCGCCCAGGGCGGCAACGGCACCTTCGCCTACGACCCGCTAGACAACCTGCGGGTGCTCGACCAAGGCAGTCGCCAGTTCCGCTACCACTACGACGCAGACAATCGTCTCGCGCAGATCAAGTCGCCCACCGGCGCGCTGCTGCACAGCTTCGGCTACGACGCCCGCGGCAATACCACCAGCAAGGACGGCGGCACGCTGACGTTCGACCGCGAAAACCGGCTGACCCATTCGGCGCTGCCCACGGCCACCAGCTACGTTTACGACGGCCTGGGCCGGCGGGTGCGCGAGTTCATGGGCGCCTCGACTTACTTCTACTACAGCCACGAAGGCAAGCTGCTCTACACCAACGACCTCAAGACCAGCACCCGCACCGACCATATCTACCTGTCGGGCAGCTTGGTGGCGGCGCGCAAGGTGCCGTTCGCGGGCGGCAGCGGCGAGGTGACCTACCAGCACACCGACGCCCTGGGCACCCCGGTGGCCTTCACCGACGCCGCCGGCAACGTCACGCGCCGCGAACGCATGACCGCCTGGGGCGAACCCGCCGACGGCACCTGGAGCAACGGCCCGGGCTACACCGGCCACCAGATGGACGCGGCGTCGAAGCTGGTTTACATGCAGCAGCGCTATTACGATCCGGCGATTGGGAGGTTTTTGTCTGTTGACCCCGTAGCAGCACGTGAGACTGGCGATAACTTCAACCGGTACAACTACGCAGCCAACAACCCGTACCGGTACGTCGACCCTGACGGGCGTGAGATCAGGTTCTTCCAGCAGGGTGAAGAAGAGATTCGCGCACAACTGGCGGCAGCAAAGGCATCGACGCCCGAGATTCGGCAAATGATAAAGGAGCTGGAAGACTCACCAAACGTCCATAACATCGGCAGCTTCGATGACAGCCCGACTGAAGTGCTGCAGGCCCATAATACTGCCACTGGTCCCGGTGAGTCCGACCTAACAGGAGCTGGGACGAACACTTACTACGATCCAGGCAAGTCGCCGAGCCATCATGGCGTAAAGCAATCGCCAGTGGAGATCCTAGTTCACGAACTGAAGCACGCCCACATGAAGGACAAGGGCATCATGCCAAGGCAGGATGCGCCGCCTGACCCGGAAACCGGAAACTCGGCGCGAGAACAGCCCGCGATCGACATGCAGAACGAGTATCGTCGCTCGCAGGGCGAGGAGACAATGATCGAGGAGTACAATTGAACGCTCATCGTAGGTTCCTTCCAGCGATAACTGCGTTGATGCTTCTGGCAGGGTTGCCGGCGTGCACCCACGCTCCGGCGTCAAGTCGCGGGGTCGAGGCCACAACATACACCGAGCACTACCGGCCTTCGCGAAGCGACTACCTCCGGCTACCGCGACCAGAGACTGGGATCGAGGCTTCTGCCCAACTCAGCGCGAAGGGCAAATCTCTGCTTGAGTCTATGGGGTACAACGTCAGGTTCGTCGGTGCCGTCCGCCGCGATCGATGCGACGACGTTTGCTATTTCTATCAGCCTGCCGGTGTTGACGACTTGTACTATGTAATCACCGTGGATGCGCACGAGACAACTCTATTGAAGTGGTTTACGTATTCGCCTCTCGATGACGGCAGCGGCTGACTCGAAGCACGAAGAACGGTTCCGAATTCACTTTCTCGTCTACTTGACATCGCGGGTCGGAATCGAGTCAATGCAGCAGCGCTACTATGACCCGACGATTGGGCGGTTCTTGAGTGTGGATCCAATGGCATCGGATATGCAGAATGGCTGGAACTTCAACCGCTACAACTACGCTGCAAACAACCCATACAAGTTCACGGATCCTGACGGTCGAATGATTCGTGGGAAATTTCCGTTCGGTCAAAGCGAGCCTTGGGGCCGCCAACGGTCAGGGCAATCAACGCTGGATGACTGGCGCTGCCGTCTAACTTGTCTGGGAGAGGGCGGCAGCTCGTCTGAAGGTGGTAAGGAGAAGAAGTCCGAGAACGTGTTTATGAATAGCCGCAACGCAAAGCTTGCGGCCGGCGTGGTTCGAGCGACTCTTGCCGGAAAGAAGCTCGCCTCGGGAGTGCTCAGCTATAAGGCTGCGCTGGGACTAGCCTCGACTGGCGCCGGAGGGCCTGCTGCTGTGGGAGTTTCTGCTTGGGGGACCGTGCAGATTGGCATGGCTAAAACTCAGGCTGAGAACTCTAGTCTTCTTCTAACAGAGGCCGTAAGGAAACTCCCGTCAACTTCGCGCACACCGCGCTCTTGCCTTTAGCTTTCGGGCGACAGCTGCATCTCTTCTCTCGTGTTGCGTGTTGCGTGTCGGCTTGAG
>NZ_KZ679098.1 GCF_003024235.1 Arenimonas caeni | reverse complement strand
GCGCCGCCGTCAGCGTCGTCTTGCCGTGGTCAACGTGACCGATGGTGCCCACGTTCACGTGCGGCTTCTTGCGCTCGAACTTTTCCTTGGACATTAGCGTGTACCCGGTGGATTCAAGGTTTGGATGTGGTGCTCATGACTGGAATCGAACCAGCGACCTCTTCCTTACCAAGGAAGTGCTCTACCGACTGAGCTACATGAGCGGAATTTTGGGTGTTGCGGTGGAACTATCTATCCAATGGAGCGGGAGACGGGAATCGAACCCGCATGATCAGCTTGGAAGGCTGAGGTTCTACCATTGAACTACTCCCGCCCTGCGATGCCGGTGACCTGGCCCCGCGGAGCTGGTGGAGGGAGGTGGATTCGAACCACCGAAGGCGTAAGCCAGCAGATTTACAGTCTGCCCCCGTTGGCCGCTTGGGTATCCCTCCGTCAGGGAGCCCGTAATTTTCATCGCGCGGGGCACAAATGTCAACGCCCCGCGCACTTATTCTTCGCAGGGTCAGACGTTGAAGCGGAAATGCAGGACGTCTCCCTCCTGCACCACGTACTCCTTGCCCTCCAGCCGCAGCCGGCCGGCCTCGCGGGCCCCGGCCTCGCCGCGGTAGCGGATGAAGTCCTCGAAGGAGATCGTCTCGGCGCGGATGAAGCCCTTCTCGAAATCGGTGTGGATCACGGCCGCCGCCTGCGGCGCGGTGGCGCCCTTGTGCACCTGCCAGGCCCGGACTTCCTTCACGCCGGCCGTGAAGTAGGTCTGCATGCCCAGCAGGGCGTAGCCGGCCCGGATCACCCGGTTGAGGCCCGGCTCGCCCAGGCCCATGGTGGCCAGGAACTCGCCCCGGTCGGCCTCGTCGAGCTGGGCCAGTTCCTCTTCGATGGCGGCGCAGACCGGCACCACCTCGGCGCCCTCCTTCTCCGCCCGCGCCCGGACGGCGTCCAGGTGCGGGTTGCCCTCGAAGCCGTCCTCGGCCACGTTGGCCACGTACATCACCGGCTTGAGGGTCAGCAGGAACAGGTCGCGCACGACCGCCTTGTCCTCGGCCGACAGGCCCAGGGCCCGGGCCGGGGTGCCGTCGTCGAGGCCGGCGCGCAGGCGCGCCAGCACCTCCTTGCGGGCGACGGCGTCCTTGTTGCCGGTCTTGGCCTCGCGCTCGGCGCGGGACAGGGCCTTCTCGACCGATTCCAGGTCCGCCAGGGCCAGCTCGGTGTCGATCGTCTCGATGTCGGAAATCGGGTCGACCTTGCCGGCCACGTGCACGATGTCCGAATGCTCGAAGCAGCGAACCACGTGGGCGATGGCGTCCACCTCGCGGATGTGCGCCAGGAACTTGTTGCCCAGGCCCTCGCCCTTGCTGGCGCCGGCCACCAGGCCGGCGATGTCGACGAACTCGAACGAGGTCGGGACCACCTTCTGCGGCTTGATGATCTCGGCCAGCTGGGCCAGGCGCGGGTCCGGCACCGGCACCACGCCCGTGTTGGGCTCGATGGTGCAGAAGGGGAAGTTGGCCGCGGCGATGCCCGCCTTGGTCAGCGCATTGAAAAGGGTGGACTTGCCGACGTTGGGCAGGCCGACGATGCCGCATTTGATGCCCATGATGGGTCTGTTTCCTCAGGTTCTCGGGGTGTGCAGGCGCTTCATGGCCTCGGGGAACTGCCCGGCCACGGCCAGCGGCAGCACGGCCAGGGCGTCGTCGATGGCGCCACGGATGGCCGCCTCGTCGTCCTTGCCGGGCCGGCCCAGCACCCAGGGGGTCACCTTGTCCTTGTGGCCCGGGTGGCCGATGCCGATGCGCAGGCGGTGGAACTTGCCGTGCCCCAGGTGCTGGATCGTGTCGCGCAGGCCGTTCTGGCCGCCGTGGCCGCCGTCGAACTTCAGCCGGGCGGCGCCGGGCGGCAGGTCGAGCTCGTCGTGGGCCAGCAGGGCCTCGGACGGGTCGATCTTCCAGTAGCGCAGGGCGGCGGCGACCGATCGCCCGGAGGCGTTCATGAAGGTCGCCGGGCGCAGCAGCCAGAGCGTCTGGCCGGCCAGGTCGATCTTGGCGGTCTCGCCATGGAGCTTCGATTCCAGCCCGAAACGCGCCCCGGCCTGTTCGGCGAGGGCGTCCAGAAACCAGAACCCGGCGTTGTGCCGGGTTCTGGCGTATTCGGCACCGGGATTTCCCAGGCCGACGATGAGACGGAGCGATGCCACGTCGGAAGTTCGCGGTCGCCGCCCCGGCGCGGGCCGGGGCGGCGGGCCGGATTACTTCTTCTTCGGCGCCGCGTCGCCGGCGTCCTTGGACACCTTGGCGGCCGGGACCTCGGCCGACTCCGGCGCGGCCGCTTCCTCGGCCTCGACGCGGGCGTGCTTGGCGATCACGATCGCCAGGTCATGCTCCTTGCCGTGGGCCAGGGCCGGGATGGTGACGCCCTTGGGCAGCTTGATCTCCGACAGGTGCATGATGTCGCCGACCTTCAGGCCGGCCAGGTCGACCTCGATGAACTCCGGCAGGTCCTTCGGCAGGCAGGTCACTTCGACTTCGTTGAGCTCGTGGGTGACCACGACGCCCGCCGACTTGCCGGCCGGCGAGATCCCCTGGTTCACGAAGTGCAGCGGCACGCTGGCGCGCAGGGCCTCGTTCTCGGAGACGCGCAGGAAGTCCATGTGCAGGATCTGCTGCTTGAACGGATGGCGCTGCATGTCACGCAGCAGCACCTTCTGCACCTTGCCGTCGACCTCGAGGTCGAGGATGGCGGAGTAGAACCACTCGTTCTGGCTGGCGATCCAGAGGTGGTTGTGCTCGACCTGGATGCTCAGCGGGTCCTTGTGGCCGCCGTAGACGATCGCCGGCACGTGGCCGCTGCGGCGGAGGCGGCGGCTCGCACCCTTGCCCTCGTCCTTGCGGCTGGCGGCGACCAGCTTGTGTTCTTTGTTAGCCATGATGATGTTGCCTTCTTTGGTTGTGGTGCGCCTTGCGACGCGTTCCGCCGTGCCCGCGACCAGGCCCGGCGTCGTTCCCGGGGGAATCGGGCATCGGCGCCTCGACGCCGATGCCGGATTCCCCCGCCCTGCTCAATCGACGTACAGCGAACTGACCGACTCGCCGAAGGCGATGCGGCGGATGGTCTCGGCCAGCAGCTCGGCCACCGACAACTGGCGGATGCGCGGGCAGGCCCGCGCGGCCTCCGACAGCGGGATCGTGTCGGTGACCACCAGCTCGTCGAGCTGCGAGTTCGAGACGTTGGCGATGGCCGCGCCCGACAGCACCGGGTGGGTGCAGTAGGCCACGACCTTCCTGGCGCCGTTCTGCTTGAGCGCCGCGGCGGCGGCGCACAGGGTGCCGGCGGTGTCGACGATGTCGTCCACCAGCACGCAGGTCTTGCCCTCGACGTCGCCGATGATGTTCATCACCGTGGCCACGTTGGCCTTCGGGCGGCGCTTGTCGATGATGGCCAGGTCGGCGTCGTCCAGGCGCTTGGCGATGGCGCGCGCGCGCACCACGCCGCCGACGTCCGGCGAAACGACCACCAGGTTGTCGGTGCCCAGCGTGCGCCAGATGTCGGCCAGCAGCAGCGGCGAGGCGTAGACGTTGTCGACCGGGATGTCGAAAAAGCCCTGGATCTGGTCGGCGTGCAGGTCGACCGTGAGCACGCGGTCCGTGCCGACGGCGGTGTACATCTTGGCCGCCACCTTGGCCGTGATCGGCACGCGCGCCGAGCGCATGCGGCGGTCCTGGCGGGCGTAGCCGAAGTACGGCACCACCGCGGTGACGTTGGCCGCCGAGGCGCGCTTGAGCGCATCCACCAGCACCAGCAGCTCCATGAAGTTCTCGGCGGTCGGCGCGCAGGTCGACTGGATGACGAACACCTCCTGCCGGCGCACGTTCTCCTCGATCTCGACCTGCACCTCGCCGTCGGAGAACTTGCCCACCTGGGCCTTGCCCAGCGGGATGCCCAGCTGGCGGCAGACGGCCAGCGCGAGCGGCCGGTTGGCGTTGCCGGTGAAGACGAGCAGGTTCTGCTTGCTCATGGAGGCGGGCTTCCGGTTGGTGGACGGGCGGGCGGCGCGGCGCGGATGGCTGGGGCGGTAGGATTCGAACCTACGAAATGCCGGGATCAAAACCCGGTGCCTTAGGCCACTTGGCGACGCCCCACCATTGTTCGAAGCTTTCCGGTTCAGTCCCGGTACGCGGACAGCGCCCGGTGCAGGGGCGACACATCCACGCCGTCGGCCACCCAGGCGCGCATCCCCGCGGGAAGGCGCGCCAGCGCGGCCTCGGCTTCGGCGCGCGCGCCGAAGCGCGCGAAACAGCCGCCGCCGGTCCCGGTGAGGGCCGCCGGGCCGAGCCGCGAGAGCGCATCGAGGGCCGAAGCGACGGCCTCCGAACGACGACGCAGCACCGGCTCGAAGACATTCCCGAGCAAAGGGCCTGAAACGAAGTCGGATATTGTCGCCGGCGGCGCATCCCGGGTCAAACCGGGGGCCTGGAACAGCTCGGCGGTCGGCACGGACACGCCCGGGTCGACCAGCAGGTAGCTGGCCAGCGGCAGGACCAGCGGCGTGAGCACCTCGCCCACCCCCTCGGCCCACGCGCTGCGCCCGCGCACGAACACCGGCACGTCGGCCCCCAGCGCCAGGCCCAGGGCCGCCAGGCGGTCCTCGCCCAGGCGCGTGCCCCAGAGCTGGTCCAGGGCCACCAGCACGGTGGCGGCGTCGGAGGAGCCACCGCCGAAACCGCCCCCGAGCGGAATCCTCTTTTCGACGACGATGTCTGCACCAAGCGGCGTATTGGCTTCCTTTTGCAGGAGCTTTGCGGCCCGGACCACCAGGTCCTCCGCCTCCGGAACCGCATAGCCCTCGGCCCCGGCGCGCTGGATCCGGCCGTCCCCGCGCACCCGCAGGCGCAGGCTGTCGCCCCAGTCGAGCAGTTGGAAGACGGTCTGCAGCAGGTGGTAGCCGTCCGGGCGACGGCCGGTGATGCGCAGGAACAGGTTCAGCTTGGCCGGCGCCGGCCAGCTGCTCCAGCCGCCGGCACTCACGGCTGGCTCCAGGCGTCCACCACCAGCCGCACGCTGGCGTCGCCGCGACTGGCGAAAACCCGGCGCGGCCGGTCCCCTGCCCACTCCCGGTACTCGACCGTCCAGCCCTGCTGCAGCAGCCGCGCCGGTCGGCCGTCGGGCCCGAATTCGAGCTCGGCCGGACCGGGCGCACGGCCACCCCGCACCCACCAGGCCAGGTCGGCCACCGGGATGTCCCAGCCGGTCGCCTGGGCCAGCAACAGGCGTGCGTCCCCGCCCACCAGCGACCCCTCGTCCAGGCCTTCCAGCCGGGCCTGGCCAGGTTCGCCCAGCAGCTGCCAGCCCTTGCCGGTCACCGGCGCCGACAGCCTGATTTCGTAGCGTTCGCCGCGCTGCCGCCACTCCAGGCGGCCGCTGCCGCCCTCGCCGCCGGCGCGCACCGCCAGCCGGCCCTCGAAGCCCCAGTCCGGCTCGGCCCGCAGCACCGCCTCGTGCGCGGCCTGGGCCGCCAGCTGGGTCGCGTCCCCGGGGCCGCGCACCGGCGCGGGAACGCAGGCAGCCAGCAGCAGGACCAGGACGGAAAGCAGGCAGGTGCGGCGGGTCATGGCGTGCGGTGCTCCAGCAGGCGGTCGAGGGTCTGGTTGAGGGTGGGGTCGCTGTCCGACAGGCGCAGGCCCTCGCGCCAGATGCCGCGCGCCTCGTCCTGGCGCCCGAGGACCCAGAGCACCTCGCCCAGATGGGCGGCGATCTCGGCCATGGGCTCGCGCGCCCAGGCACGCCGCAGCAGATCCAGCGCCTGCTGGTGGCGCCCCTGCAGGAAGCGCGCCCAGCCCAGGCTGTCGAGCACGGCCGCCGACTCGGGCGCCAGCTCCAGCGCGCGCTCCAGGTATGGCAGGGCCTCGGCGACCCGGTCGCCGTGCACCAGCAGGGTGTAGCCGTAGGCGTTGAGCGCCTGGAAGCTGTCGGGCTGCTCGTCGAGGATCAGCTGCAGGTCGGCCAGGGCCTCGTCCACCCGCCCGGCCCGTTCGTGGAACATGCCGCGCGCGTAAAGCAGGACCGGATCGCCCTCGAAGACCGACAGGGCCCCGTCCAGCCGGGCCAGGACCTGGTCGTGCCGGCCGAGCCTTTCGAGCAGCTCGGACTCGAGCAGGAAGGCATCGCGGAGGATTTCGCCGTCGGCGTCCGGGTCGTCATGCAGCGACTGCAGCAGGGCCAGCGCCCCGTCGCCCCGGTCCAGGCGCGCCAGCACGCCGGCGCGGCGCAGCGTGGCCTGGTCATGGCCAGGGCCCGCCGGCACCGCGGCGTACCAGGCCTCGGCCTCGGCCCAGCGCTGCAGACCCTCGGCCAGCATGCCCAGCAGCAGCCGGCGCTCCACCGACGGCGCGGCGTCGAGGCTGGCCGCCTCTTCATACAGTGCCGCCAGCGCCGCCTGCTCCCCGGCTTCGACCAGCCAGCGCGCGCGCTGCAGCAGCGTGTCGTCGTCCTGCGGCCCCTGGCCGAGCATGCCGGCCGCGGCCAGGTGGTCTCCCAGCAATTCGAGCTGGCGGGCCGCGGCCCGGCGCAACTCGGGCGCCAGGCCGGCGGTGCCCCCCAGCGCCTCGAGCTGTTCGCGGGCGGCCTCGTCGCGGCCCTCGCTGCGCAGCCGGTCGGCCTGCAGCAGGCGTGCGCGCGGATCGTCCGGGAACCGGGCCAGCGCCTGGTCCAGGATCTCACCGGAGAGGTCCGGCTGGCCCAGCCGCCGGGCCAGCCCGGCCATCGCCAGCCAGCCGCCGAGCCGCGGCGGCAGCCGATCGGTGGCCAGCAGGCCCTGGAGCACCTGCCGGGCCAGCTCGCGCTGCCCGCCCCGGGCGCTGCCCAGGATGGACATCAGCGGTGCCACGCCCCGGTCATCGGCCTGCTCCAGCAGCGCCGAGGCCGCGTCCAGCGCCGCCGCCCTGTCGCCCCGCAGCAGGGCCAGCTCCAGCGCGGCCGCGGGCAGCGCGCCTGCGTCGGGGGCGAGCTCGCGCCAGCGGGCCAGCGCCTCACCGGCCAGCCCGGGCCGCCCGGCCAGCAGGGCGATGCGGGTGGCGCGCTCGGCCAGGCCCGGATCCTGGCTGGACGACGCGGCGCGCAGGTAGTGCGCGGCGGCCTGGGCCAGGTCGCCGGCCTGGAGGGCGAACTCGCCGGCCATCACGGGCTCGAGGACATCGGCCGGGCCTGCCATGGCCGGCGCGGCCTGGCCCAGGCCCAGGCCGAGGACCAGGCCGGCGACGACAAGCAGGCGGCATTTGCTCCAGATCATGGGGATTCGACGGCCAGCGGCTAGAATGGGCGCCGGTATCCACGAGAGCCCAGCCCGCGGAAGCTTAGCGCAACGCGGCCAGCCAACGTCCCATGCCCCTGCTAGCCCTAGGCCTGAACCACCAGACTGCCCCGCTCGCCCTGCGCGAGCGGGTGGCGCTCGACAGTGGCCAGCTGCCGGCCGCGCTCGATGCGCTCGGCCAGGTGCCGGGCGTGGCCGAAGCCGCCCTGCTCTCGACCTGCAACCGCACCGAGGTGTACGCCCAGGTCGAGGAAGGCCGGGAGGCCGCCGTGGCCGAGTGGCTGGCGGTGCACCACGGCCTGGCGCCGGATGCGCTGTCCGACTACCTCTACCTGCACCGCGACGACGAGGCCGTGCGGCACCTGTTCCGGGTCGCCACCGGGCTCGATTCGCTGGTGCTGGGCGAGCCGCAGATCCTCGGCCAGGTGAAGGACGCCTGGCAGGCTGCGCGTGGCCGGCAGCGCCTGCGCAGCTCGCTCGACCGCCTGTTCCAGCAGAGCTTCCAGGTCGCCAAGCGCGTGCGCACCGACACCCGCATCGGCGCCCATCCCGTTTCCGTGGCCTACGCCTCGGTGCGGCTGGCGCGGCAGGTGTTCAGCGAACTCGACCGCGCCACCGTGCTGCTGGTCGGTGCCGGCGACACCATCGAACTGGCCGCGCGCCACCTGGTCGATGCGAAGGCGCGACGGCTGCTGGTGGCCAACCGCACGCTCGAACACGCCCAGGCCCTGGCCAGCCGCCACGGCGGTTACGCGCTGCCGCTCTCGGAGCTGCCGCGCCACCTGCCCGAGGCCGACATCGTCATCACCGCCACCGCCAGCCGCGAGCCCGTGCTGAAGCTCGACGCCGTGCAGGCCGCGCTCAAGGCGCGCAGGCACCGGCCGATGTTCATGCTCGACCTGGCCGTGCCGCGCGACATCGACCCCGCCGTGGCCACGCTGGGCGACGTGTACCTGTACACGGTCGACGACCTCGAGCAGGTGATCGAGGAGAACCGCGCCTCGCGCCGCGAGGCAGCCGAGCAGGCCCAGGCCATCATCGACCTGCAGGTCGGCCACTACATGGCCTGGTGGCGCGCGCAGGGCCGCCAGGACGCCCTCAAGGCCATGCGCCGCAGCGCCGATGCGGCGCGCGAGCAAATGCTGGCCCGGGCGCACGAGCAGCTGGCCGCCGGCAAGCCGGCCACCGAGGTGGTCGAACTGCTCGCCGCCCAGCTCACCAACAAACTGCTGCACGGCCCCAGCGCCGCCCTGCGCCAGGCCGCGCTCGACGGCGACCTCGACCTGCTGCGCGCGGCCGAACGCCTCTACCAGGACGACGATGACGCCCGGCCTGCGCCGTAAGCTCGAGGCCCTGGCCGAGCGCCACGAGGAAGTCGGCCGCCTGCTGGCCGACCCCGGCATCGCCGCGGACAACACCCGCTTCCGCGCGCTGTCGAAGGAATACGCCCAGCTCGAGCCGGTCGCCGCCGGCCTGGCCGCGTGGGCGCAGGCCCAGCGCGACCTGCAGGCCGCCGAAGCCATGCGCGCGGACCCGGAACTGCGCGAACTGGCCGAGGAGGAGATCCCCGCCGCGCGCGCGCGCCTGGCCACGCTCGACGACGAACTCGCCCTGCTGCTGGTGCCGCGCGACCCGCGCGACGAGGCCAACCTGTTCCTGGAAGTGCGCGCCGGCACCGGCGGCGACGAGGCGGCGATCTTCGCCGGCGACCTCTTCCGCATGTACGCGCGCTACGCCGAACGCCGCCGCTGGCAGGTCGAGATCGTCTCGGCCAGCGAGGGCGAGCACGGCGGCTACAAGGAAATCGTCGCGCGCATCGAAGGCAAGGGCGCCTACTCGCGGCTGAAGTTCGAGTCCGGCACCCACCGCGTGCAGCGCGTGCCGGCGACCGAGTCGCAGGGCCGCATCCACACCTCGGCCGCGACGGTGGCCATCCTGCCCGAGCTCGACGAGGTCGACGAAATCGAAGTGCGCGACGCCGACATCAAGGTCGACACCTTCCGCGCCTCCGGCGCCGGCGGCCAGCACGTGAACAAGACCGACTCGGCCATCCGCATCACCCACCTGCCCTCGGGCATCGTGGTCGAATGCCAGGACGAGCGCAGCCAGCACAAGAACCGCGCCCGGGCGATGTCGCTGCTCAAGGCGCGCCTGCTCGACGAAGAACGTTCGAGGCAGGCCGCCGCGCAGGCGCAGGCGCGCCGGCTGCAGGTGGGCAGCGGCGACCGCAGCCAGCGCATCCGCACCTACAACTTCCCGCAGGGCCGCATCACCGACCACCGGGTCGAGGGGCTCACGCTCTACGCGCTGCCGCAGGTGATGGACGGCGACCTGGACGAACTGGTCGACCGCCTCACCCGCGAACACCAGGCCGACGAGCTCAAGCTGCTCACGGAGGCCGCGTGAGCGCCGCCACCGATTTCGTCCCGCTGTCGCTGTGCGTGCTGGTGGTGTCCGACACCCGCACCGCCGCCAACGACACCTCGGGCGACTACCTCTGCGCCGCCCTGGCCGAAGCCGGCCACCACCTGCACGAGCGCGCCATCGTGCGCGACGACAAGTACGCGATGCGGGCGATCGTCTCGCGCTGGATCGCCGACGATGCCGTGCACGGCATCCTGGTCAGCGGCGGCACCGGCTTCACCGGCCGCGACTCCACGCCCGAGGCCCTGCTGCCGCTGCTGGACAAGGAAATGCCGGGCTTCGGCGAACTGTTCCGGGCGATCAGCTTCGAAGAGATCGGCACCTCGACCTTGCAGTCGCGCGCCTTCGCCGGCCTGGCCAACGCCACCTTCCTGTTCGCCCTGCCCGGCTCGACCTCGGCCTGCCGCACCGGCTGGGAGAAACTGGTGCGGGCACAGCTCGACGCCCGCACCAAACCCTGCAACCTCGCCAACCTGCGGCCACGCCTGCGCGAATCCTGAGCGCCGCGCCGGCTGCCACCACCCCGGGGACATCGATGGCCAAGCTCAAGCGACGCGAGTACGAAGACACGCTGGAAGTCCTGCAGGTCGAGCTAAACCAGATGGCGCGCTGGCTGCAGCACACCGGCAAGCGCGTGGTGGTGCTGTTCGAAGGCCGCGACACCGCCGGCAAGGGCGGCGCGATCGCCGCGATCGCCGAGTCCCTGAACCCTCGCCAGTGCCGCGTGGTGGCCTTGTCCAGGCCCAGCGAGCGCGAACAGGGCCAGTGGTATTTCCAGCGCTACGTGCCGCACCTGCCTGCGGCAGGCGAGATCACCCTGTTCGACCGCAGCTGGTACAACCGCGCCGGCGTCGAGAAGGTGATGGGCTTTGCCACGCCGGCGCAGGTGGACGCCTTCCTGGCCCAGGCGCCGGTGTTCGAGAAGATGCTGGTCGACGACGGCGTGCTGCTGTTCAAGTACTGGCTGGCCGTGGACCAGGACAAGCAGGAAGAGCGCTTCTTCGAGCGCCTCGAAGACCCGCTCAAGCGCTGGAAACTCTCGCCCATCGACGTCAAGGCGCGCGAGAAGTACGCCGAGTACGGCAGCGCCCGCGACGCCATGTTCAAGGCCACGCACAAGCGCCATGCCCCCTGGTACGTGGTGGACTTCAACGACCAGAAGCGCGGCCGGCTCAACCTCATCCGCCACCTGCTCGACCACCTGCCCGACCACGCCGTGCCCGAGCAGCACATCGAACTCCCGCCGCTGCCCGGCAGGCCGCGCAAGGAGCGCTACACCGGGCCGGTCAAGCCGATCGCGAACCGCTACTAGGGCCGGCGCTCAGCCGGCGCCGGCGGCGGCGATGTCGGCCGCCAGCATCTCCGAGGTGATCGGGCCCAGGTACTTCTTCGCCACCTTGCCCTCGGGGTCGATCAGGTAGGTCATCGGCAGGCCGCGCGGGGTCTCGAAATCGCCCGGCGGGTCGTACACGTCCAGCAGGGCGATCGGGTAGCCGGCCGGGTGCTCCTTCAGGAAGGCGCGCATGTCGTCGGGCTCGATCTCCTCGTAGGCCAGGCCGATCACCCGCACGTCATCGCGCGAGGCGTCGAAGGCGCTCAGGTCGGGGATTTCCTTCAGGCAGGGCTTGCACCAGGTGGCCCAGAAATTCACCACCACCCAGCCGCCGCGCTGGGCGGCCAGGTCGAAGGTGCCGTCGTCGAGCGTCTCGACCACCAGGCCCGGGTGGGTCGGCGGTTCGGGGGCGGCGGCCGGTTCGGCTGCGACCGGCGCAGGCGCGGGCGCGGCCTCGGCGGGTGCCTCGGCGGCGGGCTGGCAGGCGGCCAGGGCGAGCACCAGCAGGCTGGCGAGGGTCGCGGTCTTCATGGCGTCGTATTGTCCGGTCCGGGGGTGAAGAAACTGCCGACGCTGCGCGCCATCGGCATTTCCAGCGGCTGCTGGAGGTGGGCGAGAGCGCGCGCCGCATCGCGGCCGATCGGATCGTCGTAGCCCGGCAGCCCGTGCACCGGCCCGGGCACGCGCAGGCCCAGGCCCTCGTGCAGTTCACCGAGGGTGACCGCATCGAGGTCACGGCTGAGCAGCCAGCTGCCGTCCTCGGCCCGGCGCACCACGTTCAGGCCCGACAGGCCGGCGAGCATGCGCTGGAGCAGGTCGTCGGTGAGCATGGGTTCGATGTCCTGCACGTCGGCGATGTGCAGGCCGCGGCCATCGCGCCGGGCCTGGGCCAGGCGCCCGAGCAAGCGCAGGTAGCCGTACATCTCCATGCCGGCCGGCAGGCGCAGCGCCCGCGGCTGGTAGCGGAACGAAGACAGCGAGGCGGCGAAGCTGGCGCCCAGCAGCACCACCACCCAGCTCAGGTAGACCCAGAGCATGAAGATCGGCACCACCGCCAGCGCGCCGTAGAGCTGCTCGTAGGTCGGCACGCCCAGCAGGTAGGCGGCGAAGCCGCGCTTGGCCAGTTCGAACAGCACCGTGGCGAACAGGCCGCCGGCCAGGGCGAAGCGCAGCGGCACGCTGCGATGCGGGATCAGCCAGTAGGCCAGGGTGAACACCAGCAGTTCGACCGCGTTGGGCAGGTAGCCCAGCAGTCGCGTGGTCCAGGCCTGGGCCTCGCCCGACCACACCGGCAGCGCGAACAGGTAGGAGGTGACCGCCAGGCTGGCCACCGCGCCGAGCGTTCCCAGCGTCAGCAGCGTCCAGTAGACCAGGAAGCGGAACAGGCCCGACCGCGGCGTCGGCACGCGCCAGACCCGGTTGAAGGTGGACTCGATGCTCCACATCGTCAGCAGCAGCGACACCAGCAGGGCGGTGACGCCGGTGGCGGTGAGCCGGCTGGTGCTGCGGGTGAACTCGCGAAGGTATTCCTCCACCACGCGCGCCGAGCCGGGCACGAAGTTGGAGAAGATGAAGTTGGTGAGCTGGGCGCTCCAGGCATCGAACACCGGGAAGGCGGCCAGGATGCCGAACACCACCATGCTCAGCGGCACGAGCGCGAACAGCGTGGTGTAGGCCAGGGCGCCGGCGGTCTCGAAGCAGCGGTCGTCGAGGAAGCGCTTCCACAGGAAACGGGCGAAGGCCTGGACCCGTTCCCGGTCCAGGCGGTGCCACCATTGGTTGATCGTGCGGGCGACAGGCATCGGCCAAGCCTAGCAAACGCAGCCCCGACGCAAACGTGGGCGATAATGCCGGCGTCCCCACCCCGCGAGCGAGCCATGCCCGAGATCCTGGTCCTGTACTACAGCCGCGGTGGCTCGATCGCGCGGCTGGCGCGCCAGGTCGCCCGCGGCATCGAGGAGGTCGCCGGCATGCAGGCCCGGCTGCGCACCGTGCCGCCGGTGGCGCCCGTCACCGAATCGGCGGCGCCCCCGGTGCCCGACGAGGGCGCGCCCTACGCCAGCCACCGCGACCTGGACGAATGCGTGGGGCTGGCCCTGGGCAGCCCGACGCGCTTCGGCAACATGGCCGCGCCGATGAAGCACTTCATCGACGGGCTGGGCGCCCAGTGGGCCTCGGGCACCCTGGTCGGGAAACCCGCGGCGGTGTTCACCTCCACCGCCACCCAGCACGGCGGCCAGGAGTCGACCCTGCTGACCATGATGGTCCCGCTTCTGCACCACGGCATGGTGGTGCTGGGCATTCCCTTCACCGAAGCCGCGCTCAACACCACCCGCAGCGGCGGCACGCCCTATGGCGCCAGCCATGTCGCCGGCGTGGCCGACGACCCGGAGCCGAGCGAGGAGGAGAAGCAGCTGGCGCGCGCGCTGGGCCGGCGCCTGGCCGATACCGCCCGGAAGCTCTCCGCGTGAGCCGGGCCGCCCGCATCACCGCGGTCGCGGTGCTGGCGATGCTGGCGCTGCAGCTGGCCTGGCGCCTGTGGCTGGCCCCGCCCACCCAGGCCGCGCCCTGGACGATGGCGCTGTTCTTCTCGCTGCCCATCCTGCCGGCGGCGGTGCTGGTGCTGCTGCGGCACCGGCGCGCCGGCTTCTGGGGTGCGCTGGCCGCCCTGCTCTATTTCTGCCACGGCGTGATGCTGGCCTGGTCGGAGCCGGAGGTCCGCGGGCTGGCGCTGGCCGAAGCCGCGCTGGCGTCCGTGCTGGTGGTCGCCGCCAGCTGGGACGGCATGCGCGCCCGCTTCGCCGCCCGCCGGGCCCGGCGCCCGACCGTATAATCGCGGCCCCAAGGAGGAACCCATGGACGAGCTTCTGGTCGTCACCACCGGCGGCACCATCGACAAGGTGTATTTCGACGACAAGTCCGACTACCAGGTCGGCGAGCCGCAGATCGGCCGCATCCTGCAGGAGCTCGGCGTCGCCTTCCGGTTCACGGTGATCCCGATCATCCGCAAGGACAGCCTGCACATCACCGCCGACGACCGCGAGCTGCTGCGCGCCACGATCGCCGCGCAGCCGGCCGCGCACGTGCTGGTCACCCATGGCACCGACACCATGGTCGAGACCGCCCGGGTGCTGGCGACGATCCCGGGCAAGACCATCGTCCTCACCGGCGCGCTCAACCCGGCCCGCTTCCGCGGATCCGACGCCGAGTTCAACATCGGCACCGCGGTCGGCGCGGTGCAGTCCAAGCCGGCGGGCGTTTACATCGCCATGAACGGCCGCATCTGGGACCCGCTCAAGGTGCGCAAGAACGTCGCCGCCAACCGCTTCGAGGCGGCGGGCTGAGACCGCGCCGGCGCGGCCCCGCCCTGCCCCGCCCGCGTGCAGCTCAATGCACGCGGAAGCGCGACGCCGGCGCCGGCAGGTAGCTCGACGACAACACCTGGCGCTGGTGCTCGCGCAGCCCGGACTCGGCGCGGCGCGCCTCGATCCATTCGCCGCGCCCGAAGCGGAAGCGACCCGGCGGTTCGCCGCGCAGGCGCGATTCGAGCAGCCGCAGGCGGCAGAAGTCCCGGTACCCCGCCAGTTCGTCGCCGATGCGGCTCCAGGCCACGTCCACCACGATCGCGTCGTCCAGGCGGCCGACCTGGGGCACCCAGTCCGGGATCAGGTCATCCGGCCGCCGCAGGTAGGCGAGCACGGCGCGGGCCGCCGCCAGGGCCTGGCCGGCCGGCGCCCAGCCCTCGTCGAGCACGAACTGGTCCAGCGGTGCCGCATGGGCCAGGCGCACCGAGATGCAGGGCGACTGGATGTCGCCCAGGCGGGGGTCGTACAGGTCGCGGGCGGCCGTCACGATCTGGTCGCCCGCCAGCGGGTCGGGTCGGCCGAGTTCGGCCAGCAGGCCGTTGAATCGGTCGAGCTCACGGGCCTGCAGGGCGCAGGGGCCGATCTTGCTGCGGCGGGCCGGGCCGGGGGCCGGGATCCGGGCCAGGGCGGCTGGCAGGGCCGGGAAGGTTTCTGCGTTCGCGTACATATCTTGTCTCCGGTTTTGGCGTCAGTGGCGCCGGGGATCCGGCGCAGGTCC
This sequence comes from Arenimonas caeni, assembly GCF_003024235.1. Classification (GTDB taxonomy): domain Bacteria; phylum Pseudomonadota; class Gammaproteobacteria; order Xanthomonadales; family Xanthomonadaceae; genus Arenimonas; species Arenimonas caeni. The sequence continues at coordinate 52,188 of NZ_KZ679098.1, read as the reverse complement.
AGCATCGGCGCGGCCCACGGCCGTGGTCATGAAGGAAGCCGGTGGAGGCAGCAGGGCTTTGCATCCGTTCGCGAGGTTTGCGTGAGGGAATGCCGATGGAGCCTGGATCCACGCCGCCCCCGGGCGGCCAAGGTGCCGAGCGCTACCGCTTCGAGGGCGTGGTCGTCGACGTCGCCGCGCACTCGATCTGCCGGGACGGCGAGCCGCGCCCGCTGGAGCCCAAGGCCTTCGCCGTGCTGGTGGAGCTGCTGCGCCACCACGGCGAGCTGCTCAGCCGCGACCAGCTGCTCGATGCCGTCTGGGGCCACCGCCACGTCACCCCGGGGGTCCTGACCCGGGCCATCGCCCAGCTGCGGCATGCCCTGGGCGATGACTCCCACGCCCCGCGCTGCATCCAGACCCAGCACGCCCTGGGCTACCGCTTCATCGCCCCGCTCGACCTGCCGGCGCCGACGGAGCCGCCAGCCCCCGGCACGCCGCCCGCCGCTGCCGCGACCCCGCCGCCGGCGCCGGTGCCAGGCGAGCCGCCGGCGACGGCACGCCGCGAGGACCCGCCCCGCGACCCCGAGACGGCCCGGCTGGGCCGTCGCCGCAGCGACCGCTCGCGGCACTGGCGCTGGGCGCTGGCGTCCGCGGCGTTGGTGCTGGTGGTGCTGTTGCTGGCCACCCGGCCCTGGGACCCCGGCCCCGTGGCGGCGGAGGCCTCGGTGGCCGTGCTGCCCTTCGACGCGCTCGGCGGAAGCGAGCAGGACAAGGCCTACGCCGAAGGACTGGCCCGGGAAATGCTCGCCGCGCTGGCCGGCGTCAACGGCCTGCGCGTGGCCGCCTGGCGCCCGCGCGAGGCCATCGAGGCCGGCGGCGGGCCGGTGGCGGTCGGCCGCCAGCTGGGCGTGGCCGCCGTGCTCGATGCCAACCTCCGGCGCGAGCAGGGCCGCCTGCGGGTGTCGGCGAGGCTTTCCGACACCCGTACCGGCTTCACGCTCTGGAGCGGCAGCTACGACCGTGAGCCCGAACGCGTGTTCGACATCCAGGCGGAAATCGCCGCCGAGGTGGCGCGCCTGCTGGTCGGCCCGCTTCCCGACGCCGGCGAGGGCCTGCGGCGACGGCTGACGCCGACCCGCGACCTGGCCGCATTCGAGGACTACCTGGGCGGCCTGCGCCTGCTCAGCGCCGGCGACCGCCCGCGCGCGATCGAGAGCTTCAGCCAGGCACTCGAACGCGACAGCCGCTTCGCGCTCGCCCAGGCCGGCATCTGCCGCGCCGAGCTCTGGCGATTCGAGGGCCATCGCGACGCCGGCGCCTTCGAGTCGGCGCGCCTGGCCTGCCTGCGGGCGGGCAACATGGACGGCACGCTCGGCTCGGTGCAGCTGGCGCTCGGCGACCTCTACCGCGCCGGCGGCGACCACGCGCGCGCGCTGGAGCACTACCAGCGCGCGGAGGCCGACCTCTCGGTCCGCGCCATGGCGCTGGCCGGCCAGGCCAAGGCGCACCTCGCGACCGGCGACGCCACGCGCGCCTTCGCGCTGTTCGGGCAGGCGGTCGCGGCCAGCCCCGACGACGCCCGCCTGCACGCCGACCTCGGCTACCAGCACTACCTGGCCGGCGACCTGCCCGCGGCGATCGACGCGCTTTCGCGTTCGAGCGAACTCGAACCCGGCAACGCCCATGTCTGGAGCACGCTCGGCTCGCTGCAGGCCGCCGCGGGCCGCAACGACGACGCCATCGCCTCCTTCGAACGCTCGCTGGCGATCGAGCCGATCGAGGCCGTGCTCAACAACCTCGGCACGCTGCGCATGCAGGCCGGCGACACCGAGGGTGCCGGCAGCCACTACCGGCAGGCGGTGCAGCTCAACCCGAACAACCCGGAACTGTGGGGCAACCTCGCCGACGCGCTCGCGCTGTCGGGCAGCGAGCCGGACGAGGCCGCGGCGACCTACGCCGAGGCGGCCCGGCGCATGCGCGAGTTCGTGACGATGAAACCAGGCGACGCCAAGGCGCAGGCGCTGCTGGCCTGGTACCTCGCCAACCTCGGCGAGCCCGGGGCGGCGGCGGATGCACTGGCCCGCGCCGAGGCCATCGGCCAGCAGCCGGCCGAAGTGGCCGTGCTGGCCGCGCAGGTGCGCGCTCTGGCCGGCGAGGAAGCGGCCGCGCGCGCCAGCCTGGAGGCGGCGCGCGCCGCCGGCATGGCCGAACTGCGCATCACCACCAATCCCTTCCTGCTGCGGGCCGGCCTGGTGGAGGCCGCGCCCGCGCAGCACTGATCCCGCACCCACGGGCGCACGCCGGAGGAAAGTGCGATGAGCAAGCCCGAGAACGATTCGGTCCGCGTGGTCACCCTTCCGCTGCCGGACGGCAGGACGGTGCAGGCGACGATCGAGGTTTATTCAGTGGTCGTGGTGCCGGTGCCGCCGCGTCCGCGCAGTCCCGGAGACCTGTACATGATCCACACGCCGACGCCCGAGGCGAGCATCGAGGTGCGGCTGGACGTGCTGGGCGGCTGAGCCGGCGCCGAGCCAAAAAAAGACCCCGGCACGAGGCCGGGGTCCGAAGGGTGCCACTGACGCGAACGCTTAGAACGTCACCGACCAGCTGTTGATGTAGCCGGTGTCGCCACGCGCGTTGTCGCGCACGCGCAGCTTCCAGGTGCCGTTGAGCGCCTCGCTCGACAGGTTCACGGTCCAGGTGCCGATCACGTTGTCGGTGCTGCCGCCGGAGCGGTTGTGCAGGTTGTAGGTCGAACCATCCGGGGCCACCAGGTCGACGCGCAGGTCGCCCTTGTAGGTGTGGCGGATGTCGACCGACACCGACGCATTGCTCGGGGCGTTGCCGCTGCGGCCGGTGACCGAGATCGGGCTTTCGACCGTGGCGTTGTCGCTGATGGTGTAGTCGGTGCCGTTGCTGTAGGTCTGCGGCGAGCCGCCGCCGCCACCACCGGTGGTGTAGTTGCCGACCAGGCTCACGCCGGAGAAGCTCGAGTAGGCCTTCACGCGCACGTGGTAGGTGCCGGCCGACGGCGCGGCGATGGTGCAGGTCTCGTTGTTGCCGCTCAGGTACGGACGGCAGACGTACGAGCTGTCGGTCGGCTGGCTGCCGAACTGCACGTACAGGTCGGCGTCACCGGTGCCACCCGACATGGTGAAGGTCAGGTTGCTGGCGCCCGACGGCACGGCCATAGTGTAGTACAGCGAGTTGCCGGTGCTGGCCGAGAGGTTCGTGACGGCCACGCCCTTGGTCAGCTCGCCACCAGCCGGCGGCGGCGGCGGGGGCGGCGGGGTGCTGCCACCGGCAGCGGCCACGAGGGCGTTGGCGTCGATGATGCCGGCGCCGCAGCCACCCGAGCACGAACCCGACAGCGCATAGGCGGTGGCCTTGAGCTGGGACTCGACCTCGGCCGGGGTCCACAGCGGCAGGCCGAGGGCCAGGCGACGGCTCTGGGCCAGCGCCACGGCGCCGGCCACGTGCGGGGCCGCCATCGAGGTGCCGTTGTAGGACGCGTAGCTCTCGGCGCCCGGGCCCTGGGTGCCGCTGTTGAGGGTCGAGAGGATGCTCGAACCCGGGGCCGAAACGTCGATCAGCGCGCCGTAGTTGGAGAAGCTGGAGCGGGCGCTCGAGCTGGTCACCGAAGCGACGGCGACCACGTTGTTGCAGCTGGCCGGCGAGAAGTTGGCGACGTTGGCGTTGCTGTTGCCGGCGGCGACCACGACGGTGGTGCCGCGGCTGACCGCGCCGTTGATCGCGTTCTGGGTCAGGCTGTCGCAGCTGCCGCTGCCACCGAGCGACATGTTGATCACGTCGGCGACGTTGGCGGCGGTCAGGCTGGGCACGCCGGAGACGGTGCCACCCGAAGCCCAGGTGATCGCGTCGGCGATGTCGGAGGTGTAGCCACCACCGCGGCCGAGCACGCGCACCGGCATGACCTTGGCGCCCCAGGCGGTGCCGGCGACGCCCTTGGCGTTGTTGGTCACCGCGGCGATGGTGCCGGCCACGTGGGTGCCGTGCCAGCTCGACGGGTTGCCGCCGTAGTAGTCGCCCGGGTCGCTCGGGTCGGAGTCGCGGCCGTTGCCGTCACCGGCGACGGCGGAGTCGTTGATGAAGTCGTAGCCGGCGACGATGTTGGCGTTGAGGTCGGAGTGGCTGACGTGGCCGGTGTCGAGCACGGCGACGATGATGCCGCTGCCGTTGGCGACGTTCCAGGCCTGGTCGGCGCGGATGCCGGCGTCGGCGTCGAAGTAGCCCCACTGCTGGCTGTAGCTGGTGTCGTTCGGCGTCAGGGTGTGCTTCATCAGCCGGTCGACCTGCACGAACTCGACGTTCGGGTTGTTGGCCAGCTGGCGCATGAACAGCTCGGCCTCGTCGGCGCGGAGCTTGCGGTTGGTGGTGAACACGTCGGCGCCGAGCGACATCCGGCGCAGGTGGCGGGCGGCCACGTCGGCCTGGTTGGCGCGCAGGCCGCGCTGCAGGCCGTTGGCACGCAGCATCTGGCTGGCGCCGGCGCTGGCCGACTGCAGCGAACGCCGCAGGGCGCTCTGGTCGGCGGCCTCCGGCGTGTTCTCCTTGAACTTGACGACGAAGCGGTCGTACTGACCGTCCGGCTGGAGGCCGGCGGTGTTGACCTGGGCGGCGAACGCGGACGAGCCGGCGAAAGCCAGCGACGTAGCCACGACGAGTCCGCGCAGGCGGAGCTTGCGAGAGTTCTTGCTCACTGATTGGATCCCCGAATAGTGATGGCAACAAAGGCCGTTGGACGGCCGTGCTTGCATCCATGCCCCGGGTCCCCTGGAACACCTCCGCCTGCCGAGCCATTTCCTGGCCTCGAATCGAACCGCAAGCTGAAGCAACCACCCGGATGTGTGACGCAAATCTCAAATGCGTGACACACGGCCGACGCTAACGTGACGAAAGTCACGGGTCAAGCGGCCAGCCAACGAAAAACCAGCCGTTCGTCGGCCAGCCTCGAAATGGTCAGGGATGGACTACAGGCCGGGCCGCGGGCGACAGCGTGGCTGCCCTAGCCGCTGCCGGGCCGGGCTCAGAACAGGCCGGTTTCCAGACGCGCCGCGTCGGACATCATCGACTGGTTCCAGGGCGGGTCGAACACCAGTTCGACGTCGGCCTCGGCGATCGTCGGCACCTGCTCGACCTTGTCGCGCACGTCCTGCACCAGGATGTCGCCCATGCCGCAGCCGGGCGCGGTGAGGGTCATGCGGATGGCGACGGTGCGCTCGCCCTCGGCGTTGCGCCCCAGGTCGCAGTCGTACACCAGGCCCAGCTCGACGATGTTGACCGGGATCTCCGGGTCGAAGCAGGTGCGCAGCTGGTCCCAGACCAGTTTCTCGACCTCGGCGTCGCCGGCGCCTTCGGGCAGCACCAGCGGCTCGGGCTGCGGCTTGCCGATGGCATCGGCGTCCACGCCGGCGATGCGGAACAGGTTGCCGTCCACGAACACCGTGAACGAGCCCCCCAGCGCCTGGGTGATGTAGCCGGTGGTGCCGGCCGGCAGGGTCACGGCTTCGCCCTGCGGCACCATGACGGCATCGCAGTCGCGTTCGAACTTGACCGGCTCGCTGGTTCGCGAATAGCTCACTCGGGTATCGCCTGGCGGGAAACCCGGCTATTTTAGCCCGCCCAGGCACCGGGTAACGAATTTGTCGCCAACGCACCGTCCTGATTCCCGCCCCGGCTGGCTGCTGCCGGCCGTGGCCTGGCTGGCCGGCGTGGCCGGCATGGTGGCGATCTGGCTGGCGGTGGCGCTGGCGGTGCGCGGCATGGCGGGCTGGCTGGCGCTGCTGGCGGCGGTGGACCTGGCCCTGCTGCTCAGGCTCTCGGCCATGCCGGCCAGCCGGGCCCGGGCCTGGGCGGCCACGGCCGGCACCGCGCTGGCCATCGCCATCAGCTACTGGTTCGTCGCCTCGATGATGATGGGCCTGCCGCTTGGCCTGCGGCCGCTGGAGGCCGCCAGCCGCATGGGCCCGGTGCTGGCGTCCGAACTGCTGCGCCATGCCGCCAGCGGCTGGGATCTCGCCTGGGCCCTGCTGGCCCTGCCGTTGGCCTGGCGCCTGGCCCGCTAGCCGCCGGCCGGGCGCCGTCAGTGCCCGCCGTCGATCGCCTTGAGCTCCGCCACCAGCTGCGCCACCGCGGCGGCGCCGTCGCCGTAGAGCATGCGGGTGTTGTCGGCGTAGAAGAGCGCGTTCTCGATGCCGGCGAAGCCGGTGCCCTTGCCGCGCTTGATGACGATGGTGTTCTTCGAGTCGGCCACGTCCAGGATGGGCATGCCGTAGATCGGCGAAGCCGGGTCGGTCCTGGCCACCGGGTTGACCACGTCGTTGGCGCCGATCACCAGGGACACGTCGGTGGTCGGGAACTCGGGGTTGATGTCGTCCATGTCGGCGATCAGGTCGTAGGGCACGCCCGCCTCGGCCAGCAGCACGTTCATGTGGCCCGGCATGCGGCCCGCCACCGGGTGGATGGCGAACTTCACCTTCACGCCGCGCTTTAGCAGCGCCTGCGTCAGCTCCCAGACCTTGTGCTGGGCCTGGGCCACGGCCATGCCGTAGCCGGGCACGATCACCACGCGCTCGGCGTAGGCCATCATCGCCGCCACGTCGCCGGCCTCGATCGGCTTTTGCGCGCCCGAGATTTCCTTCGCCTCGCCCGCCGCGCCGAAGCTGCCGAACAGCACGCTGGCGATCGAGCGGTTCATCGCCCTGGCCATCAGCTGGGTGAGCATGGTGCCGGCCGCGCCCACCACCATGCCCGCGATGATCAGCGCCTCGTTCTGCAGCACGTAGCCTTCGAAGGCGACCGCGAGGCCGGTGAGCGCGTTGTAGAGCGAGATCACCACCGGCATGTCGGCGCCGCCGATCGGCAGGGTCATCAGGATGCCCACCGCCAGCGCCGCCACGAAGAAGCCGATGATCACCGGCTGCTGCAGGCCATAGACCGTGAGCGCGCCGAGCGCCAGGGCCACCAGGAAGACCAAGGCGTTGAAGGCCTGCTGGCCGGGGAAGGTGAAGCGCTTGTCGAGCCGGCCGTCGAGCTTGGCCCAGGCGATCACCGAACCGGTGAGCGAGATCGAGCCGATCAGCGCGCCGACCACGGCCAGCACCAGCGCCGTCTGCGAAGGCGCCAGGCCCGCGTCCGAGAAGCGCAGCAGTTCCACCGCGCCGATCGCCGCCGCCGAGCCGCCGCCCAGGCCGTTGTAGAGCGCCACCATCTGCGGCATGTCGGTCATGGCCACGCGCTTGCCCGACCACCAGGCCACCGCGGTGCCCAGCACGAGCGCGGCGATGATGAGCGGGAGGTTGTGCATTCCCTCCGTGCCGAAGGTGGCCAGCGTGGCCACCACCATGCCGGCGCCGGCCCACTGGATGCCGCTGCGCGCGGTCACCGGCGAGGCCATGCGCTTGATGCCCAGGATGAAAAGCAGCGCGGCGACGAAGTAGCTGGCCTTCACCAGCACCGGCAACCAGCTCATGCGCCGCCCCCCTTCTTGCTCGACTTGAACATCTCGAGCATGCGCTCGGTGACGACGTAGCCGCCGGCGGCGTTGCCCGCGCCCATCAGCACCGCGAGGAAACCGATGACCTTCTCCAGCGTGGTGTCGGCGTGGCCCAGCACCACCATCGCGCCCACCAGCACGATGCCGTGCACGAAGTTCGAACCCGACATCAGCGGCGTGTGCAGGATCACCGGCACCCGGCCGATGATCTCGTAGCCGGTGAAGGCCGCCAGCATGAAGATGTACAGCGCGACGAAGCCGTCCATGTCCCCTCCCCGGGCGATAGCGCCATTCCCGCATCATAACCGCAGCTTGAACACCGGCCAGTGGCCGCCGGCGCCGGTCAACCCCGGCCGGTTCGATGCGTTATAAGGCGGCATGACCGGCCATGCCGCCCACCCGTGATGCCCTTCGACGCCGCCCCCGGTGCCGCGCCCGCCAGCCTCGAGGCCTTCCTGGCCTCGGTCGAGCGCCGTGGCTTCCGCATGGCCGAACTGGCACTGGGACACCGCGAGGACGCGCTGGACGCGGTGCAGGACGCGATGATCCGGTTCGTCGGCTACCGCGGGCGGCCGCCGGCCGAGTGGCCGCCGCTGTTCTGGTCGATCCTGCGCCGGCAGATCACCGACCGGCACCGCCGCAACGCCGTGCGCCGCAAGGTGATGGCCGTGCTCGGCCGGCCGGAGGATCAGCGCGAGGACCCGCTGGAGATGCTGCCCGACCCGAATGAAGACCCGGCGCGCCGGCATGCCGACGGCGCCGCCTGGCTGGCCCTGGGCCAGGCCGTGCGTGCCCTGCCCCGGCGCCAGCGCGAGGCCTACCTGCTGCGCGAACTGCAGGGCCTGGACGTGGCGCAGACCGCCGCGGCCATGGGCTGCTCCGAAGGTTCGGTGAAAACCCATCTGTCGCGGGCGATGGCCGCCCTGCGCAAACACCTGGAGGACTGGCGATGAGCCGCCCCGACATCCCGCACGACACGCCGCGCGCACTGTTCGACCGTGCCAGCAGCCGGCTCGACCAGGGCATGGCCTTCCGCCTGCGCCGGGCGCGCGAAGCCGCGCTCGAGGCCGGCCCCGCGCCGGCCCGCGGCTGGCGCCTGCCCGCCGGCGCCTTCGCCGCGGCCGTGCTCGCGCTGGGCCTGGCCTGGTGGATGCCGGACCGGCCCGGCACGCCCGTGCCCGAACCGCTGGCCGGCGATGAAATCGAGGCCCTGGTGATGGCCGAGGACGCCGAACTCTATGCCTGGCTGGCCGAGGCGCCGGTGGCGGCGCCGGGGAGCCGCCGATGAGCCGGCATGGCCTGCGTCCGCTGCTGTGGCTGGCCCTGCTGCTGCCCGGCCTCGCCCTGGCGCAGGACGAAAGCCGCGAGGGCCGGCGGTCGCACGGGCACCACGGCGCGCCCCACCACGGCCCGGTGGTGGTGCCCGAGGGCGTCAAGGTGCCGACCTGGGACGAACTGACCCCGGCGCAGCAGGCGTCGGTCGAACGCCTGCGCGAGCGCTGGGACGGCCTGCCCGCCTCGCAGCGGGTGATGGCACTCGAGCGCGCCGAACGCCGCGCGCGCTGGGAGGCGATGACGCCCGAACAGCGCGAACGGATCCGCGAGGGCATGCGCAACTACCGCGAGCTTCCGCCCGAGCTGCGCGAGCGCATGCGCGAATCCATGCGGGCGATGCGGGCCCTGCCCGAGGACGAACGCAAGGAGCTGTCGGCGCGCTGGCGGGCGCTCAGCCCGGAGCAGCGCCGCGCCTGGCTCGAAGCCGGCGGCCCGGGCCAGGTGCCGCAGCCGCCGGAGGCCGGCGGCCAGGCCGACTGATCAGTCGCGACGCTGGCCGTCGTGGGCCAGGCAGGTCCTGGCCACCAGCTCGTCGTCCCAGTCCAGCGCCAGCTGGCCGTCCCTGAGCGACAGCGCCAGGAAGTTGAACACGTTGCGCGCGTACATCTCGCTGGCGTGCAGCGCGCCCTGGCTGGCCAGGCCCAGCGGCCCGGCGAAGGTGACGCCCTCGTGCTCGAAGGTCTCGCCCGGGCGGGTCAGCTCGCAGTTGCCGCCGGTCTCCGCGGCCAGGTCCACCACCACGCTGCCGGGCTTCATGCCCGACACCATCGCGGCGGTGAGGATGCGCGGGGCCGGCCGGCCCGGCACGGCGGCGGTCGTCACCACTACGTCCACCGAACGCAGGTGCTCGCCCAGGCGACGCTGCTGCTCGGCGCGCTCCTCGGCATTGAGTTCGCGCGCGTAACCGCCCTCGCCCGCGGCGCTGACGCCGAGGTCGAGGAACTTGCCGCCCAGCGATTCGATCTGCTCGCGGGTCTCGGGACGCACGTCGAAGCCTTCCACCTGGGCGCCGAGCCGGCGCGCGGTGGCGATGGCCTGCAAGCCGGCGACGCCGGCGCCGACGACCAGCACCTTCGACGGGCGGATGGTGCCGGCGGCGGTGGTGAGCATCGGGAAATAGCGCGGCGCCAGCTGCGCGGCCAGCAGCACCGCCTTGTAACCGGCCATGCCGGCCTGCGAACTGAGCACGTCCATGGCCTGGGCGCGCGTGGTGCGCGGCAGCTTCTCGAGCGCGAAGGCGGTGAGCCGGCCGTCGGCGAAGGCCTGCACGCGGGCGGCATCGGCATGCGGGGCGAGCAGGCCGATGACCAGCGTGCCGGGCCGGAGCCGGGCCAGGCGCTCGTTTGTCGGCGGCTGCACGCAGACGAGCACGTCGGCCTGGGCCAGCGCGGCGTCGGCGTCGTCGCAGAATTCCGCGTCGGCGTAGGCGGCATCGGGGAAGAACGCCGATGCGCCGGCGCCGCGCTCAAGCAGCACCCGGGCGCCGAGGCCGGCGAGCTTCTTCGCCGTCTCCGGCGTCAGCGCAACGCGCCGCTCGCCCGGCGAGGTCTCACGGATGCAAACGATGCAGGCCGCCATGCACGCCACTCCCCAGCAGGTATGCCGGGGATGCTACCGGAAGCGCCGCACCCGCGGCAGGGGCCTCAGCCCAGGTCGTCGCGCAGCTTGCCCATGACGCGGTGCAGGACCTGGTCGAAGACCTGCTCCTGCTCGCGCACCAGCAGGTTGCCTTCCTGCTTCATGGCGGCCAGTTCCTCGACCGAGGCCACGAGCACGCGCACGCCGCGGCGGTTGACGAACATCAGGCGCGAGGAGATCGGGCTGACCCACGACAGCTTGACCGGATGGTGCTTGCCATCCTCGCCGGCGATGTGAATCCAGGTGCCGACCTTGAGCTGGCGCATCTGCTCGACGTCGCTGTCGCTGACATCGAGGCTCTTCTTGCCCGCCACCACCTCGAGCCGGGGCTTGAGGTCGGACAGCGCGGCCTGCACCGCCGAGCGGCGGTCGGGCAGCTGCACGACCTTGTCGTCCTGCGCCGCTTCCGGCGCCGGCGCGACCGGCACCTGGGCCTGGCCACGGGCGCGGCGCTCGAGGCTGTCGCCCAGGCCACGGATCATGTCGGTGGCGGCCTCGCCGATGATGCCGGAGCTGGCCAGCACGGTTTCCAGCGGCTCGCGCAGGGCCCTGAGGCCCGGGGCGATCGCCTCGGCCGGGTCACCCGGCTTCGGCAGCAGGGCCAGCAGGCGGTCGGCCACGGAAAGCGCGGTCTGCCAGGAACCACTGTCCGGGCCCTCGCGCAGCGCGATCATCGAAAGGTGGTGGGTCCAGCAGCGCTCGAGGAAGTCGCGCATGGCCGGCGTCGGCTCCAGGCCGAGGGTGCGCTGCTCGAGTTCGAGCTTGGCCAGGTCGCGGGCCTGTTCCAGGCGCTCCTGGCCGCGCTGGGCCTCGGCGGCGCGGCGCTCGGCGAGCTCGACGCGACGACGGTGCTGCTCGAGGAACTGGCGCAGCTCCTGCTCGAGCGTCTCGAAGATCGCCAGGTCTTCATTGAACTCGGCGATCAGGCGGTCGACGGTGTTCTCGGCCTTCTGCAGCAGCTCGCGCTCCTGCGGGCCCTCGCCGCGGTTGCCCTCGACGGCCTCGGCCAGCGAGTTGAGCAGGCGGCGCGCCGGGTGGGTCTTGTAGAGGAACAGCCGGCGGTCCATGACCGCGGCCTTCACGAAGGGCACCACCAGGCGCGAGATCATCGTGCGCGCCGACTGCTCGAAGTCGCGCTCGTCGAACATCACGTCGAACAGCATGCCGACCAGGTCGACCGCGTCCTCGTCGTCCTGGCTGATGCTGACCTGCTCGGGCGGCAGGCCGATGCGGGTGGCGCCGCGCAGCAGCTCGTTCTTGAGCAGGGCCGCCAGCGAGACCTCGGGGCGCTCGAGCGCCTCGTTGACGGCCTCGGGCACGCTCGACTGCATCAGCGAGAGCAGCGACATCATTTCGTTCGACTGCAGCGGACGCTGCCCGCCGCGGCCGGTCTGGCGGCCACCGACGGCGCCGCCCGCGACGCCGCCCTGCTGGGCCGGGCGCCAGGCGTGCAGCAGCTGCCGCAGCGCCTCGTAGACGGCCCGGTCCTCGGCGGCGGGGGTACCGGCATCGCCGCCGGAGGGCTGGTAGTCGGAAGCGGCCGGGGCATAGCCGTCGGCCGTGGGCGGCGCGACCATGTCCGGGCGCGGCGCCGCCGGGCGCTGCACCGGCTTGGCCGTGGCCACGTCGGGGCGGTAACCGGCGGCCTCGAGCTGGGCGTTGAGATCGGCCAGCAGGTCGCGCAGGTCGTGGATGAGTTCGCGCTCGTAGTACTTGAACAGCACCATGCGCACGTCGTCGGGCAGGTCGACGTCGCCATGGGCCGAACCGATGGCGCTGGCAAGCGAGTGCGCGCTGAGCGGGTTGGCATCGGCCTCGAGCTTGGCCACGCCGACCATGCGGGCCAGTCGGCCGGCCAGTTCGTCGAGCTGGTGGCCGTGGATCCGGGTGATGGCTTCGGCGGTGAGGTTGGTGGCCAGCTGCTGCTCGAGTTCGCTCTCGGGCAGCAGGCTCAGCTCGAGGCCCTCGCCGCCGGCCTCGGCCTGGCGCGGCGGCGCCGTGCGGCTCTCTAGGCCGCCGAAGGCCCGGTCGAGGTACTCGCGGAAGCCGCGCTCGATCGGAGCGCGCGAAGTGCGCAGGGCCCGCATTGCGAACAGGTAGGGCGAGCCGTCGGGCACGCCGTCCTTCTTTGCCAGGTCGAACAGCCAGTCGTCGGCGCGGGCGAACACGCGGGCCAGCACGGCCTGCAGGTGCTCGGTGCTGCGCCGGCGCATGCCGGCCACCAACTCACGCGCCGCCGGAGCGGCGGGACGGTCGCTGCCTGGGTTGCGGGGATCGTTCATCAAGGGACCTCTGCACGCCGGGGGGACTACGCGCTTTGGGGAGGATTGTCGGCAATCGTGCCACAGATAACTGTGACACCGTCCTCAGAAACCGTCCGGTAAGGCGCAGGCGGACGGATGGTAGGCTTGCGCGGATGAACGAACTGCGATTCCTGCGGCAGCGCCGCTCCGTACCCTCCCGCCTGCTGCACGAGCCCGGCCCCGACGCCGCCCAGCTGCAGGCGATGCTGGCCGAGGCCGTGCGCGTGCCCGACCACGGCAGGCTCGTGCCCTGGCGCTTCCTGGCCATCCGCGGCGAGGCCCGCCATGCCCTGGGCGAGCTGCTCGCGGCGCGCTCGCGCGAGCGCGACCCGTCCGCCTCCGACGCCGTGGTGGACAAGGACCGGCAGCGATTCTCACAGGCGCCACTGGTGCTGGCCGTCATCGCCCGCACCACGCCCGGCCACAAGGTGCCCGAGCGCGAGCAGCTGCTTTCCGGGGGCGCCGTGTGCTTCGCGCTGCTGCAGGCGGCGCAGGCCCTGGGCTTCGGCGCGCAGTGGCTGACCGGCTGGGCCGCCTACGACCCGGTCGTCTGTGCGCGCCTGGGCCTGGGCGGGAACGAGTCGGTGCTCGGCTTCATCCACGTCGGCACGCCGGCCGAACCCGCGCCCGAGCGGCAGCGCCCCGACCCGGAGGCCCTGCTGGGCGAGTGGGTACCGTGAGCGCGCCGGTCCACCTGGTCGACGCCAGCCTCTACGTTTTCCGGGCCTGGCACTCCATGCCCGACGAGTTCCGGGACGCCGACGGCTGGCCGGTCAATGCCGTGCAGGGCTTCGCGCGCTTCCTGCTCGACCTGCTCGAGCGCCAGCAGCCCGAACGCATCGCCGTTGCCTTCGACGAGTCGCTCGAGTCGAACTTCCGCAATGCGCTCTACCCGGCCTACAAGGCCAACCGCGATCCGGCGCCGGAGGAACTCAAGCGCCAGTTCGGCCACTGCCAGGCGCTTTGCCGGGCGCTGGGCCTGGCGGTGCTGTCGGACGCGCGCTACGAGGCCGACGACCTGATCGGCGCCACCCTGGCGAAGGTACGCGACGCCGGGCACGCCGGCCTGGTGATTTCGGCCGACAAGGACCTCTCGCAGCTGCTGCGCGAGGGCGACCAGCAGTGGGACTACGCCCGCAACGAGCGCTGGGGCGCCGACGGCGTCAAGGCCCGCTACGGCGTGCACGCGCACCAGATCGCCGACTACCTGGGCCTGACCGGCGACGCCATCGACAACATCCCGGGCGTGCCCGGCATCGGTCCCAAGACCGCCGCCACCCTGCTCGGCCATTTCGGTTCGCTCGACGCCGTCTACGAGCGCCTGGACGAGGTGCCCTTCCTGCGCATGCGCGGCAGCGCCCAGCACGCCGCCCGCCTGCGCGAGCACCGCGAGATCGCCCTGCTCTCCCGCCGGCTGGCCACCATCGACACCGCCGCCCCGCTGCCGGCCGACCTCGGGCAGGCCGAACGCCGTCCGCCCGACGCCGGGGCCCTCGAGGGCCTGTGCGAACAGCTGCGCTTCGGCCCGCTCACCCGCCGGCGCCTGTTCTCGGCCTGACGCCGGCGCGGTCGCCGGGCTAGGATTCGCCCATGAGCAGCGACAAGACGGTGATGTGCGAGGGCGAGTACCTGCGGCTGGTCCGCCGCGGGCACTGGGAATACGCCGAGCGGACCAACGCCGGCAGCGCGGTGATCGTCATCGCGGTGACGCCGGAGCAGAAGCTGCTGTTCGTCGAGCAATACCGGATTCCGATGGGCGCCAACACCATCGAAATGCCGGCCGGCCTGGTCGGCGACCTCGAGGCCACCGACACCATGGAAGAAGCCGCTCGACGCGAGCTGCTCGAGGAAACCGGCTGGCTCGCCTCGGAAGTGAAGGTGCTGATGGTCGGCCCCAGCAGCTCGGGCATGAGCAACGAGCTGGTGGCCTTCGTGCGCGCCCGCGGCCTGACCCGCGTGCACGCCGGCGGCGGCGACGAAACCGAGGACATCACCGTGCACGAGGTCGCCGTGGCCGACGCCCCGCGCTGGCTGGTCGCGAAGATGGCCGAAGGCTACGCCATGGACCCCAAGCTCTGGGCCGGCCTCTGGCTGCTCGACCGCAACCCCGACGGATCCCCGGCCTGACCCCCACCCTGCAGGAGCGCCTTCAGGCCCGAAGCTCCTGTGAGAGGGCCTTCAGGCCCGATGCTTCTGCTTGTCTTGCTTGGGCCGCTCGGTGCCTGCGCGAGTGGAGGCGCCACTCCGGCGGTTGCCCGGCCGGAGGGGTCAACGCGAGCAAAAGCGTCGGGCCTGAAGGCGCTCCTGCAGGGCGCGGGTGGGCTCAGCGGAAGCCGTCGGTGGCGCGGACGAGGATGTCGACGAGTTCGGGCTCGAAGGCCGAGTGGCCCGAGGTGGGGCCGATCTCGAGCCTGGCTTCCGGCCAGGCCTGTTTGAGGTCCCAGGCGTTCTGCACCGGGCAGACCACGTCGTAGCGGCCGTGCGCGATCACGCCCGGGATGCCCTTGAGCCGGTGCGCGTCGCGCAGCAGCTGGTCGTCGACGTCGAAGAAGCCGCCGTTGACGAAGTAGTGGCACTCGATGCGCGCGAAGGCCAGGGCGAAGGCCGGGTCTTCGTGGCTGTGCATGAAGTCCTCGTCCTGGCGCAGGAAACTCGTCGCCGCCTCCCACACCGACCACGCGCGCGCGGCCGCCAGCCGGGTCGCCTCGTGCTCCGAGGTCAGGCGGCGGTGGTAGGCGCTCATCAGGTCGTGCCGCTCCACCGGCGGGATCGGCTCGAGGTAGTGCTGCCAGGCCTCCGGGAACAGGCGTGACGCGCCCTCCTGGTAGAACCACTCCAGCTCCCAGCGCCGCAGCATGAAGATGCCGCGCAGCACCAGCTCGCTCACCTGGCCCGGGTGCGCCTGCGCATAGGCCAGCGCCAGGGTCGAACCCCAGCTGCCGCCGAAGACCTGCCAGCGCTCGATGCCAAGGTGGCGGCGCAGCTTCTCGATGTCGGCCACCAGGTCCCAGGTGGTGTTGTCGACCAGGTCGGCATGCGGGGTCGAGCGGCCGGCGCCACGCTGGTCGAACAGGATGATCCGGTACGCCGCCGGGTCGTGGAAGCGCCGCATCTTTGCCCCGCAGCCGCCGCCCGGGCCGCCGTGCAGCATCACCACCGGCTTTCCGTCCGGGTTGCCGCACTGCTCGTAATAGAGCCGGTGGCGGGCATCGACCTGCAGGAAACCGCTGTCGAAGGGTTCGATGGCGGGGTAGAGCTCGCGCATGGCGGCCTCGGGAGGATGGGGGAGCGTGATTCTAGCCCGCGGCGCCCCGCGCAAGGATGCTTGAACTGCCGTGCGACTGGCGTATGCTCAGGAGCGATGGGAATACCGCCGACCCGTTTGAGTCTGGTGGGCGCCGGGAGCAACACCCGCCCGGCAGGGGCTCCGTCACCCTTCGAATCCTCGGTCCCGCGCGTGCTTTCGCTCGATGCGCACGGCCGCATCCTCGACTGGATGCACTGGCAGGACGCCGTCTGCCTCTACGTTCGCGGCGCCGTCGCCTGGACCCTGGGCGAACCCTGCCTGGTCGTGCATGGCGGCACCAACCGCGCCACCGGCCTGCAAAGCGTGGTCGAACTGCACCCCATCGTCGCCGGCCGCAGCCACGCCCACGCCAAGGCGCTCGACCCCTCGCCCGCGCTCACCAACACCGCCCTGTTCGCCCGCGACGGCAACCTGTGCATGTACTGCGGCAATGAGTTCGGCCGCCACTCGCTCACCCGCGACCACGTGATGCCGGTCTCCCGCGGGGGCCGCGACGTCTGGGAAAACGTGGTCTGTGCCTGCTTCCACTGCAACTCGCGCAAGGGCGGCCGCACCCCGCAGCAGGCGGGCATGCCGCTGCTGGCCGTGCCCTACCGGCCCAGCTGGGTCGAGCACCTGATCCTGTCGAACCGCAACATCCTGGCCGACCAGATGGCCTTCCTGAAGAGCCACCTGCCCCGGCATCCCAGGCGCCCGTGCTGAACCAATTTGACGGCGCCCCGCCGCAGCTAGGACACTGCCGGCCTTCACGCCGTCCCTTGCCGGCGTGACCAGGGGGATGAAAAAGCAATGACGATGCACAGCATTTGTTTCGCGGGCCTGTCGCGCGACGAACAGGGCCAGGTGGAAGCCGCCTTCGCCCAGGCCAACGCCGGCAACCGCTGGCAGCTGGCCAGCGAGAGCGAGGCCGGCGTGGTCGTGGTGGACATGGACTCCATGTACGGCCAGATGAGCCTGATGAAGGCCCTGAGCAACGGCAAGGTGGTGGTCGCGCTCACCGCCGGCGCCCGCGCCGACACCGACTATCGCCTTGACCGCCCGGTGACCGCCGACGGCGTCGCCACCCTGCTGGCCCAGATCGAAGCCGGCGCACCGTCGCCCACGCCCGAGCCGGCCCCGGAGCCCGAGCCGGTGGCCGCCCCGGTCGTCGAGGCGGCGCCCGCCCCGGTGGCCGCCGCCGAGCAGGTGCCGGAACCCGCGCCTGCCCCGGCCCCCGTCGCCGACCCCATTCCCGAGCCCGAGCCGGCCCCGCAGGCCGAGCCGCGCCTGGCCGCCTTCCTGCGCCCGGGTGCGCTCGCCGGCCCGGTGCGCGTGCAGGTCGAAGGCGCCCCGGCGCTGGTCATCGACCCGGCCAACAAGGTGTATTTCTCCGGCCCGGCGCTCAAGCCGCTGCTGCCCTACGCCACCGCCGACATCCACGAGGCCGACCTCCAACCGGTCGACCCGGCCACGCTGCCGGCCCTGGCCAGCGAACTGGGCGGCAGCCACCCGCTCGGCCGCCTGGCCTGGATCCTCGCGCTCGGCGGCCACAACGGCAGCCTGGCGCCGGGCAATGGCCTCAACGACCGCTACAAGCTGCTCAAGTGGCCGCAGACCGAGCGCGAGTTCCCGCGCCACTTCCGCATCGCCACGGTGATGATGAAGGGCCCGGCCCTGCTCACCGACATCGCTGAACAAAGCGGCGCCAGCCTGGCCGAAGTCTGCGACTTCGTGAACGCCTCGCTCGCCGTCGGCGTCGCCGAGCCCGACCTGATGCTGCCCAGCGAGCCGGAACCGGCCAAGGGCGGCCTGCTCGGGCGCTTCCGCCGCTGAACCCATCCCGGGCCGCGCCCGCCGCGGCCCGGGTTTTGCCTTGCCCCCGCCGGCGGGGTGCCGGACAATCCACGTCTTACCCCACGCAAGACAGACGATGGATCCCCAGCGCTACCCGCGCCTTTCGCGCATTTCCGTGCCCGCCGACCTGCGCCAGCTTCCCGAGGCGGAGCTGCCTGCGTTCGCCGACGAGCTGCGCGCCTACCTGATCGAAGCGGTCAGCCAGTCGGGCGGCCACTTCGGCGCCGGCCTCGGCGTGATCGAGCTCACCGTCGCCCTGCACTATCTCTACGAGACCCCGTCCGACCGCCTGGTATGGGACGTCGGCCACCAGTGCTATCCGCACAAGATCCTCACCGGTCGCCGCGACACCATCCACACCGTCAAGCAAAAGGACGGCGTGGCGCCCTTCCCCAAGCGCGACGAAAGCGAGTACGACACCTTCGGCGTCGGCCACAGCTCGACCTCGATCTCGGCCGCGCTGGGCATGGCCATCGGTGCGCGCGCGCGCGGCGAGGACCGCCGCGTCGTGGCCGTCATCGGCGACGGCGCGATGACCGCCGGCATGGCCTACGAGGCGCTCAACCACGCCGGCGGCATGGAGCCCGAGCCGGACATCCTGGTGGTCCTCAACGACAACCGGATGTCGATCTCCGAGAACGTCGGTGGCCTGACCAAGATGCTCGGCCGCATGTCGGGCAGCAAGACGCTCAACGCCCTGCGCGAAGGCGGCAAGAAGCTGCTGGGCGACAAGAACCGCCCTGCGGCGAAGTTCGTGCGCCGCTGGGAAGAGCACTGGAAGGGCATGTTCGTGCCGTCCACGCTGTTCGAGGAAATGGGCTTCCACTACACCGGCCCCATCGACGGCCACGACCTGCCGGCCCTGGTGTCCACCCTGCGCACCCTGCGCGGCCTAAAGGGCCCGCAGCTGCTGCACGTGATCACCACCAAGGGCAAGGGCTACGACCTGGCCGAAGGCGACCAGATCGAATACCACGCGGTCGGCCCGTTCGACCCCAGCGTGGGCGTGGTCAAGAAGCCCGGCCCGGCCAAGCCCACCTACACCCAGGTCTTCGGCGACTGGCTGTGCGACATGGCCGCCGCCGACCCGCTGCTGCTGGGCATCACGCCGGCCATGCGCGAGGGCTCGGGCCTGGTTCGTTTCAGCCAGGAGTTCCCTGATCGCTACTTCGACGTCGCCATCGCCGAGCAGCACGCGGTCACGCTCGCCGCCGGCATGGCCTGCGAGGGCGCCAAGCCGGTCGTCGCGATCTATTCGAGCTTCCTGCAGCGCGGCTACGACCAGCTGATCCACGACGTCGCGCTGCAGAAGCTCGACGTGCTCTTCGCCATCGACCGCGGCGGCGTGGTCGGCCCCGACGGCGCCACCCACGCCGGCAGCTTCGACCTGAGCTTCCTGCGCTGCGTGCCCGACATGGTGGTGATGGCGCCGGCCGACGAGGACGAATGCCGCCGGATGCTCAGCACCGGCTACCGCCACGCCGGCCCGGCCGCCGTGCGCTACCCGCGCGGCACCGGCCCGGGCGTGGCCGTGCAGCCGACGCTCGAAACCCTGCCGATCGGCAAGGCCGAACTGCGCCGACGCGGCGCCGGCGTGGCCCTGATGGCCTTCGGCGCCGTGGTGCCGGCGGCCGAGAAGGTCGCCGCCGAACTGGGCCTGACGCTGGTAAACATGCGCTTCGTCAAGCCGCTCGACCGCGCGCTGGTGCTCGAGCTGGCCGCCAGCCACGACGGCCTGGTGACCATCGAGGACAACGTGGTGATGGGCGGCGCCGGCAGCGGCGTGGCCGAACTGCTCGCGGCCGAGGGCAAGGTGGTGCCGATGCTGCACCTGGGCCTGCCCGACGACTGGCAGGAGCACGCCAGCCGCGAACAGCTTCTGGCCGAAGCCGGCATCGACGCCGACGGCATCCGCCGCGCGGTGCTGGCGCGCTGGCCGGCGCTGGCACAGCCCGCCAACCGCGCCGTCGGCGGCTGAGCCCCCCGCATCCGGTCGGGCTCAGCCCGGCCACTGCCCCAGGCTGATGCGGTCGCGGCGCTCGAGGTCGCGCGCCGTTTCCACGTGCCCGAAGCCGGCATCGCGCAAGAGCGCGCGCACCGCCCCGCCCTGCTCGTGCCCGTGCTCAAGCAGCAGCCAGCCGCCCGGCAGCAGGTGCGCCGGCGCACCGGCGATGATCGCCCGCAGTGCGTCCAGGCCGTCCGGGCCTGAGGCCAGGGCCGAACGCGGCTCGAAGCGCAGGTCGCCCTGGCCCAGGTGCGGGTCGTCTTCGGCGATGTAGGGCGGGTTCGAGACGATCATCCGGTAGACCTCGCCCGCCACCGGCGCGAACCAGTCGCCATGCAGCAGGCGCAGCGGCAGGCCGGCGTCGGCGGCATTGGCGCGGGCCACGTCGAGCGCGGCCTGGCTGGCGTCGACCGCCGTCACGTCGGCCAGTGGCCGCTCGCTGGCGATGGCCAGGGCGATCGCGCCGGTGCCGGTGCCCAGGTCGAGCACCTGCGCCCGGGCATCCACCGGCAGTCGCCCGAGCGCGAGCTCGACCAGCAGTTCGGTTTCCGGGCGCGGTATCAGGGTGTCGCGGGTGACCGCCAGCTCCAGCGACCAGAAGCCGCGCACGCCGGTGATCTGCGCCACCGGCTCGCCCTCGGCGCGGCGTCGCAGCAGGGCGTCGAAGACGCGCAGCTCCGCGTCCCCGAGCACGTCGCCGGCGTGGGCGTAGAACCAGCTGCGCGGGCGTTCGAGCGCGTGCGCCAGCAGCAGTTCGGCCTCGAGCCGGGCCTCGTCGCCCGCCAGGCGCGCGGCGCCTTCCCGCAGGGCGTTGGCGACCGTGGTCATCAGCCGGCCAGCAGCTGCCAGCCCTGCACCAGGCAGGCCAGCACGAAGCCGCCGAGGAAGAACAGGTAGCTCAGCCGCAGGTAGCGGTACTTGTGGTGCGCCAGGTAATAGCCCAGCGCGTAGGTGTCGCGCGCCATCGTCTCGTACACCGAACCGTCCGAGCGGAGCGCGCCGGCGATCTCGGTGAGGAAACGCTCGCGCGGCAGTTCGGCGAAGTGGCCGAAGAACATCAGGTTGAACTGCGGCGGGATCTGGTCGTCCCTGAGCTTGAGCGGCCGGTACTTGGGCAGCACCGCCAGCACGGCCAGCAGCAGCGCCAGCATGGTGAAGGCGGCCAGCGTGATCGAGGCGCCGCGCAGCATCGGATCGCCCAGCCGGCCCAGCACCAGGGTCAGCACGATCGAGGACATGGTGATGATGATGTTGGCCTTGGTGTCGGCCATCGTCGACAGCTGCACGTGGTGCTGCTGCATGGTGCGCAGCAGGCAGTCGCCGGTATTGCGTTCGGGGATGGCCGCGAACAGGCGATCGATGTCGCCGGCGGCACCAGTCTGGACAGGGGGCATGGCGCGATTCCTCGGGGGGATCGCGCCATGATAGCGCCGCCGCGGGGCACCGGCCCCGGGGCGGCGCCCGGGGCTCAGGCCGCCGCGACCTCGCCGGCGGCCTCTGCCGGGGCGGAATGCCGGATCAGGTAGTCGAAGGCCGCGAGGCTGGCGGTGGCGCCGGCGCCCATGGCGATGACGATCTGCTTGTAGGGCACGGTGGTGGCGTCGCCGGCCGCGAACACACCCGGCACCGAGGTGCGGCCATGGGCGTCGACCACGATCTCGCCGCGCGGGCTGAGTTCGACGCTGCCCTTGAGCCACTCGGTGTTGGGCAGCAGGCCGATCTGCACGAACACGCCCTCGAGCTCGAGCTGCCGCACCTCGTCGCTGGCGCGGTCGCGCATCGCCAGGCCGGTGACCCGGCGGCCATCGCCGAGCACCTCGGTGGTCTGGGCGTTGAGCACGACCTCGACGTTCGGCAGGCTGCGCAGCTTGCGCTGCAGCACCTCGTCGGCGCGCAGCTTCACGTCGTACTCGACCAGGGTGACGTGGGCGACGATGCCGGCCAGGTCGATGGCCGCCTCGACGCCGGAGTTGCCGCCGCCGATCACCGCCACGCGCTTGCCCTTGAACAGCGGGCCGTCGCAGTGCGGGCAATAGGCCACGCCCTTGTTGCGGTACTGGTCCTCGCCGGGCACGCCCATCTGCCGCCAGCGCGCGCCGGTGGAGAGGATCACGCTGCGCGAGAACAGGCTGGCGCCATTGGCCAGCTTCACCTCGACCAGTTCGCCCGGCTTGGCGGGCGGCACCAGCGCCTCGGCGCGCTGCAGGTTCATCACGTCCACGTCGTTTGCGCGCACGTTGGCCTCGAGCGCCGCGGCCAGCTTCGGGCCCTCGGTGTGCTCGACCGAAATCAGGTTTTCGATGGCCATGGTGTCGAGCACCTGGCCGCCGAAACGCTCGGCCGCCACGCCGGTGCGGATACCCTTGCGCGCGGCGTACACCGCGGCGGCCGCGCCGGCCGGGCCACCGCCCACCACCAGCACGTCGAAGGCCTGCTTGTCGCGGATCTTCGCCGCCTCGCGCGCCTCGGCGCCCGTGTCGAGCTTGGCCATGATCTGGGCCAGGTCCACGCGGCCGGACTCGAAGGGCTGGCCGTTGAGGAACACCGTCGGCACCGCCATCACCTCGCGGCGCTCGACTTCGTCCTGGAACAGCGCGCCGTCGATGGCCACGTGGCGGATGCGCGGGTTGACCACCGCCATCAGGTTCAGGGCCTGCACCACGTCCGGGCAGTTCTGGCAGGAGAGCGAAAAATAGGTTTCGAACCGGTAGTCGCCCTCGAGCGCGGCGACCTGGGCCAGCAGCTCCTGCGACTCCTTCGACGGATGCCCGCCGACCTGCAGCAGCGCCAGCACCAGCGAGGTGAACTCGTGGCCCATCGGGATGCCGGCGAAGCCCACGGCGACGTCGGTGCCGGTGCGGACGATGGTGAAGGACGGACGGCGTGCGTCGACGCCGTCGACGCGCAGGGCGATCTTGTCCGACAGCGCGGCGATTTCTTCCAGCAGGCTGCGCAGCTCGGCCGATTTCTCGCCGTCGTCTAGCGAGGCGACCAGTTCGATCGGCAGCTGCAGCTTCTGCAGGTAGGCGGCCAGTTGGGACTTGAGGTTCTCGTCGAGCATGGGGGAACTCCTTGAGAAGCGGTGGCTTGCGCCTGGGGCCGGGGAAGGCCGCAGGCGCAAGTCATCGCGCGACGGGGCTGGAACCCGGGCGGCGTGGCCGCCCGGGGAGGTTTCAGCGTCGGAGCGGGATCAGATCTTGCCGACCAGGTCCAGCGACGGAGCCAGGGTCTTCTCGCCTTCCTTCCACTTGGCCGGGCAGACCTGGTTCGGGTTGGCGGCGACGAACTGGGCGGCCTTGAGCTTGCGCAGGGTCTCGCTCATGTCGCGGGCGATGGCGTTGTCATGGACTTCCATGGTCTTGATCACGCCGTTCGGGTTGATCACGAAGGTACCGCGCAGCGCCAGGCCCTCTTCCTCGATGTGCACGCCGAAGGCGCGGGTCAGGGCGTGGGTCGGGTCGCCGACCAGCGGGAACTTCGCCTTGCCCACGGCCGGCGAGGTCTCGTGCCAGACCTTGTGCGAGAAATGGGTGTCGGTGGTGACGATGTAGACCTCGGCGCCGGCGGCCTGGAACTCGGGGTAGTTCGCGGCGGCGTCCTCGACCTCGGTCGGGCAGTTGAAGGTGAAGGCGGCCGGCATGAAGACGACCACCGACCACTTGCCCTTCAGGCTGGCCTCGGTGATTTCGACGAACTTGCCGTTGTGGAAGGCCTGGGCCTTGAACGGCTTGATTTCGGTATTGATCAGGGACATGCGTCGCTCCTGTGGGTTTGAGGGAGGGTGAATCAAAACTTTCGCATATGTTAGGCAGAGTCTATCAATATGTGAATTCGAGTTTTTCAATCGGTTCGATAGCTTTTATCTATCGCAAGATCCGGCCACGTCTTCACAAACCATCGATTGCGGACCGGTATTTCATAGGCTATACGAATCGTCATGAACCTCCGCGACCTGCGCTACCTGGTGGCCCTTGCCGAGCTCCGGCACTTCGGTCGTGCCGCAGAAGCCTGCCACGTCAGCCAGCCGACGCTCTCGACGCAGATCAAGAAACTCGAGGAGGAACTCGGTGTTCCACTGGTGGAGCGGGCGCCGCGGCACGTGATGCTCACGCCGGCCGGCCTCGACATCGCGGTGCGCGCGCGGCGGGTGCTGGCCGAAGTCGAACAGATGCGGGAAACCGCCCGCCGCACGGCCGATCCGGAAGCCGGCAGCGTGCGCCTGGGCGTGTTCCCCACCCTGGGCCCCTACCTGCTGCCGCACGTCGTGCCGCGCATCCGCCAGCGCTTCCCGCGCCTTGAGCTCCTGCTGGTGGAGGAAAAGACCGAAGTGCTGCTCAACGGCCTGCGCGACGGCAAGCTCGACGCCGCCGTGCTGGCCCTGCCGCTGCACGAGGACTGGGCCGAAACCGAGTTCCTGTTCGAGGAGCCCTTCCTGCTGGCCGTGCCCAACGGCCACCCGCTGGCCGGCAAGCGCAACCTGAGCCTGGGCGAACTCGGCGACCAGCACCTGCTGCTGCTCGAGGAAGGCCATTGCCTGCGCGACCAGGCGCTGGCGGTCTGCAGCCTGGCCGGCGCCGGCGAAAAGGAGGGTTTCCGCGCAACCAGCCTGGAAACCCTGCGCCAGATGGTCGCCGCCGGCGTCGGCGTCACCCTGCTGCCGGTGCTGGCGGTGAAGCCGCCGGTGCCCGCCTCAGCCGACATCCGCCTGCTGCATTTCCGCGACCCGCCGCCGACCCGGCGGTTGGCCCTGGTCTGGCGCCGCAGCTCGGCCATGGGGGACTTCCTGCGCGAACTGGCCGGGGTGCTGCGCTCCCTGCCGCCCAGCCTGCTCGAGCTGCCGCCGGAAGACGGCGAGGCGACCGCCGCGGGCCCCAGGCGCAGCGCCAAGGCTTGAAGCCGGCGCCGCGCCGGGCTATCTTGGCGCCCACAAATCAGTTGATGCCTGGGCGGCGCGTCGCACGTGCCGCCCGTTGTCTTTTTGGAGCTTCCCATGAGCAGCCTGCCGCCGATCACCGTTTCGTCCCGGGACCTCGCCCGCCTTGAGGCGATGCTCGAGGCGCCGACGCTGCGCCAGCTTCCCGCCGCCCAGGCCCTGGGCGACGAGCTTGCCCGCGCGAACGTGGTCGAGCCGTCCGATATGCCCGCCGACGTGGTGAGCATGAATTCGGTGGTCACCTGCCTGGACGAGAACACCGGCGAGTCGCACCAGCTGACCCTGGTCTACCCGCACGAGGCCGACGCCGACGCGGGCAAGGTTTCCGTGCTGGCCCCGGTGGGCAGCGCCCTGCTCGGCCTGTCCGTGGGCCAGCACATCGACTGGGCCATGCCCGGCGGCCGCAGCCTGCGCCTGAAGGTCACCTCGGTGAGCTACCAGCCCGAGGCCGCGGGCGACGCCGGCCGCTGAGCCAGGCCGATTCACGGCGGCTATGGCCGCCATCGCGACGCTGAATTTCCCGCAGCCACGCCGCCGGCGTAGGCTCGGTGCGCATGGGAGAACATCGCGCCCCGGAGCGACGCCTGGCCCTGCACGCACGCAGCCACCTGCGGCTGGTGCATTCGGGCGCGACGGCGCCGCGCGCGCGAAAGCTCACCGCGGCCGACCTGCTGCCGCTCGACGACTACCTGCATGAGCGCGAGGCCTTCCGCCAGCGCGTGCTCGCGCACCGGGCCCGGCGCCAGGCCAGGCTCGACAGCCAGGTGCTGCTGCTGTTCGAGGACCGGCTGACGGTGCTGTGGCAGGTGCAGGAGGCGCTGCGCATCGAGCGTGTGTTCGAACCGCATGCGATCGAGGCCGAACTCGAGGCCTGGAACTCGCTGCTGCCCGACGGCGGCAACCTCAAGGCGACGATGCTGGTCGAGCCGGGCGACGCGGTCGCGCACGAACATGCCCTGGCCCGCCTCGGCGGCATCGAACGTCGCGTGCACGCCGGGGTCGCGGGCTTCGAACCGATTCCCGCCCAGGCCGACGCCCCCGAGGGCCTGCCGTCCGGCGAGGTCGGCGTGTTCTTCCTGCGCTTCGAGTTCCCGCCGGCGCAGCGCCTGGCCCTGCACGCCGGGGCGGCACTGGGCCTGGGCATCGACGACGACCGGCTGCGGGTCGGGCTGGTGCTGCCGGAGGACACGCGCACCGCCCTGCTGGCCGACTTCGGCTGAGCGGCTAGGCAGGCCCGGCCTGCGTCGCTAGTCTGCCGTCATGCCCCGCTGGCTCTGGATCACCCTGGTCGTCGCCGTGCTCGCCCTGTTCTGGGCGGCGCGGGACGGCTCTGCGCCCGTGCCGGCCACCGGCCCCGGCGGCCAGCTCGCCTGCCCGCAGATGCCTGCCCCGGAGCGCCTGGGCACGCCGCTGCAGGCCAACGTCGGCGACGCGCCCGTCTACGACATCCAGGGCCACCGGCTGCGGCCGCTGGCCGGCTTCGCACTCGAGGCGCGGGTGCTGCGCCGCGAAGACTACCGCTTCGACCGCGAGTCCTCGCTGTCGCCCACCGACCTCGCGCTCGGCTGGGGCCCCATGGCCGACCCGCAGGTCTACCAGCGCCTGGACATCAGCCAGCGCGGCCGCTGGTACTACTACCGCTGGGGCGCCGAAGGGCCGCCGATCCCGCTGCAGGAGATCATCCGCTCAAGCGCCAACATGCACCTGGTGCCGGCCGACGCCACGGTGGCCGCGGCGATCAGGCGCGTGCAGGCCGACCAGACGGTGCGCCTGCGCGGCTGGCTGGTGGAGGTCGAGGATGCGAACGGCTGGCGCTGGCGCAGCTCGCTGAGCCGCGAGGACAGCGGCAGCGGCGCCTGCGAACTGATCTACGTCTGCGAGATCGCGTCGTACTGAGTCAGTAGCTGAGCGTGGCCAGCAGCGGCTCGCTCCGGCGCCAGCGGCCGCGGCCACCCAGCGCGGCCAGCTCCACCAGCACGGCGGCGCCGGCCAGGCGCGCGCCGATCCCGTCGACCAGCGACGCCGCGGCCGCCAGCGTGCCCCCGGTGGCGAGCACGTCGTCGACCAGCAGCACCGATGCACCGGCCGGCACGGCGTCGGCCTGCACCTGCAGCCGGTCCTGGCCGTACTCGAGTGCGTAGCTGACCTCGTGCACGGCGCCGGGCAGCTTGCCGGGCTTGCGCACCGGCACGAAGCCGACGCCCAGCTCGCGCGCCACCGCGGCGCCGAGGATGAAGCCCCGCGCCTCGATGCCGACCACCACGCGCAGGCCGGACCCGTGCCATGGCGCAGCCATCGCCGCCACCGCGCCCGCGAAGGCCTCGCCGTCGGCCAGCAGCGGACTGAAGTCCTTGAAGCGAATGCCGGGTTTGGGGAAATCGGGGACCTCGCGGATCAGCCGGGCGAAGTCCATGCTCAGGCCTCGTCCGCGTCGACGCGGGCGGTCTCGGCCAGGCCGGCCGCGGCCCATTCGCGCATCGCCGGCAGCGCGTGGATCGCCTCCACGTAGGCCGAGCACACCGGATCGAGCCGCACGCCGTAGCCGCGGAAGCGCACGCAGACGGGCGCGAACATCGCATCGACGATGCCGAAGCCGCCGAACAGGAAGTCGCCATCCTGCGCCCCGGACCTGAGCCTGCCCCACAGTTCCTGCACGCGGCGGATGTCGCTTTCCGCCGCGCCGTCCCAGTGCGGCTCGCGCGGCTGCCGGCGCAGGTTCATCGGCAGCTGCCCGCGCAGGGCGGCGAATCCCGAGTGCATCTCGGCCGCGGCGCTGCGCGCCAGCGCACGCTGCTCCAGGGCGGCTGGCCAGCCGCGCCCGGCCAGCCAGCGCTCGTTGGCGTATTCGCAGATCGCCAGCGAATCCCACACCACCAGGTCGCCGTCGTGCAGCGCCGGCACGCGCCGGCTGGGCGAGAGCGCGCCGACGCGCTCGTGGAACTCCGGCGTGTCCAGCGGCAGCAGGACCTCGGTGAAGGGCACGCCGAAATGCCGCAGCAGCAGCCAGGGCCGCAGCGACCAGGACGAGTAGTTCTTGTTGCCGATGACGAGCGTGGTGGACAAAGGGGACCTCAGCTGAAGATCTGGTTGCCGCCGTTCTTCGACGCCACCAGCGCGGCCTTGGCCGCGCGTTCGGTGAGCGCCGCGATGTTGCGTTCGTCCGGGCCGGCCTGGGCGATGCCGACGCTGATCGAAAGCATGGGTGCGATGCGCGCGTCGACGATCATGTGCGAGACGGCCTCGCGCAGGCGGTCGGCGTATTCGCGCGCCTGCAGCAGCTTCTTGCCCGGCGCCAGCACCAGGAAGCCGTCGGGGCCGCCGCGGCCGATCAGGTCGCCGTGGCTGAGCTCGTCCCGCAGCATCGTCGCCACCGGCCGCATCGCCGACACCGCGCCGACCTCGCCGCCGGCCTCGCGCAGCGCCGGCAGCTGGTCCACCACCACGCACAGCAGGCTCAGCGGCGTCTGCCGCAGCCGGGCGGCGTCCAGCATCTGCTGCATGCGCTCGCGCAGCGACTCCTCGCGGAACACGCCGGTGGCCGGGTCGGTCTCGGCCTGGCGCTGGGCGCTGACCGTGCCCGAGGCCTCCTCGCCGGCCATCACCGCCATCGCCGCGAACTCGGCGCACAGGGCCAGTTCGGCGTCGGTATAGGCCACGTTCGCCGGCCGCTCCACCAGCAGCGCGCCCCAGCCGGGCTTGGGGATGGGCAGCGGGATCACCGCCAGCTGCACCTTCTCCAGCGGCCCCTCGGGGCCGTCGAAGTCCAGGCCCACCTGCTGCGGCGCCTTGAGCTTGCTGAGGTTGCGCAGCAGGGTGGCGCGGTCGCGCAGCAGGCCGCGGTAGCGCGGCTCGGCCGCCTTGGGTTCGACCTGCAGCAGTTCCTCGCCGTCGGCGTGCTCGCCGACCACGGCCGAGGAGTCCTGCGAGAGCACCGACTTGAGGCCGTCGAGCAGGCGCCGGTAGGCGATCCAGGACACGTCGTCGTCATCGGCGTGCTCCAGGCCATGCTGCAGGCTCTTGACCAGCTTCTCGCGGGCGACGGCGATCTTTTCCTCGGCGCTGGGCTCGGGCGGCGTCGCCCGGCGGCGCATCTGCCAGCGTTGCAGGCGCGCCCGGCCCCAGGGCAGCGCCAGGTACTGCAGCACCACCAGCGCCAGCAGCAGCTGCCAGGCGAACAGGCTCCACCAGCTCACCGCGATCACCTGCTGGTCGGCCAGCACCCGCAGCAGCACCGCGCCGGCCATGGCCAGCAAGGTCAGCAGCGGCGCCCAGCGATAGCTGCGCGAATCCATGGCCAGCATCACCAGGCAGGCCATCAGCGCCACCGGATAGCTGAACCAGGCCACCCACTGCAGCACCACGCTGGCGCTGGCAGGCAGCGTGAAGGCGAACAGCGCGCCGCCCACGAGCAGCCAGCCCAGGCCGCGCATCCAGCCCACCAGCGGCGGCGCCGACTTGGCCAGGCCGCTGTAGCGAAGGGTCGCCAGCACCAGCGGGCCGGCGCCGAGCAGGAACAGCGCCTGCGGCACCATCGCGCCCAGGCCGGACAGCAGGGCCACCTCGGGCAGGGAATACAGGTGGCCGTTGATGCCCAGGCAGGCCAGCCAGGCGCAGATGGCCGCGGCACCCACCGACAGCGCGCCCGCCGAGGAGTCCTCGGCATGCCGCAGCAGCGACAGCAGGGCCACGCCCAGCAGCACGCCATAGACGAGGCGGAACCAGAACCGGGCCTGGGCTTCCTCGGCCGAGGCCGTCGGGCCGTCGCGCAGGCTCAGGTGCAGGCCACCCATCACCTGGCCCTCGATCTCCAGGTAAAGCTCGGTGCGCCCGGACAGGCCGTCGGGCAGCGGCAGGTCGAAATACGCCGGCCAGGGCCGCTGGCCGTCGCCGCGGCGGAAGAAGCTGTCGCGGGCGACCAGGTCGCCCGGCGGGTGCACGCGCAGGCGGATCTGGTCGACCGGCACCCGCACGATGCCCAGGCGCCAGTCGCGCGACGAGGCCGGCAGTTCGGCGCGGATGCGCACCCACAGCACGTGGTCGGCGCGCGCCGTGAACGGGAAGCCCGGCGTCAGCACCGGCGTGAAGCCCGGCTGGGCCCGGCCGCTGAGGATGTCGTCGAGGGTTGTGCCGACCGGCGTCTCCATGACCGCCAGGTCCAGCGGCACGTGCGACGCGTCGCCGGACGCCTGCGCCCGGACCCCGGAGGGGGAAAGTACCAAGGCCAGCGCCAGTGCGGTGGCGAAGAAAAACGTGTCCAAGGCCCACGCGTTACGCAAGCGTCGTCTCCCCGTTTGTCTGCGTGCAGCCCCCTGCCCGGCCGATTCTAGCCCGTGAGGCGACCCGAAACAGCCGGGCCGCCGGGGCGGCCAAGCCGTTAGACTGTACGCCTTTGGACGCCCGAACCGGACGCATGAGCCAGACCCCAGCCCCCACCGACGCCAGCGCGCCGGAGAAGAACGACTTCATCCGCCAGATCATCCGCGAGGACCTGGCCAGCGGAAAGCACGCCGCCATCCGCACCCGCTTCCCGCCGGAGCCCAATGGCTACCTGCACATCGGCCACGCCAAGTCGATCTGCCTGAACTTCGGCATCGGCCGCGAGTTCGGCGGCCCGGTGAACCTGCGCTTCGACGACACCAACCCGGCGAAGGAAGACCCCGAGTACGTCGAGGCCATCAAGGAAGACGTGCGCTGGCTGGGCTTCGACTGGGCCGAACTGCGCCACGCCTCCGACTACTTCGACGTCTATTACCTGGCCGCCGAGAAGCTGGTGAAGGAAGGCAAGGCCTACGTCTGCGACCTGAGCGCCGAGCAGGTGCGCGAGTACCGCGGCACGCTCACCGAGCCGGGCCGCGACTCGCCCTTCCGCGGGCGCAGCGTCGGGGAGAACCTCGACCTGTTCCGGCGCATGCGCGCCGGCGAGTTCCCCGACGGCGCCCGCACCCTGCGCGCGAAGATCGACATGGCCAGCGGCAACATCAACCTGCGCGACCCGGCCATCTACCGCATCAAGCACGTGCCGCACCAGAACACCGGCGACGCCTGGTGCATCTACCCGATGTACGACTTCGCGCACGCGCTCGGCGACGCCATCGAGGGCATCACGCACTCGCTGTGCACGCTGGAGTTCGAGGACCACCGGCCGCTGTACGACTGGTGCGTGGACAACGTCGGCCTGCACCACGACCGCGCCCTGCTGGCGCCGCTGGAGGCCGCGGGCCAGGCCGGCGTCGCCGCCAAGCCGCGCCAGATCGAATTCTCGCGCCTGAACATCAACTACACCGTGATGAGCAAGCGCAAGCTGCTGGCGCTCGTGCAGGAAGGCCTGGTGTCCGGCTGGGACGACCCGCGCATGCCGACCCTGCAGGGCCTGCGCCGGCGCGGCACGCCGCCGGCGGCGCTGCGCCTGTTCGCCGACCGCATCGGCATCAGCAAGCAGAATTCGCTGATCGACTTCTCGGTGCTCGAGGGCTGCATCCGCGAGGTGATGGACGCCGCCTCGCCGCGCCGCCTCGCCGTCGTCAACCCGCTCAGGCTGGTGCTCACCAACCTGCCGGAGGGCCACGCCGAGTTGCTGCGCTTCCCCAACCACCCCAAGGACGCGTCCTTCGGTGAGCGCGAAGTGCCGTTCTCGCCGGTGCTGTGGATCGAGCGCGACGACTTCATGGAAGTGCCGCCCAAGGGTTTCCACCGCCTGGTGCCGGGCGGCGAAGTGCGCCTGCGCGGCGTCGGCATCGTGCGCTGCGACGAGGTCGTCAAGGAAGGCGACGAGGTGGTGGAGCTGCGCTGCACGCTCGACCCCGACACCCGCCCCGGCCTGCCGGGCGCCGACCGCAAGGTCAAGGGCACCATCCACTGGGTCAGCGCCGCGCACGCGGTGGCGGCCGAGGTGCGCCTGTACGACCGCCTGTTCGTGGTGGCCGACCCCGACCGCGACGAGGAAGGCAAGAGCTACCGCGACTACCTCAACCCCGAGTCGGTGAAGATCGTGCGCGGCTACGTCGAGCCCGCCGCCGCCGGCCTGGCGCCGGAGGCCGGCGTGCAGTTCGAGCGCCTGGGCTTCTTCACCACCGACCGCCACGACCACCGCGCCGATGCGCCGGTGTTCAACCGCACCGTCACCCTGCGCGACACCTGGACCGCGAAGTGAGCCGACGATGATCTATGCCCAGCTCCACCTGACCCTGCCGGCCTGGATCCACGAGGAAGTGGATCACAAGCGCGAGTACCCGTCGGCCGAAGACAAGGTGGCGCTGGCGATCCGGCTTTCCCGCCTCAACGTCGACCACCGCAGCGGCGGCCCCTTCGGCGCCGCGGTGTTCAGCGGCGCGCGCCTGGTGGGCGTGGGCGTGAACCGGGTGGTGCCGCACAACTGCTCGGCCGCGCACGCCGAGGTGATGGCCCTGGCGACCAGCCAGCAGCGCCTGCAGAACTACCGCCTCAACCAGGCCGGCGGCCCGATCACCCTGGCCACCTCGGCCCAGCCGTGCTCGATGTGCTTCGGCGCCTGCATCTGGGCCGGCATCGACGAACTGCTGGTCGCCGCGCGCGCCGACGACGTACAAAGCCTCGCCGGTTTCGACGAAGGCCCGCTGCCGGCCGACTGGACCGGTGAACTCGAACGGCGCGGCATCCGCGTCACCCTCGACCTGATGCGCGACCACGCGCGCGACGTGCTGCGCGACTACGGGGAATCCGGACTTGTCTACTGACGGCCTGCTGGCCTACTGCCGCCCCGGCTTCGAGCCGGAACTGGCCGCCGAACTTTCCGAACGCGCCGCCGGCGCCGGCTTCCATGGCTACGCGCGCACCGAGCGCAATTCGGGCTACGTGCAGTTCCTGGGCGTTGACGACGGCGCCGCGCTCTCGCGCGCCCTGCCCTGGTCGACGCTGATCTTCGCGCGCCAGAAGCTTCGCCTGCTCGCCGACCTGCCGGGCCTGGACCCGACCGACCGGATCGGGCCGATCATGGAGGCGCTCGGCGGCCGCGGCCGGCATGGCGATGTCTGGGTGGAACACCCCGACTCGGACGAGGGCAAGCCGCTCGCCGGCCTGGCCCGGGCGCTGGGCAACGCGTTGCGCCCGGCGCTGCGCCAGCGCGGCCTGATCACCGAGAAGGAAGACCCGCGCCTGCCGCGCCTGCACGTGCTGATGCTGGCCGGCAACCATGCCCTGCTGGCCAGCGCCACGCCCGGCGACGCCTCGCCCTGGCCGCTGGGCGTGCCGCGCCTGCGCGCGAATGCCGATGCGCCGAGCCGCTCGGCGCTCAAGCTCGAGGAGGCGCTGATGTGCCTGCTCACCGACAAGGAGCGCGAGGCCTTCCTGCAGCCGGGCATGAGCGCCGCCGACCTGGGCGCGGCGCCCGGCGGCTGGAGCTGGGTGCTGGCGCGCCGGCACATCCGGGTGTTCTCCATCGACAACGGCCCGATGGCGCCGAGCGCGATGGAAACCGGGGTGATCGAGCACATCCGCGCCGACGGTTTCCGCTGGCAGCCGCCGAAGCCGCTGGACTGGATGGTCTGCGACATGGTCGAGTCGCCCGCCAAGGTCGCAGATCGCATGGCCACGTGGTTCCGCGAGGGCTGGTGCAAGCGCGCGGTGTTCAACCTCAAGCTGCCGATGAAGAAGCGCTGGGACGAAACCCGCGACTGCCTGCAGCACTTCGTCGACCACGCCGGGCGCCCGCTGACCCCGCGCGCCAAGCAGCTCTACCACGACCGGGAAGAGATCACGGTCTATGCGGGCTAGGTTCGCGCTCGCGGCCCTGCTGGCGCTGGCCGGCCCGGCCGGCGCGAACGGCGACTACTTCTCGGCGGTGGACCTCGACGGCGACGGCCGCGTGTCGCTCCCCGAGTTCCTCGAGCGCATGGGCTTCGCCTTCCGGCAGATGGACGTCGACGGCAACGGCGTGCTCGAGCCGCACGAGCAGCACATCCCCGATGCGCCGCGCATCACCCTCGCCGAACACGAGGCGCGCTTCTCGGCCCAGTTCCACCGCCAGGACGCCAACGGCGACGGTTACCTCAGCCGCACCGAACTGATCGCCCCACCCCGCTGACCCGGCCCCTTGGCCGGCTCCTGTAGGAGCGCCTTCAGGCGCGAATCTTTTGCCTCTTTGATTCGTCGGGTCATTCGCTGTACCCGGGCACCTTGCGCAACCGCCGCCACCGCGCTGCCGAAGGCTCCCGCTCGGCTCTTTCGCCTCGCGTGACCTTCGGCATCACGGCGCCGTCGCACGATTTACTTCGGCTCGCCGGAACACGATCTCGTCGTCGCACGATGCGATCGAAACCGGCGGTGCAGGGTCGGACTGCGGACAAACTGCCGACGCCGTGCCGGGCGGGCCACGTTGGTTACGGAGCCCGGCGTTCTCGGCCGCACCTTCGTGCGGAAGTTCGCCGAGTCGCGATCACGAGCTGCACAGGGTCTTCGTACACCGATTCCGGTCGTACTCCGATCATGTCCGGTGCACGAAGCCAGGAAAATCGATCCGGTCGCGGCAGTGGACGATTCCGCACGAAGGTGCGGCCGAGAAAGCCAAAGCCGGGGCGCGACCCAGGCCGCACGTTCGCTGCGGATGCAGTCTGTCCGCATACCGACAGACCGCCGGCGGCCGCGCGGGCAGCGTGCGCAGTCGCCCCCTTGTTCCGGCGAGATGGCGAAAACCGTGCGGCGGCGCCGTGATGCCGAAGGTCACGCGAGGCGAAAGAGCCGAGCGGGAGCCTTCGGCAGCGCGGTGCCGGCGGTTGCAAAGGGTGCCCGGGCCCGGCGGATGACCCGACGAAAGCCTAAAAAGATTCGCGCCTGAAGGCGCTCCTACAGGAGCGCGGGAGGAGTCGGGGTCAGCGGGGGTGGAGCGGCGGGATGGGCTCAGGCCAGGTGCTGCTGGACGAAGCCGAGGATGGCGAAGGCGGCCATCACGATCATCAGCAGCAGCGTCACGAGCGTGCCGAGGAAGCGCCCCGGGCTGGTGCCGGCGGTCTTGTGCAGGCCCCAGGCGTGCAGCACGCGCGAGAGCAGCAGCAGGCTGCCGAAGACGTGGATCAGCCAGTCCGGGTAACCGTTGAGCTCCATGCCGCCGAGCAGCAGCAGCGCCAGCGGCACGTACTCGACGGCGTTGGCATGGGCGCGCACGCGGCGGTTGAGCTCGGTGTTGCCACCGTCGCCCAGGCCGACGCGGTACTTCATCCGGGCCGCCATCACCCGGCCGGCCAGGGCGAGGATCAGCAGCGTGCAGAGCGCGGCGTACAGCAGGGTGATCATGGTCGATCCTCAGATGAGTCCGGCTTTCCAGGGTCCGGTGATGGCCACGGTGAAGCCCGGCGCGTAGACGTTGGCGAACAGCCAGCGGCCGTCCGGCGAGAAGCAGGCGCCAGCCCACTCGTCGCCACGGAAGTCTCCGCTGAAGCCGCGGTGTCCGTCCAGCACCACGTTGTTCCGGCAGAACTCGAACAGGCCGCCGGCGTGGTCCAGGCCGTAGAGGCGCTGAACCGGCTGGCCGGAGTCCTCGCAGATCACCAGGCCGCCGCGCGGGCTGGCGATGATGTTGTCGGGGTAATCAAGGACCTCGCGGCCCGGCGACTCGAACACCAGCTCGAGCACGCCCGCGCGCGGGTGGTAGGCCCAGAGCTGCCCGCATTCGGCGTCGCCGCCGCTGGTGGAGGTGAAGTACACCCGCTCGTCGGCGATCACGATGCCTTCGAGGCGGATGAAGGCCGAGCCACCGTTGGCGAGGCCCTGGCGCACCAGGCCGCCCGGCCCGCCGTCGGCATCGCGGCCGCGGGTGGGCTCGTTGATGTCGACCCAGCGCACGCGCAGGCGCTCGCCGGCGCGCCGGCCGGTGCGCAGGTCGCGCACGCCCTCGGCGGCCAGCATCTGCAGGCGGCCGCCGCGTGCCAGTTCGCCCGGCACCTTCGGGATGAACCGGTAGAAGCCGGCGAAGGGCTTGTGGTCTTCGGTGAGGTAGACGATGCCGTCGCGCGGGTCCACGCAGGCCGCCTCGTGCTTCATCTGGCCCATGTCGAGCAGCGGCTCGGCATTGGACAGACCCTCGCCCGGCACCTCGAAGATGAAGCCGTGGCTGCGGTTGATGGTGTACGGGTAGCCGCTGACCACGACCTCCTGGCCCTGGTCGAGCACGATCTCCTCGCACGACAGCCAGCTGCCCCAGGGCGTGGTGCCGCCGGCGCAGTTGACCAGGGTGCCCGAGAGCGAGGGCCGCGCATCGACGAAGGCGCCGCGCGCGGTATCGAAGCGCAGCGTCACCGTGCCGCCGCGGCAGTCCGGGTCGTAGGTGGCCGACGGCGGCGCGAAGCTGCCGCCCGGATCCTCGGTGATCTCGTGGTTGCGCACCAAGGTGACGATGTCGCCCTCGGCGCGCACTACGCCCATGCCGTCGTGCTTGCCCGGGCAGGCCTGGCCGGGCGCGATCTCCTCGCCCGTCCAGCCGAAGCTCACGTACTCGAAGCCGGCCGGCAACTGCAGCAACGGCAGGCCGGTGGCCCGATCGGCGACCGGCGAAAGCGGGCCATAGCCCGCGGAAATCCCCAGGCCGGTGCCGGCCTGTGCCATCAGGCTGCCCACCGGGCCCAGGCCCAGGGCGGCGGCGCCGAGGCCCAGCCCGCCCTTGAGCAATCGCCGGCGGCTGATGCGCGGCGCCTCGTCGTTCCCTGCCAAGACCTGCTCCTGCTTCGACGGTGACCGGCCGGGCATCATCGCCGGCCGGTGTGACACTCAGGCTTCGGGAATGGAGATCGAGGTGGCGACGATGCGCAGTTCCTTCGGCGCCGGCGGCGCGGCGCCGTCGTCCTCGACCAGGTGGCGCGCGTGCTCCTCGCTGATCGGCTCCTCCTGCAGGATGCCGTAGGCCACGGCGGGGCCACTGGCGTCCTTGGGAACCTCGAAGCCGTGGTCCTTGGCCATCACGCGGGCGCTGGCGCCGTCCTGCTCGAGCACGACCCAGCAGCCCTTCTTCTGGCAGACTTGGGTGATGCGGCCGGTGAACTTGGCCGGCTGGCCGGTGGTGTAGGCGGCCGGGTCGGCGGCGGCGGCGGCGATGGCGATGGCCTCGCCTTCCGGCATCGGCTCGCCGTAGTCGGCGGCCAGGGCGGCGGGGGCCAGGAACAGCAGGAACGGCAGCAGCAGACGCATCGTTTCTCTCCTCAGGCAGCCAGGGTGCGGGCCGCCAGCGCGGCGGCCTCGTGGGTGGTGGTGAACTTGCCCTTTTCGTCGCGCGCGACCTGGGCCAGGGCGCAACCGGGATCGTGGGTGAAATACAGGTGCACGTTGCGCGCCAGCTTGTCTTCGAGGAAGGCGCGCTTCTCGTCGATCAGCATTTCCGGGAAGCGGTCGTAGCCCATGGTGATCGGCACGTGCACCCAGGGCCGGCCCGGGATCAGGTCGGCGCAGAACACCAGGCCGCCGCGCGGCCGGCCGTCTTCGCCGCGCGCGCCGCAGATCTCGGCCAGCATCAGGCCGGGCGTATGGCCCTCGCTGAAGTGGAAGCGCACGGCTTCGCCCAGGGCCTTGCTGCGATCGCCGGAAACCAGCTCGAGCCGGCCGCTGGCCTCGAGCAGGCCCATCAGTTCGGGGATGAAGCTGGCGCGGTCGCGCGGATGCGGCTCGCGGGCCCGGCGCCAGTGTTCGGCACCGACCACGAAGGTGGCGTTGGGGAACAGCAGGCGCGGCGGCTGGCCTTCCTCCCAGGCCGCCAGCAGGCCGCCGGCGTGGTCGAAATGCAGGTGGCTGAGTACCACCACGTCCACGTCCTCGTGCGAGAAGCCCGCCTCGGCAAGCGAATCGAGCAGCACGTGCCGCTCCTCGACCACGCCATAGCGCTCGCGCAGTTTCGGCTCGAAGAAAGCGCCGATGCCGGCCTCGAACAGCACGGTCTTGCCGTTGAGCGGGCCGGCCAGCAGGGCGCGGCAGGCCAGCTCGATTCGGTTGAGTTCGTCCGGCGGCGACCACTTCTCCCACATCGCCCGCGGCGCGTTGCCGAACATCGCGCCGCCGTCGAGCCGCTGCGAATTGCCCATGATCGACCAGAGTTTCATCGCGTCCTCCTAGCGATAGACCGAGGCATCGGACGCCGAGCCCTTGCCCACGCCTTCCCAGCGCGGGTCGGCGCCGGCCTCGACCTTGCCGCTGTCGTGGTGCCACAGCACCACCTGCATATTGCCCCAGGTGCGCTCGCCGCTTTCGACCGTGTGACCCATGGCGCGCAGTGCCTCGATCTCCCCGGCGCTGAAGGCCGCGGCCTCGGCCTGCACCACGTCGGGCAGGTACTGGTGGTGGAAGCGCGGCGCGGCGGCGGTGGCCTGGGCGCCCTGCCCGTCCATCAGTTCGAGCAGTCCCAGCATCACCATCGTGATGATGCGGCTGCCGCCCGGCGTGCCCAGCACGGCGGTGCGGCCGCGGCCGCTGATGATGGTGGGCGTCATCGATGAGAGCGGGCGCTTGCCCGGGGCGATGGCATTGGCGTCGTCGCCGACCAGGCCGAAGGCGTTGGGCACGCCCGCCTTGACCGAGAAATCGTCCATCTCGTTGTTGAGCAGGAAGCCCGTGCCCGGAACCACCAGCGCGTTGCCGTATGGCAGGTTCACGGTCTGGGTGACGGCGACCAGGTTGCCCTCGGCGTCGACGATCGAGAAATGCGTGGTGTCGGGGCGCAGCGGCTGGGCGTCGATGCCCGGCAGCAGTTCGCTGGGCGTGGCCTTCGCCGGATGGATCGAGGCGCGCAGGCCGGCCGCGTAGGCATCGGAGGTGAGCATGTCCACCGGCGCCTGCACGAAGTCCGGGTCGCCCAGGTAGAGCGCGCGGTCGCGATAGGCGCGGCGCATGGCTTCGACCAGCAGGTGGCTGCGCTCGACCTTGCCCAGGCGCGGGTAGTCGTAGCCCTCGAGCACCTTGAGCATGGTGGCAAGGGCCACGCCGCCCGAGGACGGCGCCGGCGCGGTGGTGATCTGGTAGCCTCGGTGCGTGAACTTCAGCGGCTCGCGCTCGACCACCGCGTAACTGGCCAGGTCGCGCTCGCTCCAGATGCCGCCGGCCTGGTTCACGCCGCGCACCAGCCGGCGCGCGAACGGGCCGCGGTAGAAACCGTCGGCGCCATCGGCGGCCAGGCGTTCGAGCACGCGGGCGTAGTCCTCGTTGCGCATCAGCGTGCCCTCCGCGGGCACCTCGCCCTTGCGCAGGAACAGTTCGGCCGCGGCCGGGCTGCGCGCCAGCACGTCGCGGCGCCAGCCGAGCATGGCGGCGTTCTTGGGGCCGAAGCGCCAGCCCTCGCGGGCCAGGCGGATGGCCGGGGCCAGCGACTCGGACAGCGGCAGGCGGCCGTAGTTCTTCGCCAGGTGGTCCAGGCCCGCGGGCAGGCCGGGAATGGCGGCGGCGAGCGCGCCGTTGACCGACTTGTCGCGGTCGGGATTGCCGGCGGCGTCCAGGAACATGTCGCGCGTGGCCGCGAGCGGGGCGCGTTCGCGCGCGTCGATGAACACCTCGCGCCCGTCCGCCGTGCGCAGCAGCATGAAACCGCCGCCGCCCAGGCCCGAACTTTCCGGCTCGACCAGGCCGAGCGTGGCGCTGACCGCGATGGCGGCGTCGAAGGCGTTGCCGCCCCGGGCCAGCACTTCCATGCCCGCGTCGGTGGCGTAGGCGTTGGCGCTGGCGATACCGGCGTCGTGCAGCGTCGCGGTACGGGCCGGCGCATCGGCCAGGGCCAGCGGCGACAGCAGCGCCAGCAGGCCGGGCAGCAGGAAACGGATCATGCGGCGGAGCGTCCTCGGGTGAGCGCGTGGTACTTGCCGAGCAGCTGCTCGGGCGTTTCAGGATGTTCCGGGTCGAGGTCGATGCACTCGACCGGACAGACCACCACGCACTGGGGTTCGTCGAAATGCCCGACGCATTCAGTGCAGCGCGCCGGGTCGATCTCGTAGATCGTCTCGCCCTGGGAGATGGCCGTGTTCGGACAGGCCGGGGCGCAGACGTCGCAGTTGATGCAAAGGTCGCTGATCAGCAGGGACATGGCGGGTGCCCCCGCGGCGCGCACCGGTCCCGCGTGGGACCGGCGCGGCCGGCGAGGCTTACTTGGCCTCTACGAAGACGTAGCGGGCGCCGGCGGGCTCGACCGCGGCCCTGACCCGCTCGCCGTCGGCGGCATTGCCGATGAACAGCACCTGCGAGCCCTTGAGCGCGTTCGGGTCGGCGTCCTTGAAGGCCGCCACGATGAGGTCGGCCATCTTGCCGCTCTCTGGCGAACCGAAGGCGAGCATGTTGCCCGGCAGCACGGTGCGCTGCACCACGGCGTTCACGTTCTCGAGCTGGCGGTCGTACATCGTCTTGCCGTCCTGGTCGCCCTCGGACGGTTCCTGGCTGCCGACCGGCAGGTAGTAGGAGAACACGCGGTCGGTGACGCCGGCCTGGTTCTGGCCGATCACTTTGCCCAGGTAGGCCTTCCACTCACCGTCGTCGGTGCCGGTGGGCGCGACGAGTTCAACCGGGGCGGCCTCGACGACCTCCTCCTTCTGGCAGCCGGACAGCACGAGCGCGGAGAGCAGCAGGGCGACGGGGACAAGAGCACGGTTCATGGCGATACCTCTTTTATGTGGATGTGTGGCCTACGACTGCTTCCACCTGGCGGCCAGGGCCTGCGCGACCGCCGGATGCACGAACCCGGAGACGTCGCCGCCCAGGCGCGCGACTTCGCGCACCAGGCTGGAAGAAATGAAGCTGTGCTGCTCGGCCGGCGTCAGGAACAGGGTCTCGACGTCCGGTATCAGGTGGCGGTTCATGCTGGCCATCTGGAATTCGTACTCGAAGTCCGAAACCGCGCGCAGGCCGCGCAGCAGCACGCCGGCGCCGACTTCGTGGACGAAGTGCGCCAGCAGGGAATGGAAGCCGACCACCTCGACATTGGAATGGCCGTCCAGGGCGATGCGGGCCAGTTCGACGCGCTGCGCCAGCGGCAGCGCGGGGCCCTTGCCCGGGCTCTCGGCGATGCCCACCACGACCTTGTCGAACAGCGGCGCAGCGCGGGCAACCAGGTCGATATGGCCGTTGGTGATGGGATCGAACGTGCCGGGATAAACCGCGACGCGGGTCTTGGCCTGGCTCATTCCGATGGGTCGCCCTGCGGGGTGGATTCTGGGGCGAGTGTAGCAGCGCCCGGCGCCGCCGGGCCGGCGTTTGTCCGGTAGAGGGCAAATTCTACGTCGCGGGTCTGCCCCGACCGGTGCAGCACCCAGCCCGCGGGCAGCGTTGGCGACACGTTGCGCGGGCATTCGACGTAGATCAGCGCCCCCGCCGCGAGCCAGGGCGCGAGCGCCGCGGCCGCCGCCTGCCACAGCCCCGCCTCGAAAGGCGGGTCCAGGAACACCAGGTCGAAGCGCGTGGTGGCCGGCCGGCCGAGCCAGGCCAGGGCGTCGGCCGCCTCCACCCGCAGGCCCTCGACCCGGAGCCGGGCCGCCTGCTCGCGCAGCCCGGCGGCCAGGCCCGGGTCGCGCTCGACCAGGACCACTTCGGCCGCGCCGCGCGAGGCCGCTTCGAAGCCCAGCGCGCCGGTGCCGGCGAACAGGTCCAGCACGCGCGCGCCGCGCAGCACCGGCTGCAGCCAGTTGAACAGGGTCTCGCGCACGCGGTCGGAGGTCGGCCGCAGGCCGGGCCGGTCGGGCACGGGCAGCTTCGAGCCGCGCAGCTGGCCGGCGATGATGCGGACGCTGCCCGGCGGGCGGGGTTTGGCGCGCTGGTTCATCCGGGGAAAAGGGGACCGGGTGGTAACATGGCCACCATTGTCCGCGAAAGCAGCGCGATGTTCGATTTCCTGAAGAAAAAGCCCCCGCAGCCCGAACCCGGGAAGCCCGCCAGGCCGGCCGCACCGGCCTCCGGCGGCTTCAGTCCGGAGGACCTGGCGCGCGCGTTCACCGTGCACCAGGAGGAGAAGGCCGCGCGGCTGGAAGCCGAGCGCGCCGAGGGCCGCGAGGCCATGAAGGGCGTGCTGGGCGGCAGCCTGTTCGCCCGCAGCCTGGGCGGCCTGTTCTCGCGCCACCCGAAGCTCGACGAGGACCTGCTCGACGAGGTCGAGACCGCCCTGATCAGCGCCGACATGGGCGTGCCGGCCACCACCGAGGTGGTCGAGCGCCTGCGCAAGCGCATGAAGGACCGCGACTTCGCCGACGCCGCCGCCCTCTTCCGCGCCCTGCGCAACGACCTGTTGGCCATCCTCAGGCCGGTGGCCAAGCCGCTGGAGATCCGCGAGGACGCCCGGCCCTTCGTCATCCTCACGGTCGGCGTGAACGGCGTGGGCAAGACCACCACCATCGGCAAGCTGGCGCGACGCTTCCAGCTCGACGGCCACACGCTGATGCTGGCAGCGGGCGACACGTTCCGCGCCGCGGCGGTCGAGCAGCTCAGGATCTGGGGCGAGCGCAACAACGTGCACGTGGTGGCCCAGGGCCAGGACGCCGACCCCGCCTCGGTGGCCTACGACGGCCTTCAGCAGGCCAAGGCCCGCGGCGTCGACGTGCTGATCGCCGACACCGCCGGCCGCCTGCACACCCAGCAGGGCCTGATGGCCGAGCTGGGCAAGATCCGCCGCGTGCTGGCCAAGCTCGACGAGCGCGCGCCGCACGAGGTGCTGATGGTGATCGACGGCACCACCGGCCAGAACGCGCTCAACCAGCTGCGCCAGTTCCATGCCGCGGTGAAGGTGACCGGCCTGGTGGTGACCAAGCTCGACGGCACCGCCAAGGGCGGCGTGGTGTTCGCGCTGGCGCGCGAGTTCGGCCTGCCGATCCGCTTCATCGGCCTGGGCGAGAAGCCCGAGGACCTGCGCGTGTTCGACCCGGAAGGCTTCGTCGACGCGCTGCTGCCGGAATCGCTCGGCGCCGGATGACCGACGCGCCGCGCAAGCGCCGCTGGCCGAAGATCCTGGCGGTCCTCGCCCTGCTGGCGCTGCTGGCGGCCTGGTGGGTGGACCGCCAGCTCGAACCGGTGCGGCTGGCCAACACCGTGCTCTCGGCGCTGGGCGAATCGCAGGGCCTGGACCTCGGTTTCACCGGCACGCCCGAGTACGCGCTGCGCCCCGAACCGCGCCTGCGCATCCCCCGGCTCGTGGCGCGCCAGCCCGGCGCCGCCGCGCCGCTGGTCACGGCGAGCGAGGTGGAAGTGTCGCTGCCCTGGTCGACGATCTGGGGCGACGGCCCGGTGGTGATCACCCGCATCGCGCTTGAATCCCCGGCGCTCGATCTCGCGGCGCTGGAGGCGTGGCAGTCCGGCCGGCCGCCGTCCGGCGCATTCGAGCTGCCGACGCTGACCAAGGGACTGAGCGTGCACGGGGGCCGCCTGCAGGGACTGGGCTGGTCGCTGCAGCAGCTTTCGATCCAGCTGCCGACGCTGTCGCCCGGCGAACCGGCGCAGGCCGAGGTATCGGGCGAGTTGCATCGGGACGACCTCGTCCTGGTGTTCGCCGGCCCGCTCGAGCTGGCGCAGGCCGGGCTGGATTCGCCGCTGCGTTTCGACGGCGCCGGCCGCGTGCGCACCGGATCGTTGGACGCGCCATGGCTGGCGCGTTTCGAAGGCACGATGGCGCTGTCGGGCCCGACCATGATGCTGGAGCTGCCGGCGCTGTCGTTCCGGGGCGAGTCGCCGCTGCCGGCCTTCAAAGGCGGCGGCGCGCTGGCCTACGGCGACACCCTTTCGCTGCGCCTCGCCGGCACGCTGCCGGAATGGCCCGGCGCCTGGCCTGCCCTGCCCGAACCGCTGGCCGGTGCGCCGGCGCCGATCGCGCTGGAACTGGTGTACGACGGCGCCACGGATTTTTCCGCCCCGCTGCAGCTCGATGCACGGCGCGAGGGCGCGAGCCTACAGTCGCAGGTTCCCGTTCCCGCCCTGCTCGCCTGGCTGGAGGACGACGGCGGCCAGGCCCTGCCGCCGCTCACCGGCACGCTGGAGGCGCCGAGCCTGGTGATCGAGGGCGTGGAGCTCGAAGGCGTGCGCATCACGCTGGACGACGAACCGGCCGACGACGCGGCGACCGGGGAAGAATGAGCGCGCTCGCCGACCACCTGCTGGCCTGGTTCGACCGGGACGGCCGCCACGACCTGCCCTGGCAGCACCCGCGCACGCCCTACCGGGTGTGGCTGTCGGAAATCATGCTGCAGCAGACCCAGGTGCAGACGGTGATCCCGTACTTCACCCGCTTCCTGGACGCGCTGCCCACCCTGCCCGACCTCGCCGCCGCCGACAGCGACCGCGTGCTGGCGCTGTGGGCCGGCCTGGGCTACTACGCCCGCGCCCGCAACCTGCACAAGGCCGCGCAGGTTTGCGTCGAACGGCATGGCGGCGACCTGCCCACCGACTTCGATGCACTGGCCGCCCTGCCCGGCATCGGCCGCAGCACCGCCGGCGCCATCCTGGCGCAGGCGCACGGCCTGCGCTTTCCCATCCTCGACGGCAACGTCAAGCGCACGCTGGCGCGCTACCACGGCATCGCCGGCTGGCCCGGCAGCGCGCCGGTGGAGAAGCAGCTGTGGACGCTGAGCGAGTCGCACCTGCCGCAAACGCGACTGGCCGACTACACGCAGGCGATCATGGATTTCGGCGCCACGCTGTGCACCCGCCACGACCCGGCCTGCGTGCTCTGCCCGCTGCAGGACGACTGCGTGGCACGGCGCG
The DNA here is from genome assembly GCF_003024235.1 of Arenimonas caeni. GTDB lineage: Bacteria > Pseudomonadota > Gammaproteobacteria > Xanthomonadales > Xanthomonadaceae > Arenimonas > Arenimonas caeni. Next base: position 7,671 of record NZ_KZ679098.1, on the reverse strand, counting down.
AGGGGCGCGTGGCGCAGCTGCCCGAGGCCAAGCCCGGCAAGCCGCTACCCGAGCGGCGCACGCTGATGCTGCTGCTGCACGACGCCGACGACCGCATCCTGCTGGCGCGCCGCACCGGCAAGGGCGTGTGGAACGGGCTGTGGTCGCTGCCCGAGGCCGGCGACCACGACGAGGCCCGTTCGCTGCTGGCCACGCACGCCGGCGCCGGCGCCGACTTCGACGCCGCCGAGCCGCTGCCGGTGTTCGAGCACGTCTTCAGCCACTACCGGCTGCACATCGAGCCGCTGCGCTGGCGCGTGGCCGACACCCGCACCGCGACGGGCGATAATGCCGACCTGCGCTGGCAGCCGCGCGAGCGCCTGCACGAACTGGGCCTGCCGGCCCCCGTCAAGAAACTGCTGGAAGGATTGCCATGAGCCGCACCGTGTTCTGCCTCAAGACGCAAGCCGAGACCGAAGGCCTGGGCTTCGTGCCCTGGCCCGGGCCGCTGGGCAAGCGCGTGTTCGAGAACATCGGCCGCGAGGCCTGGCAGCAGTGGCTGGCGCACCAGACCATGCTGATCAACGAGAACCGGCTCTCGCCGCTGGACCCGAAGCACCGGGCCTTCCTGGAGGGCGAGATGGAGAAATTCCTGTTCGGCGATGGCGCCGAGAAGCCCGCCGGCTACATTCCGCCGGCGGACTGAGGCCGCAGCCGCCTACTTGCGGATGCCGGCATCGCGCTCGGCCTGCCGCCAGGCCGGCACGTCGATCTCGCGGATGCCGATGATCTTGCAGACCACGCCACCTTCGCCGCGCAGGAAGCCGTTCTTGGTGTTGAGCGAATCGCGCATGGTCTCGACGGAAATGGAGAAGCCCCGGTCGATGTACTTGCAGGCCTGGTCCTGGCGCAGCTCCACCAGCCAGGCCTTGAAGCGGTTTTCCCAGATCAGCACGTGCTGGGGGCTGATGACCTCGTAGGAGTCCATCGGACGCAGGAAGCGGACGTGCTCCACCGGTTCGCCGGCGTTTGCCTGGAGCAGTATCAGGCGCTGTTCGGACTTGCTCAGGGGTTCGGCCGCGAAGGCCGGCATGGCCAGGCCGAGGGAAAGCGCGGCGACAAGCGCGGGGACAACAAGACGGGACTTCATGACGGGTCTCCTTGTTCGGTGGCGGGGCGTGGCCACCCGGCAACCCTACTCCCGACCCTTCGGACCGCGCGTCAAATCGACACCCCGCGTTCAGAACCCGTTTACGGGGCCGGCCCGGCTTGCCTCGCCGTCCCGGCCTCGGATAGAATCTCGCGCTCGCCCGGCCCAGCCGGTGCGACGGATGGCCGGGTAGCTCAGTTGGTAGAGCAGGGGATTGAAAATCCCCGTGTCGGGGGTTCGATTCCCTCCCCGGCCACCATATGAATCAAGGGCTTGCGAGCGATCGCAGGCCCTTTTTCTTTGCCTGGCGCTCGCCAGTCCCTACAGGGTCCCTAGTCGGCTGAAATTGGCCTTCGTTGCTCGATCTCAAGTTGGCGGGCGATCGCCTCCGCGCGATCCAGGGTCTCGCGAATCGCGCGAATGTTGTCGAGAACATCCGGGGCGGCAGACGAGTCCCCTGCTAGGTCAGCCATGCGGGCGCGTAGGCTATCGGCTTGCCGGTCAAGGAGTCGGGTGCAGGCGTAGCCGCGCATCAGGCGATCACGGAAGGGCGAGAGGGCCATGTCCCCGAGATTACTGACATGCGGCGCACAGGCTGAGACTTGGGCGAAGGACTAACGATGCCGGCCAGAGCATGATCTCTGTTCCATTATCGATCGCATCCTGCGGTCTCTTGTTGGCGGGCGCCGATGCGCGCCTCGCATTCAAGTAGTTGGAGATCGATCAGTAGGCCTCGGGGTCAGGCTACCTCAACGCCAAGTCGCTTCAAAGCTGTCCGCGCTTGCACGGAAAAGTCGATTACCTGCTGGACGCGCATAAGCTGCAGTTTCGCATCCTCAACCGTAACCTCTTCATCCAACTCATAATCAGCGGACCGCCTCATCAAGAGTATCTGCTGATAGACCGTGCAAAGCGTTCGCCCCTGCATCGCCAAGCCGGCGAGCCCCTGATGGCTCTTCTGGAGAGCGTTGAAGTACTTAAGGCGACCTGGGATCTGACCGTGCCCAAGCCCATCTGGCCCATGATCCGGCGGGTCAACTAGCGGGACCAGACGGCAGACTGGTTCGGTGGCATGAAATGCCGAATAGTAGGCGCGGCTTATAGATGCTCGCGCCTCTACCTCAGACGCTTCGCCCGCCACCAGGTGCTTCGCATAGTCTCGCAACTCAAGCCAGGTTAGCGGCATGAGGAGCATTCCTATCCGACCGGACGTACCAGATAAACGCCCCCTCATCCACGGCCTTGAGGTTGGCGGTTAACATCTGTTCGTTCAGCCTCGACTCGATCTCAAACATTCGCTCAGCCGGTTCTGCGAGACAAATCTGATGGACGAGGCCAGCACCCCATTCCGCCTTCCTATCGTATGTAAAGTTGATCGTTACTCGCCGGTATCCGATCTCATGTAAGCGGTCTCGAAGGAAAGCTGCTGCATGCTGCAGATCGAGCTCTGACACTCCCCGATCCGCGAGGGCTTGCCTATGTCCGAGGAACAGACTGGAAACTGAACTCCCCCTCATACGATCCAGCCTTTCTGCCGCCCCTTCAGCTTCAGACAGGTGGCCTGCTGCGCCAAGTGATGCGGTCGCCTTCTCAAGCACTTCGGGGTCAGTGAGGTTCTTCAGGCCTTCAACCAGAAGAGCAAGGCCTTCTTGCCGCCTGCCTTGTTCGGAGAGGACTAAAAAGCGGTTGATGACCAAGTACTGGTTCAACCCGAACTCTCTAAATGCCTCATCGAAGGTAGCATCTGCTTCGTCGTACTTTCCGTCGAGCGCCTGAGCGATGCCAAGAACCATCAAGTACTCCATACGATCTGCATTGCGCAGTCGTTGAGCACTGAACAGCACCTGCGAGATTGAGCTCCGATCCGCTTTCCCCTCGGCAATCGCATCGAGGCGACCGAGGAGCTCGCTGGCTATCGTGGCTGTTTGCCCTTGGTAGGCCATCGAATTCTGTGCTCGCTAGCGAAGCTAGCCGCAAAAGTGGTTCAAGACGTGCGTTTTACAGCAAAACGCGTGAATTCTGAAGAAAAAGCTGACTCGTGGTGCCATATCGGGCCTCGAGCGGCACTCTTGGGCTAACGGCGCCCGTCCCATATGCCGAACCGCGACCCGCTCCCTTCCGTACTAAGCGCCCCAGGGCGACCTCCCAGGCCAGCCTCTACTCCTCAGCTCTTCGCTTACATTCCGCAGCGCCATCGGCATAGCCCTCGCGGTAGCCCGCCGAGTAGGCCTCATCGTCCCAGGTCCCAGCAATCATGGTCGCGCGGATTTCGCAGGTCGTGTTGTAGCCGGACGCGTAGCCATCGTCGTAGCCGGAGTCCCACCGTTCCTGCTTGCCAGGCCCGCAGCCTGAGAGCGCGGCTGCGCCAACCAAGAGCAGGCCCGCGCAACGCACTGTTGATCCGGCATTCATCGCCCCCACCCCTCAATTGCCTTGCCATCCTACCAAGCGATCGAGTTGAAGACCGGGGTGCCGTTCAGGATTGGATGAGACTTTTTCTTATCCGCGATCGAACCGCTGCCGACTGCGAAGAACAACAACGGCCTCGGCTGAGGAAATCACAGGCAACGATGCCAGAGGTCTGGCTTGGAGGCTCAGGCAGCCTTGCCCAATTGTCCACACGCTTAAAGGATGCGGCCGCAGGTGATGGTGGCAGAATCGGGGGCACCAATTGCTAACAAGAAAGGCAAGCCGTGGCCCTAAAGTACCCTCCAGCAGTCGGCTCCATTCTGGTGTGCGAGTTTCCCCCGTGCTTCTCGCCGCCCGAGATGGTCAAGACCCGACCTGTGGTCGTGCTGAGCCCGAAGATCACCGGCCGTCCGGACCTGGCGACGGTCGTTCCACTTAGCACGACCGCTCCGAGCCAGATAGAGAGCCATCACTGCAAGGTTCCAGCTCGGATGCTCCCCAAGTCGCTGCAGGCAACCGCTGGCGACCGCTGGGCCAAGTGCGACATGGTCTATACACTCCACGTCTCAAGGCTCAGCCCCGTGAAGGGAAAGCGGGATCGCGTCACGGGCAAGAGAGACTACGAGCATGCGAAGGTCGACCTGGCGACCCTTCAGGAACTGCGCAGATGTGCGGCCGCGGGCCTGGGAATTGGCGTGGATCTCTGGCCCCAAGCAGCAAACTCAGCAACCCAAACCATTGACCCAGAAGGCGAAACGGGGGATGACCGGTCGGCGGCCTGACTGTAAACAAGCCGTTGACCCCACATCTATCCGGATATAAGCTTCTGCTCGATTTCTCGGCTCCGGCCGAGCTTCGAGACTGCCGCTAGGCCTTCGGGTAGTAACGGCAGCAGGGACCGGATAGCGATGACAAGCTCCCGGCTCCCTTGTTTCGGGCCCCGCTTCGGCGGGGCCCTTGTCTTTTCGGGACTCGCCAACTGGCTCAGATGGACTCGTCGCCAGTCTGCGACCGGTTCGATGGCGCCGCCCTTCCCGGCGGGCCAGCGGTGTCCGGATTAGGTTACCCGGGGCGTTCTGCGGAATACTCGCCCTTCGGAGAGTGGCTGTGACCCCACGCACCCGCGCCTGGCTCGTGTCGGCCCTTCTTCTGGCCAGTCCCCAACTTGCTGCCCACAGTGGCGGCACGAATGCAGACGGGTGCCACACGAACCGCAAGACCGGGGAATACCACTGCCACGCCCCGAAGGCGAAGCCCAGTGCAGCATCTCCTTCCGCGAACACCCCGAGGCCATTGGCCGCCAGAGCTGGCTCCAGTGTGTACTACGCCAACTGCACTGAGGCCCGGAATGCCGGGGCAGCCCCGGTTAGGCGGGGAGACCCTGGCTACGGGAGCCACTTAGATCGGGACAACGACGGAGTAGGTTGCGAATGAAAAACTTCTCTTTAGGCCGCCCCCTTTCTCTCGCCCTACTCCTGTCAGTTCTAGCCTGCCCCGCCCTCGCGGCCCCCGAGTTCAGCCGCTACTACGGAAAAGACGCCGTACAGGAGGGGCAAGGCGGCGAAATGAAAGTAGTAGAAGGAATTGAGTTCTGGTCCAACGGGGCACCACCGCGCCGATTTGAGGTGATCGGCTACCTGTCAGACAGGCGCCATGCCACAGGCCTCATTGGAGCCATGCGCCTCAAAGGACTTGAGAAGGCCATTGCCAAGGCGGCCCGAGAGAACGGAGGAGATGCGGTTATTCTCGTCGGAGCTGAGCGCGAGGTCGTGGGCTTCGCATCAAGCGCCAATGCGAATGCGAACTCGACGGGGCCAAACTCTGCAAGCGCCTGGGGCAGTTCGGCAACTGTCCCGGTAGCCAAGCAAAACACTCGGTATGCCGTGATTCGGTTCCTGCCGGACCTGCCAGCAGAGACTGAAGAAGACTCGCCCGCCGAAGGCGCCGCCGAACCGGCCGAGGCCGCGAGTGACTGATCGGAAGACCACGCTAGTTCTGGGCGCCGGCGCCAGCCTGGCCTATGGCTACCCTCTTGGCAGCCAGCTCCGTAGAGACCTTCTTCTCTTGGATCCTTCCGCGGGCCCGGCAGGCACCGTGCTCTCTGAATACAAGGGCGAACTCATAGAGTTCCAGAATGCATTCGGCTTGTCTCAAATGGCGTCGATCGATGCCTTTCTCGCGAGACGCCCTGAATACCAAGAGATCGGGAAGCGCGCGATTGCCTCAACGCTACTAAGCCGCGAGTCGTGGATGCGGTTGACGAGGGACCCTGGTGACGACGACTGGTACTACTACCTGTTCAACCGGATCGCATCGGCCACTCGCTGGGAAGACCTGGACCTTTCTTGGCTCAAGGTCGTCACCTTCAATTATGACCGGTCCTTGGAGCATTACCTGATCAGCGCCCTACGGCACTCTTACGGTAAGCCACTTGATGAAGTCTTGGAGCGACTAAGCGCGCTCGAGATCATCCACATTTACGGAACTCTTGGCCCGACACTTCCAGGAATGGACGACTACTCTGACTATGGCGCGGAACTGACCCCAGAGATCGTGTCACGCGCTGCCGGCTCCATTAGGGTAATTCCAGAAGGCCGTACCGAAGACATGACACTGAGAAGGGCAAGAGAAGCCATCGCGAATGCAGATGCGCTCTGCTTCCTTGGCTTCGGATATGACCCGGCGAATCTCGAGCACTTGGCTGCGCACGAGACGTGCCGGAAAGTCATAGGCTACGGGACGGAGAAGCGGCGACGGCATGTCGCATACACCTGCCTGAAGATGACCGTCGAGGAGACAAAGCGGGTCTACTTCACCGTGAATAACCAGTTTGTCAGCATGTCGAGCAAGGAATACCCGGAAGACTTCCATCCGATGGACTGCACGTCCACGCTAAGGTCCACTCAGATCCTGCTCCCACCTTGGCAGCAATCTCCGGGGCAAGGGAACTGACCCAGCCACCCTTCCATACCACTCCGAGCAATGCGCTCGAACATCGAGGAGAGACTGTGAGAAAGCCTTTCTTGCCCTCCGTCCTGATTTGCTCTTTGCTTCTGCTTCAGCCAGCACCCGCGTTCGCTTCGAACGTATCGACTGAACGCTTGGAGACATGGTGCTCAGGCATTTCAAGGTCCGACGAAGCTACTGAACTTCACGGACTCTGCCTGGGCTATGTGACTGGATTCCTGGATGGGTACTACACAGCATCCTGGGCGCTTCCCGCGGATCTTTTCTGCCTCCCCGAGGGCTCAAGCACCGTACAGGTTGCACGGGTGTTCATTAAATGGGCATCCGCCAACCCGAATAAGGTGCACAAACCGGCCGGCGAGGGACTCTACTCTGCGCTGATTGAAGGCTTTCCCTGCGGCAACCAGTAGAAGCACTCTTTCGCCACAAGTTCACAGGTTAGTACCCGCCTAGGTCGCTGCGGAGGAAGTCATGAGATTCAAGGCCTCAATCGGCTATTTGGCCGATACGGGAACAAAGAAGGGGCTGGGCGTATTCGCGTCACGAGACATAGCTGCCGGCGAAATTGTTGAGATTGCTCCAGTGATTCTGTTCGGCGGCAGGCTAGAAGATATCCCCGATGCGCTGAGCAACTCCGCATTCGGTTGGCGGGCAATCGGTGGAGAGACCAAGTTCGCTATCTGCCTCGGGTACGGTGGAATGTACAACCATGCAAACCCTGCAAACATGATCTACTCGATTGCCCACGAGCGCGGCATGCGGTTTCTTGCGTCCCGCGACATTCGGGCGAATGAGGAACTCACAGTGAATTACAACGATACGAAGGGCGGGACTGATTCCACCGAGGACATTTGATTCGAGCAAGCGGGAATTGAGCCACTCCCCTAACCATCTCCTCTCAGAATCCGAGCCAACTCCCGCAATGCGGGCCGCACCCCACCCTTCCAGCCATTCCGGCTAGCGCGAGCCTTTCCGGCGTCGCTTCTGGGTCCCGTTGACTGCTCCCACGGTCGCCATCGCCGGATCAGCTCGGCCTGGCGCGCGCGGCGCTCGGGTGTCCATCCGTTGGCCATGCTCTGCCTCCAAAAGTTCGGTTTGCGGGATTCGTGTTTCTTGCGTGCGCGGGGAGTGGCCGCCCCGTAAGCTTCCCCGTCAAGCACACAACG
>NZ_KZ679097.1 GCF_003024235.1 Arenimonas caeni | reverse complement strand
CGAGCCCCCGCCGATCCCGGACGGGCGCCCCGCCCCGGCCGCCGCGCCGGCGGCACCGGCCGCGCCCAGGCCGCGCCCGGCCCCGGCAACGCCGGCCGAACCCGATCCGCTCACCAAGGTCGCCCGCGTCCTGAAGGCCTGGTTCTTCGAAGGCAACGTGCCGGTGAAGCTGGGCGTGCTGGTGCTGCTGTTCGGCGTGGCCGCGGCCATCAAGTACGCCGCCGATGCCGGCTGGCTGACGATGCCGATCGAACTGCGCCTGGCCGGCATCGCCGCCGGCGCCATCGCCGGCCTGGTCTGGGGCCTGCGCAGCGCCGCCGAACGGCCGGCCTTCGGCCTGAGCATCCAGGGCGGCGCCATCGGCATCCTGCTGCTGGTCGTGTTCGCGGCCTTCCGCAATTACCAGGTGCTGGCCGCGATGCCGGCCTTCGTGCTGATCCTGGTACTGGTGGCCGGCGCCAGCGTGCTGGCGGTGAAGCAGGAGGCGCCGGCCCTGGCCGTGCTTGGCTTCATCGGCGGCTACCTCGCGCCCGCGCTGCTCTCGACCGGCAGCGGCAACCACGTGGCCCTGTTCTCGTACTACGCCGTGCTCAACGCCGCGGTGTTCGCCATTGCCTGGAAGCGGCCGTGGCGGGCCCTGAACCTGGTCGGCTTCGCCTTCACCTTCGCCATCGGCGGGCTGTGGGGCGCGAAGTACTACCAGCCAGAGAAGTTCGCCACCGTCGAACCCTTCCTCGTGCTGTTCTTCCTGTTCTACGTCGCCATCCCGGTGCTTTATGCGCTGGCCGGGCGGCAGAAGAACGGCAAGGTCGACGGCAGCCTGCTGTTCGGCACGCCGCTGCTGGCCTTCCCGATGCAGGTGGGCCTGCTGGGCGACGACCGCATGGGCCTGGCCTTCAGCGCGCTGTTCGTGGCGGCGGTCTACACCGGCCTGGCGCTGTGGGCACGCGGCAACCAGCGCCTGCGCGACCTGGCCCAGAGCGCGGCCGGCATGGGCGTGATGTTCGCCACCCTGGCCATCCCGCTGGCGCTGACGGCGCGCTGGACCTCGGCGGCCTGGGCCGTCCAGGGCGCCGGCATGGTCTGGCTGGGCCTGCGCCAGCAGCGCCGGCTGGTGCGCTGGAGCGGCCTGGCCCTGCTGGTGCTGGCGGGCATGGCCTGGATGGTGAGCCTGTTCGACTACAACCTCGGCACGGAAGACCGTTTCGTGCTCAACGGCCACGCGCTCAACCTGGGCCTGCTGACCCTGGCCTGGCTGGCCGCGAGCTGGCTCTACCACCGCGCCGGCAAGGCCTTGGCGCTGCAGGTCATCGTCTTCCTCGGCGGCCTGGGCTGGTGGAGCCTGCTGGGCATGCGCGAGATCGAAGTGAACCTCGACCTGCGCTTCGACACCCTGGCCTACGGCGGCTTCGCCCTGGTGACCGCCGCCCTCGCCGCACTGCTGCGCGGGCCGATGGCCTGGCCGCGGCTGTCGTGGCCGGTGGTGGCCTCGCTGGTGCTGATGCTGCCGCTTTCGCTGGCGTCGCAGGACCACTACTACACGACCCTGTTCGAGTGGCCGCTGCTGCTGTGGTGGCCGCTGCTGGCCGCCGCTCTGGTGACGCTTGCGGCGCTGCGCGAGCCGCGTTCGTCCGGCCTGCCGTTCGCGCACATCGCGTGGCTGATGGCGGTATCGGCGGGGCTGGGCATCACCCTGCTGCGCGTGGCAGGCAACAAGATGGACCTCGGCGACGGCTGGCTGCTGCCGGCGCTGCTGGCGCCGCTGGCCGCGCTGCTCTTCCTCGCCGCCGCGAAGCCGGCCCTGGCCGGCTGGCCCGTGGCCGACCAGTTCCCGCGCTGGCGCAGGGTCTGGCTGGGTATCGCCGGCGCCGGCCTGGGCCTGGGCTGGCTGTTCGGCCACTTCCTGCCCGGCGACAGCGCGCCGCTGCCCTGGCTGCCGCTGCTCAACCCGCTCGAGCTGTCCCTGCTGCTGGGCCTGCTGGCGGCGGCGCTGTGGCTGCGTTCGCACGCCGATCCGCATCGCCTCGGCGGCCTGGCCTGGGCCGGCGCCGCGCTGCTGATGCTGACCATGAGCGTGCTGCGCGCCTGCCATCACCTGGCCAACCTGCCCTGGAGCCCGCGCCTGCTGGCCGAAACCACCCCGCAGGCCAGCCTCACCGTGGCCTGGTGCCTGGCCGGCGTGGTCGCGTGGGTGCTGGGCTCGCGGCGCAGGGACCGGCCGCTGTGGTGGCTGGGCGCGGCGCTGCTGGGCGTGGTGATGCTCAAGCTGATCGCCGTGGACCGGCAGTTCGTCGGCGACATCGCCGGCATCGTGTCCTTCCTGGTGGTGGGTGGCCTGCTGGTGCTGGTCGGCCGCATCGCCCCCACCCCGCCCCGTTCGGAGTAAACGCATGCGATCTGTCTTGATGCTGGGACTGCTGGCCACCGGCCTCGCGAATGCCGCGACCACGCCGCAGGACTATGCGGTGCAGTGGCCGATCCAGGCCGAGGGCGACGCCGCGGCCTACGTGCTCGAGCTCGATGACAGCGTGCTGAGGCACGTGACGCGCGCCGACCTGCGCGACCTGGCCGTGTTCAATGCCGACGGCGAGCCGGTGGCCTTCGCGCCCTGGCCACCGGAAGGCACCGACGAGGAGCTGCTCGAACCGGTGCCGTGGCTGCGCGTGCCGCTGCCGGCGCCGGGCCAGCCCGAGAGCCTGGCGCTGCGGCTCGAGCGCGACGCCGACGGCCGCCTGCGCGGGCTCGACCTGCGCACGAACGACAGTGCGCCGCCGTCCGCCGAACGCCACGACCTGCTGGTCGATCGCGGCGAGGAACCGCCGGTGGTTTCGGCGCTGCACGTCGCGCTGGCCGACGGCGCCGCGCTGCCCGTGAACCTGCGCGTGCGCGTGTCGGCCTCGGACGACCTGGTGGACTGGCGCACGCTGGTGTCGGGCCAGCCGCTGGTGGCGCTGGACGACAACGGCCTGCGCATCGAGCGCCTGGCCCTGGACACCGGCGCCACCGGCGCGCGCTACCTGCGCCTGTCCATCGAGAACGAAGGCCACTGGCCCGCGCTGGCCGGACTGCAAACCGGCCGCACCCTGCGCACCGGCGACGCCCGGGAGTGGCTGACGCTGTCGCTGCAGGGCGTGCCCGTCGACAACGAGCCCGGCTTCTTCGGCTACGCCAGCCCGGCCCCGGTGGCCGTGGAGCGCGTGGACGTGGAGCTGCCGTCCACCAACACCGTCGCCGCCGTGCAGGTCACCGCCCGCGAAGGCGCCGAGGACTGGTGGCGCCCCGTTGCCGGCTTCACCGCCTTCCGCCTGGGCAACAACGGCGACGAAGTGCGCCATTTGGCCCCGCACGTCGGCCTGCACCGCGAGCGCGAGTGGCGCGTGGCCACCCGGCCGGCGCTGGCGCGCGCGCCGCTGCTGCAGCTGCACTACCGCCCCGAACGCTTCGTGATGCTGGCCCAGGGCCCCGGCCCGTACGTGCTCGTTGCCGGAAGCCTGCGCGCGCAGCGCGAGGACTACCCGGTGCAGGCGGCGCTGGCCGCCTCGAACTCGGCGCCGGCCACCGCCAGCCTCGGCGCGATGAGCGAGGCCGGCGGCCAGGCGGCGCTGGCGCCCAAGCGTGGCGAGGATTGGCAGCGGTGGTTGCTGTGGGCGATCCTCGGGATTGGCGCTGCCTTGGTTCTGGTCGTTTCCCTGAAGGTACTGCGTACCGCCCCGCAGGCCGGCTGAGCAGCGAGGATGGCCATGCCGGCGCGTGAAATGCTTGATGTCGCCGTGGCGAAGATCATTTCCCACGGCACTCCCTTGGCACCGGCTGCGTGGGAAGCCTGGGCGATTTTCCTCGTGGAGGTCTTTACCCCGACGCTACTGGTCGCGGTGGGTTCGACCTGCTTCTGGCTGGTGGCCCGGTCAATAGCCGGGCCGGGCCGCGCGGAACCTTCAGGGAGCCACGTGCGCGACCGATAGCGCCGTCAGGCGATCGGCCAGCACGTCGAGCCCCAAAACCGCCGCGCCACCGGGCGAAACGCGCGCCTCCAAACTCGCCTGCGGATCCGCACCATGCGACGGCAGCGGCTCCACCGCGGCCAGCTTGTAGGCCTCGCGGAACGGCAGGCCCGACACGGCCAGTTCGACGGCCTTGTCGGTGGCGTACATGCCGTCGTCGAAGGCCTGCGCCAGGCGCTCGGGCTGCCACTGCATGCCGCGCAGCAGGTTGGGCAACAGGGCCAGCGCACCGAGGCCGCGGCCGAAGGCGTGCACCAGGGCGCCCTTGGTGAACTGCAGGTCGCGGTGGTAGCCGCTGGGCAGCGACAGCAGCTGCTCGAGCTCGGTGCGGGCGGCGGCGATGCTGGCGTAGGTGGCGCGCATCAGCTCGACCAGGTCGGGGTTGCGCTTGTTGGGCATGATCGAGCTGCCGGTGGTGTACTGCGGCGGCAGCTTCACGAAGCCAAACTCGGCGGTGGTGAACAGGCTCAGGTCCCAGGCCAGGCGGCGCAGGTCGAGCACGGCGGCGCCCAGCGCATCGACGGCGGCGAGCTCGAACTTGCCGCGCGATAGCTGCGCGTAGATCGGGCTTACCTGCATGCGGGCGAAGCCCAGCTCCTTCGTGCTGCCCTCGCGGTCGAGCGGCAGGTTCACGCCGTAGCCGGCGGCGGTGCCCAGCGGGTTGGCATCGATCCAATCCGAAGCTTGCTGGGCCCGAACCGCGTCATCAATGAAGGCCTCGGCAAAGCCCGCCCACCACATCGCCGTGGACGACACGACCGCACGCTGCAGGTGCGTGTAGCCCGGCATCGGCAGCGCCTCGGCCTCGGCGCGCTGCAGGCAGACTTCCGCCACCTCGCGGCACAGCGCCTTCGTTTCGCCCAGCTTGCGCTTGAGCCACAGGCGCGTGGCCACCAGGATCTGGTCGTTGCGGCTGCGGCCGGTGTGCACCTTGCGGCCCACGTCGCCCAGGCGCTCGACGAGGCGCGATTCGATGGCCGAATGGCAGTCCTCGTAGCGCTCGTCGAGCACGAAAGCGCCGGCCTTGAAGTCGTCCGAAAGCGTCGCCAGCTCGCGGCAGATCGCCTCGCCCTCCCCGGCCGACAGGATGCCGATGCGCGCCAGCCCGCAAGCGTGCGCGGCCGACGCGACAATGTCGTCGAGGATGAACTCGCGGTCGAGCAGCACGTCGTCGCCGGCCAGGAAGGCCTGGATGCGCGGATCGACCTCGACGCCGGGTTTTTGCCAAAGCAGCTCGCTCATGTCGGTATTCCCATCGTCTCGGGCAGGCCGAAGGCCAGGTTGAGGTTCTGCAGCGCCTGGGTGGCGGCGCCCTTGAGCAGGTTGTCGAGCGTGGACACCACCACCAGCCGGCGCCCGTCGTCGGCCAGCGTGAAGCCGCCGACCTCGACGCCGTGGCGGCCGGCGATGCGGCTGACCCAGGGCGCCTCGTCGGACACGGCCACCAGCGGCTCGCCGGCGTAGGCCTCGCGGTAGCGCTGAACCACCTCGTCGCGGCTGAACGACCGCGCCAGGTGCAGGTTCGCCGTCAGCGTGATGCCGCGGAAGTGCGGCGCCACGTGCGGCATGAACTCCACCGGGTGGCCCAGCTGGCGCGTCACCTCGCGCTCGTGGATATGGCCTGCCAGCGCGTAAGGCATCAGGTTGTCGCGTAGCTTTTCCGGGTCGTTCTTGTCGGACGGGCTGGTGCCGGCGCCGCTGTAGCCCGAGACGCCGAAACACTGCACCGGCCCGGCGAGCGCGTCGCGCATCGGCGCCACGGCCAGTTGCATCGCGGTGGCGTAGCAGCCGGGGTTGCTGATGCGGCGCGCGCCGGCGGCGCGGGCGCGTGTGAGCTCCGGCAGGCCGTAATGCCACGAATCGTCGAAGCGGTAGTCGGCCGAGAGGTCGACCACCACCGGGTCGGCCGCCACCCAATCCAGCGCCGCCACGAAGCCGGCCGCCATGCCGTTCGGCAGCGCCAGCACCAGCGCGTCCACGCCCTGCCCCGCCACGGCCTCGGGGCCGAGGTTGGTGTAGCGCAGGTCGCCGGCGTAGGCGGGCTCGTGGTCGGCGAGCCGCTGGCCGTCGCGCTCGCGCGAAGAGACGAAGGCCAGCGCGAAGCGCGGGTGCGCCGCGACCAGGCGGATCAGTTCGGCGCCGACGTAACCACGTGCGCCGACCAGACCCAGGGAAATACGCTCAGCCACGCCCGCCTCCGTGCTCGAGGATGAAGTCGAGGTTTCGGCGCACCACCGGCCATTCGGTGTCGAGGATGGAGTACACCGCGGTGTCGCGCAGGTGGCCGTCGGGCATGCGCATCTGCCGACGCAGGATGCCGTCGAAGTGCGCGCCCAGGCGCTCGATCGCGGTACGCGAGCGATGGTTCATCACGTGCGTGCGCAGCTCGACCACGCTGCAGCCCATAGCGTCGAAAGCGTGCCCCAGCAGCAGGCGCTTGGCCTCGGTGTTGAGCGCGGTGCGCTGCACCCGCGCCGAATACCAGGTGAAGCCGACCTCGAGGCTCGGCACCACCGGGTCCATGCGGAAGAAGCGCGTGCTGCCCACCGGCTCGCCCTGGGCGTTGCGCACCAGGAAGGGCATGGCCGTACCGGCCTCGCGGTCGGCCATGGCGCGGGCCAAGTAGGCGCGGATCGACTCGGGGCCCGGCACCTGCGTGTACCACAGGTTCCACAGCTCGCCGTCGGCAGCGGCGGCCAGCAGCTCTTCGCCGTGCCCGGGCTGCAGCGGCTCGAGCTTGACGTGGGCGCCCTCGAGAATCGGCGGGATGGACCAGTGCAGGTTCTGCATGTTCAGCCTTTCAGGGTGGCGGGACGGGCCAGGCAGTGGTCCACGGCGAAGCGTATCTGGTCCCAGCCCTCCAGGCCGTACCAGAACACGTTCCAGCGTTCGCCCTTGAGGCAGCCGTCGGCTTCCCCGAAGTAGAAGTCGTTGATGGGGTTGCCGTTGCGTGCGCGCCAGAACAACTGCGGCGTGTCGGCGCGCATCACCTGCCAGGCGGCGCGGCCCAGGCCTTCGCCCTGCGCGTCGTCGCTGACGGCGAACTTGTCCAGGTGCGGGATGCCGTTCTCCTCGGTGATCAGCAGCGCGGCGCGGTAGTGCTCGCTGACGTAGGCCTTGAGCAGCTTCGTGCGCTCGAAGTAGTCCGGCGCCAGCTTGCGGCCGAAGCCGGACTCGACCAGGGCCTTTAGCCGCTTGAAGTCGAGCTTCTTCCAGCTCGTCACCTTGCGCACCTGCTCGCCGCGTCGCACCAGGGTGCCCGAGCCGCGGTGGGTGAACAGCTCCTTGGCCAGCTGGTCAGGCCGGGTGATCGACACCGAGCTCGAGGGAGGAAGCTGCATCAGCAGGTCGTGGATCTGCTGGATCTTCACCTTCATGCCCGAGTGCAGCCAGGGCTGGGCCATCAGCTCGTCGTACTCGGTGCTCAGGTTGATCGAGTCGATCACCCTGCCCTCGTCGTCGAGCAGGCCGCCGGTGCCTGTGAGGAAGATGATCTTGTAGGGCTGCAGGGTCTTGACCAGCTCGTTGGCGGCCCAGTCGGCATTGACGTTGAGGATCTGGCCGCTGCTGGTTTCGCCCAGCGAGGCGATGACCGGGATCGAGCCGACCTTGATGGCCGCGCCGATGCCGGCCACGTCCACGCGCTGCACCTGGCCGACCAGGCCGTACTTGCGCTTGCCGAGATAGTCGCACTCGAACACGCCGGCGGTGATGGACGTGGCGCGCACGCCCTGGGCCTGAAGGGCCTCGACCAGGCGCAGGTTCTCGCGCTGGGCCACCCGCCGCACCACGGCCAGGCCGGCGGCGTCGGTGAAACGCAGGCCGTCGATGGTCTTCTTGGCGATGCCCGCGGCGGCCATCTCCTCGTCGAGCTGCGGGCCGGCGCCGTGGATGACGATCGGGGTCAGGCCCACCTGCTGCAGGAAGGACAGCGAGCTCACCAGCGCGTCGAGCTCGTCGCGCAGGATGGCGCCGCCGACCTTCACCACGGCGAAGCGCGCGGCGTCGACCTGCGAGAAGCGCTTGAGGTATTGCTGGATCTCCTTGGCGCTGGCCATGTTCGACAGCAGCCGGACGATCGTTGTGCGCATTTCGCTCACGCGTGTTGCTCCAGCAGGCGGGTGTAGTGGGCGGCGGCGGCGGCGAGCTGGTCGAGCGCGACCCACTCGTCGGCGGTGTGGGCCTGGGCGATGTCGCCCGGGCCGAAAACAAAGGCGGTGAGGCCGGCAGCCGAGAACAGCGAGGCTTCGGTCCAGAAGTCGACCGCGTTGCCGATCGGCAGGCCCAGCTCGTCGGCCAGGTCGCGGGCGGCCAGGCGCTTTTCCTCGGCGCGGGCGATGTCGCCGGCCGGCAGCGAGGGGCCGCGGAAGGTCTCTTCGTAGTGCGCCAGCGCGGCCGGGTCGGCCAGGCCGCGGAAGGTGGCGTGCATCGCGTCGATGTCCATCGAGGGCAGCGGACGGAAGCCGAAGCGCAGCTCGGCGGCCGGCGCGATCATGTTGGCCTTGATGCCGCCCTCGACGCGGCCGATGTTGAAGCGCAGGCCGGTGAGCCCGCCGAAGCGCGCATGCGACTGCGCCTTGGCGTGGTCGAGCGCCTTCGTGCCCCAGCGCATGGCCTGGTGCACGGCGCTCAGGTCAAATGCGTCGGCGCCCGAGGCATGGCCGGCCTGGCCCTTGAAGCGCATCAGCACCGAGCTGATGCCACGGTGGGCCAGCACCGCCTCGCACATCGTCGGCTCGGCGACGATGGCTTCGCCGAAGCCATGGTCCGAGGCCAGGAAGGCGGCGATGCAGCGCGGATCGTTGGCTTCCTCGTCGCTGCTGAACAGGAAGGCGGCGTCGCCGGTGGTGGCGTTGGCCGCCGCCACCAGGCCCGCGGCCGCGCCCTTGATGTCGCAGGCACCCAGGCCGATGGCCTTGTCGCCGGTCACCCGAAGGGTGTGCGGGTCGGCGCTCCAGTCGGGCGAGGCCGGCACCGTGTCCAGGTGCACGTTGAACAGGCGCCTGGGGTTGCCTCGCACGGCCAGCATCGACACCGCGCCGGCGCCGTGGTCGGTCACCCGCACCTCGAAACCCGGCAGCTGCGCGCGCAGGTAGTCGAAGATGCCGCCGGTGCCGATGGCCCGCGGCGGGTTGCGCGTGTCGAAGCCGACGAGCGCCTCGAGGTGTTGGAGAACATTTGAAAGCATCACCGGTTCCCGTGTCGTCCCTGTAGGAGCGCCTTCAGGCACGAATCTTTTGCCCGCAAGAGCTTCGTGCCTGAAGGCGCTCCTACAGGGGGTTGTCGTCAGTTCTTGTTGATCTCGGCCCAGAGGGTGCTGGACATGCCGAACAGGCGGATGAAGCCTTCCGCCTCCTCGACACCCCAGTCCGCCGACTGCGCGTAGGTCGCTCCCTTGGCGTTGAGCAGGTGCGGCGAGCGCACGGCCACGGCGTCGACCTTGGCGCCCTGGGTCTCGAGCACCACCTCGCCGTTGACGCAGCGCTGGCTGGAGGCCAGGAAGGCCTCGAGGTCGGCCTTGAGCGGGTCGTTGTAGAAGCCCTCGTACACCAGCTCCACCCACTTGCGCGCCACCTCGGGCTTGAAGCGGTTCTGGTGCTTGGTCAGCACCGCCTCTTCCAGCGCGCGGTGCGCGGCCAGCAGCGCGGCCAGGCCGGGCGCTTCGTAGATGATGCGGCCCTTGAGGCCGATGGTGGTGTCGCCGGTGTACATGCCCCGGCCCACGCCGTACTCGGCGAACAGGCCGTTGAGCTTCGCCAGCAGCGCCGCGCCCGCCATCTGCTGGCCGTCCAGCGCCACGGCCTCGCCCTTGCTGAAGGTGAGCGTGACGCGCAGCGGCGCGGCCGGCCATTCGGCGCGCGGCTTGCACCAGCCGCGGGCGCCCTCGCCCGGAGTCTCCCAGCGGTCGATCTCGCCGCCCGAAAGCGTCACGCCCAGCAGGTTCTCGTTGATGGTGTAGCTCTTTTGCTTGGCGCGCACTTCGAAGCCGCGCTCCTCCAGGTAGGCCTGCTCGTAGGCGCGGGTCTGGGTGTGCTCCTTCTGGATTTCGCGGATCGGAGCGACAATCTGGTAGTCGCCGGCGGCCTTCACCGCCAGGTCGAAGCGCACCTGGTCGTTGCCCATGCCGGTGCAGCCGTGGGCGATGGCGTTCGTGCCCAGCTCGGCGGCGCGCTTGAGCGCGGCGTCGACGATCAGGTAGCGGTCGGAGACCAGCAGCGGGTACTGGCCCTGGTAACCCTCGCCGGCCATCACGAAGGGCTTCACGAAGCCCTCCCAGATCGCCGGGCCGCCGTCCACGGTGACGTGGCTGGCGGCGCCCAGCTCGGCCGCGCGGACCTCGATGTAGGCGCGCTCTTCGGCATCCACGCCGCCGGTGTCGGCGAACACGGTATGCACGGCCCAGCCGCGCTCGCGCAGGTAGGGGATGCAGAAGCTGGTGTCGAGGCCGCCGGAGAAGGCCAGCACGATGTTCTTGTCGGTCATTGCATGTTCCTTGGAAGCCCTCCCCCAGCGGGAGACGGGTTGGGGAGAGGGGTTTACTGCGTCGCCAGCGCCGCCATCACCGCCTTCTGCACGTGCAGGCGGTTCTCGGCCTCTTCGATGGCGATGCAGTTGGGCGAATCCATTACGCCGTCGGTGGCCTTGACGTTGCGGCGCAGCGGCAGGCAGTGGCTGAAGACGCCGTTGTTGGTCAGGGCCATCTTGGCCTCGTC
Source organism: Arenimonas caeni (assembly GCF_003024235.1). Taxonomy (GTDB): domain Bacteria; phylum Pseudomonadota; class Gammaproteobacteria; order Xanthomonadales; family Xanthomonadaceae; genus Arenimonas; species Arenimonas caeni. Next base: position 59,043 of record NZ_KZ679097.1, on the reverse strand, counting down.
GACGATGAAGTGCTTGTGCGCCTCGCGGATCGGCTTTTCCTGGTCCCAGCGGCCGAAGTAAGGGATCGCACCCCAGCTCTTGGCGTAGACCACGTCGGCGCCGGTGTAGGCCTCGGCGATGTCGTGGCTGATGCGGAAAGACCCGCCGGACTCGGCCACGTTGTCCTTGGCCCAGCCCAGGTAGCGCTCGTCTAGCGCGTACTCCGGCGTCGGGCACAGCAGGGTCACGTCCATGCCCAGGCGCGTGGCGATCGTCAGCGCCGAATTGGCCACGGCGGTGTTGAGCGGCTTGGGATGGTAAGTCCAGGTGAGCACGTACTTCCTGCCGCGCAGGTCGGCCGTTCCGAAGTGCTCCTGCAGCGCCAGCGCGTGCGCCAGCTCCTGGCAGGGGTGGGTGATGGTCTCGAGGTTGATCACCGGCACGGTCGAATACTTCGCGAACGCGCGCAGCACCCGGTCCTCGCGATCCACGGCCCAATCGAGGAACTTCGGGAAGGCGCGCACCGCCACCAGGTCCACGTAGCGCGACAGCACCCGCGCCACCTCGGCGATGTGCTCCTCGGCCTCGCCGTCCATCACCGTGCCCAGCTCGAACTCGATCGGCCAGGCGTCCTTGCCCGGCTGCAGCACCACCGCGTGGCCGCCGAGCTGGAAGGCACCGAGCTCGAAGCTGGTGCGGGTGCGCAGCGAGGGGTTGAAGAAGACCAGGGCGATGGACCGGCCCTTGAGCTGCTGCCCGGCCTGGCCGGCCTTGAAGGCGGCCGCCTGGGCCAGCACGGCGTCGAGCTCGGTGCGGGTCCAGTCCTGGGTGTTGAGGAAATGCTTCATTGGCGTGTCCTGGAGGGGATTTCGGGGGCCGGAAAACAAAAAAGCCCAGCGCGGGGCTGGGCTTTCAGGCGAACGTGCAGGCGCGTCCGGTTACCCAGCGAAACTGTGGGGTTCCGGTCGGCGCGCGCGCGAGGTCATGCCCGCCGCCATGCGGGCGGAGGTCAGGACGTCGGCATTGGCCTTGGTCTGCGTCATGGGAGGGAGTATGAGGCCGGCCGGGCGGGCCCGCAACTCAGCGGACGTAGCCGGCTTCGTCCGGGGTCACCGAGACCCGGACGCGCAGGCGGTTGCCCGGGTCGTAGGGGAGCCGGGAGACGTATTTTTCGCCCTTGTACATGTATTCGACGTCGTAGCCGACCACCTGGGTCTCCTCGCGCTCGACCTCGACGATGCGGCAGCCCCGGGCTTCGGCCTCGGCGCGCTGGCGGGCGATGTTGTTGCCGATGGCGCCGCCGGCGACCGCGCCGGCCACGGTGGCGGCCTTGCGGCCGTCGCCCTTGCCCACCTGGTTGCCCAGGGCCGCGCCGACCAGGGCGCCGACCACGGTGCCGGTGGTGGTGGAACCCGACTCCCGGTACTCGACGTCGTCGCAGCGCTCTTCGGGGGTGCGGGTGCGCACCACGTCGACCACCTCGTCGGCACGCAGCACCTGGGCGTAGCCGTAGCTGATGTTCTCGGGCACGGCGCGGGCGTAACCCTCGTAATCCTCGTCGGAGTAGCGGCTGTCGGGACCGTACTGGGCAAGCGCGGGTGCGCTGGCCAGGGCGAGGACCATCAGGGGCAGCAACCGGGGGACGTGGCGCATGGTTCGATACTCCGTACGGACGCTGGAATTCAAGCACCGGACGGCTGAACCCTGCCCTAAGATTTTCGTTAGTACGACGGGCCGGGCTTGCTAGACTTCAGCTTTCCGCCTGCGCCCCGCCATGGAACTGCGACTTTACAACAACCTCACCCGTGCACTGGAGGTCTTCGAGCCCCAGGACCCGAACCGGGTCACGATGTACGTCTGCGGGCCGACCGTCTACAACTACGTGCACATCGGCAACGCCCGGCCCTACGTGGTGTTCGGCCTGCTGGCCAACCTGCTGCGCCGCCGCTACGGCCGGCTGGTCTACGCCCGCAACATCACCGACGTGGACGACAAGATCAACCAGGCCGCCGCCGAGCAGGGCGTGCCGATCGGCGAGATCACGGGCAAGTTCGCCCAGGCCTTCGCCGGGGACATGGCCAGGCTGGGCATCGACCCGCCCGACGTCAGCCCGCACGCCACCGCCCACATCCCGCACATCATCGCGATGATCGAGCGGCTGATCGACTCCGGCCACGCCTATGCCGCCGAGGGCCACGTGCTGTTCTCGGTGGCCAGCTTCCCGGACTACGGCCGGCTCTCGCGCCGCGACCCGGACGAAATGCTGGCCGGCGCCCGCGTCGAGGTGGCCCCGTACAAGCGCGACCCCGGCGATTTCGTGCTCTGGAAGCCCTCCACCCCGGACCTGCCGGGCTGGGACTCGCCCTGGGGCCGCGGCCGCCCGGGCTGGCACATCGAGTGCTCGGCGATGGCCGAGGCGCACCTGGGCGACACCATCGACATCCATGCCGGCGGCGTCGACCTGCAGTTCCCGCACCACGAGAACGAGATCGCCCAGTCCACCTGCGCCCACGGCGGCGCGGTGTTCGCGCGCTTCTGGCTGCACAACGGCCTGCTCAATTTCGACGGCGCCAAGATGTCCAAGTCCATCGGCAACGTCGCCCGCGTGCACGAGCTGCTGGAAAAGCACCCGCCCGAGGCCCTGCGCTACGCACTGCTTTCGGCCCACTACCGGCAGCCGCTGGAGTGGTCGGACGCGCTGATCGAGCAGAGCGTGCGCACGCTCGACCGCCTCTACGGCACCCTGCGCGACCTGGCCGGCGTGCCGGCCACCGAGCCGATCGTGCCGGTGGCGGTGGAGTCGGCCCTGTGCGACGACCTCAACACGCCGGCGGCCCTGGCCGAGCTCTCGCGCATCGCCGGCGAGGCCCGCAAGGCCGAGTCGCCCATCGCCCGGGCCAGCCTCAAGGCCGAGCTGCTCGGCGCCGGCCTGCTGCTGGGCCTGCTGCAGCAGGCGCCGGAGGCCTGGTTCAACCGCGGCGAGGCCGGCGACGACAGTCGCATCCAGGCCCTGGTGGAAGAACGCAACGCCGCCAAGGCTTCGCGCGACTTCGTGCGCGCCGACGCCATCCGCAAGCAGCTGGCCGAGGAAGGCATCCTGCTCGAGGACACGCCCCAGGGCGTGCGCTGGAGGCGCGCCTGATGCAGCCGGCCGAAGCCACCGCCGCCGAGGCCCAGGCCGCCATCGCCGAGGAATTCTCCTTCTTCGGCGACTGGTCCGAGCGCTACCAGTACCTGATCGACCTGGGCCGCAAGCTGCCGGTCTTCCCCGAACAGTGGAAGACCGAGGAGCACCGGCTGCACGGCTGCCAGTCACTGGTGTGGATCGTGGCCGAGGGTGACGCCGACCGGCTCGAGTTCCACGCCATCAGCGACTCGAGCATCGTCTCGGGGCTCATCTACCTGGCGCTGCGCGTCTATTCGGGGCGCAGCGCGAAGGAGATCCTGGCCACGTCCCCGGACTACATCGCCGCCATCGGGCTTGCGAAGCACCTTTCTCCGACGCGCAGCAACGGCCTGGCCTCGCTGCTCGCTTTCATCCAGGACACCGCCCGCCGGCACGCGCCGGACTGACAGGAGCCTCCATGCCCCGCCTTCGCCTGCTGGCCAGCTGCCTGGCCGTCGCCCTCGCCTTCCCCGCCCTGGCCGACGCGCCGCCCAGCCTGGCCCCGCCGCTGGCGCGGATGGCCGCGCAGCCGCAGGCGATGGCTCCCGTCGTGGCCCGCTTCCGGGCCGACCTTGCCAGCCTCGAGCGGGTGCAGGACGCCACCGCCGGCGTCCGCCGGGAGGCGGCGCTGCGCCGGCTCTACACCGACTGGCAGGCGCGGCTGGCGGAGATCGACCCGGCCTCGCTGGGCGTCGAGGACCGCCTCGACCATGCCCTGTTCCAGCGCGAGCTGGCCTACCGGCTCGTCCAGCTCGACTTCCAGCGCGGGCGCGTGGGCGAAGCCGCGCCGCTGCTGCCGGGCGTGGACAGGCTGGTGGCCCTGGTCGAGGCCCGTCGCGCCAATGAATACCCCGACGGCCGCGCCAGCGCCCAGGTACTCGACGAAGTCCGCGGCCAGCTGGCCGCGCTCGGGGCCCGGCTCGACAAGGACGCGAAGGCCGCCGGCACCACGCCCATCGTCGCCCACCGTGCCGCCCGGCTGCTCGAGAACGTGCGTGCCGACCTCAAGCAGTGGTACGGCTTCCACGCCGGCTACGACCCCGACTTCAGCTGGTGGACCCGCCAGCCCTACGAGGCCCTCGACCAGCAGCTCGAGGCCCACGCCCGGCTGCTGCGCGACAAGCTCGCCGGGGCCAGCGACCCGGAAACCATCATCGGCGACCCGATCGGCCGCCAGGCCCTGCTCGAGGGCCTGCGCCACGAGCTGATCCCCTACACGCCCGAACAGCTGATGGACCTGGCCGAACGCGAACTGGCCTGGTGCGAGCGCGAGCTGGCCAGGGCCGCCGCCGACATGGGCGCGAAGGACTGGCGCGAAGCGCTGGAGATGGTCAAGTCGCGCCACCCGGCGCCGGGCGGGCAGCCGAAGCTGGTGGTCGAGCTGGCCGACGAAGCCATCGCCTGGCTCGAGGCGCGCGAGATGGTCACCATCCCCGAGCTGGCCAGGCGCGACTGGCGCATGACCATGCTCAGCCCCGAGTACCAGCTGCAGGCGCCGTTCTTCCTCGGCGGCCAGGACGTGTGGGTGGCCTACCCCACCGACACCATGCCGCACGACAAGAAGCTGATGGCGCTGCGCGGCAACAACCGCCACTTCTCGCGCGCGGTCGTGCACCACGAGCTCATCCCGGGCCACCACCTGCAGTACTTCTACAACAGCCGCCACCAGACCCACCGCGAGCTGTTCGACACGCCGTTCTGGACCGAGGGCTGGGCGCTGTACTGGGAGTTCCGGCTCTGGGACGAGGGCTTCGCCACGACGCCCGAGGACAGGATCGGCATGCTGTTCTGGCGCAGCCACCGCGCTGCCCGCATCCTGTTCTCGCTGGGCTTCCACCTGGGCAAGATGACGCCGGACGAGGCGGTGGAGCTGCTGGTCGACCGGGTCGGCCACGAGCGCGAGAACGCCCGCGCCGAGGTGCGCCGCAGTTTCGCCGGCGACTACGGCCCGCTCTACCAGATCGCCTACATGATCGGCGGCCTGCAGTTCCGCGAGCTGCACCGGGAATTCGTGCAGTCCGGCCGGATGAGCGAGCGCGAGTTCCACGACACCATCCTGATGGGCGGCCCCATGCCGGTCGCCGCGGTGCGCGCGCGCCTGTCCGGGGACGTGCCTGCCGAGGGCCTGCGCGCCGACTGGCGCTTCTACCGCTTCGATTGAGCGTTTTTTGATTGNGTGCCTGCCGAGGGCCTGCGCGCCGACTGGCGCTTCTACCGCTTCGATTGAGCGTTTTTTGATTGGCCACGGATGAACACGGATAGACACGGATAGAGAAAGAGCAACCTTTAATTGGCTCTTGCCCTATCCGTGTCTATCCGTGTTCATCCGTGGCAAAAAACAAAAAGCCCCGGTTTCCCGGGGCTTGTTTGCTTCCGAAGCCGGGGCGCTTATTCGCCCATTTGTTTCTGGCGGTGTTCCCAGCGCTCCTGGGCGTCGATGGTGCGCTCGGCGGTGAGGCGGGCTTCGAGGCGCTCGAGGCCGATTTCCTCGCCGGTGTCCACGCAGTAGCCGTAGCTGCCATCCTCGATGCGCTTGAGCGTGCTGTCGATCTTGCTGATCAGCTTGCGGTAGCGGTCGCGGGTGCGCAGCTCGAGGCTGTTCTCGGACTCGCGGCTGGCGCGCTCGGCTTCGTCACCGACGTCACGCACTTCTTCCTTGAGGTTCTCGATGGTCTGCTTGGACTCCTCGACCAGCTCCTCCTTCCACTGCAGCAGGCGCTGGCGGAAGTATTCGAGCTGCATCGGGCCCATGTATTCCTCTTTGGCGCTGGGCTTGTAGCCCGCCGGCAGCTCGACGCGGCCAACGCGCGCCGGCATCGGCTTGATGCGCTCGGGACGCGGCGTCGCCGGCTTGACGTAACCGGCCACCACGCCGCGCTTGGGCGCAGGCTTGGCCGGGGCCGGAGCCGGGGCGACCTTGGCCGGAGCCGTGGCCTTGGCCGGCGTGGCCGCCTTGGCCGGCGCCGGCTTCGCGGCGGGCTTCGCGGCGGACTTGGCCACCGGCTTGGCGACGGGCTTCGCGACAGGCTTGGCCACCGGCTTCGCGGCCGGCTTGGCCTTGGCGGGCGCAGCAGCCTTCTTCACCGGCTTGGCGGCCGGCTTGGCAGCCTTCTTCGCCGGCGCGGCTTTCCTGGCCGGAGCCGCCTTCTTGGCGGGCTTGGCGGCCGCCTTCTTGGCGACCGGCTTGGCGGCCTTCTTCACGGGCTTGGCCACCTTCTTGGCGACCGTCTTCGCGGGCTTGGCGGCCGGCTTGGCCTTGGCCACCGGCTTCTTCACCGGCTTGGCGGCCTTGGCAGCCTTCTTGGGCGCCGGCTTGGCGGCTTTCTTGGGGGTCTTTTTTGCGGCCACTACGCGATTCCTCTCCATTCCTTGAGGCCCGAAGGCGGCGTGTTATAGCCTGTTCCTCCACCAGCGGCAACCTTATGCCCAAGGCCCGGCCGGCGCAATCAGTGAAAAAACCCGTCATCCTGCTGCTGCGCGGCTACAAGCTGGCCATCAGCCCCCTGCTCGGCCAGCGCTGCCGTTTCTATCCCAGCTGCTCGACCTACACCATGGAGGCGATCGAGCGCTTCGGCGTGCTTCGCGGCGGCTGGCTGGGCGCCTGCCGCATCGCCCGCTGCCATCCGCTGCACCCCGGCGGCCCGGATCCGGTGCCGGAAACCTGGGAAGGCCGCAACGACAAGAAAGAGGACTCCGAATGAGATCGCGCCCCGCCCTGCTGCGTGGCTTCGCGATGGCCTTGCTCGCCTCGCTGGCCTGCGCCGCCGCGGCCGCCGACCCCGGACGCGTGGTGTTCCCGGCCAGCGTGCAGCAGGGGGCGATGGTGATCGGCAAGGTGCCGCCGGGCAGCGAGGTCGAATACGCCGGCCGCAGGCTCCGGGTCACGCCCTACGGCAGCGTCGTGTTCGGCCTGGGCCGCGATGCCGGCGAGCCGGCCGTGGTCAGCGTGCGCCGCCCCGACGGCACGACGGCCACGGCCAGCATCGCAGTCACCCCGCGCGATTGGCCGGTCGAGCGCGTCAGCGGCGTGCCGCCGCGCACGGTCGAGCCGCCGCCGGAAGTAGCCGAGCGCATCGCCCGCGAAGCCGCGCGGGTGCGCGAGGCGCGCCAGCTCGACGATGCCCGCGCGGATTTCGCCCAGGCCTTCATGTGGCCGGTGCAGGGTCGCATCAGCGGCCGCTTCGGCAACCAGCGCATCTACAACGGCAAGCCGGGCAGCCCGCATTCGGGCATGGACATCGCCGCGCCGAACGGCACGCCGGTGATGGCGCCGGCCGCGGGCGTGGTCACGCTCGCCGACGACGACCTCTACCTCACCGGCGGCACCCTGCTGATCGACCACGGGCACGGCATCAGCTCGAACTTCCTGCACCTGGCGCGCATCGACGTCAAACCGGGCGACCGGGTCGAGCAGGGCCAGGTGATCGGCGCCGTCGGCGCCACCGGACGCGCCACCGGGCCGCACCTGCACTGGGGCATGAACTGGTTCGAGGTGCGGATCGATCCGCTGCTGGTGCTCGAGCGCTGATCAATCCGTGCAGGAGCGCCTTCAGGCGCGAACCCCTTCCTTGCCAAAGGCAAAGGCAAAAGATTCGCGCCTGAAGGCGCTCCTACCGGATACCTGCGCGGATCAGCGGGCGGCGAGGCCGTCGGGGAGCGCGGTGTAGCCGCCGGCGACGCCCTTGGTGGCCACGGCCACGGCGTCGTGCGGGTGCAGGCTCTCGAGGTGGGAGACGCGCAGCCAGAAGTCGGCGATGCGCTCGTCCTTGCGCAGCGTGGACTGGATGCGACGGGCCGCGTCCTCGCAGAACATCAGGTTCTGGCCGTTGAGCAGGGCGAAGGCCTGTTCGTCCACGCGCTTGACCGCGGTCTGCACCGGCGTCTTGAGCGCGTCCTCGATGCGGTCGATGGCTTCGACGATCGGGAAGTCCTGGAAACTCGGCACCAGCCGCAGCTTCACCTCGGCGTGGCTGCGCTGGCTGTGCGGCGTGGCGCGGATGCCCTGCTCGCTGCCCAGCCAGGCCAGCACGGCCTCGCGGTCGAGCGCCTTGCCGGCGGCGAAATCGGCCTCGAACTGCTCCTGGATCAGCTGGCGCGCCAGCGCCGCCGAGCACGGGCAGGTGCTCGAATACGCCACCGACAGGCCGAGCTCGAGCGCGAAGTGGCCGCGGTCCATCACCGCGGTGATCGACACCGGGTAGGCCTTCCAGCCGCTGTTGTCGCTGGCCAGCGCCTTGCGGCGCACCAGGTGCTCGAAGCGCAGGCTCACCATCGCCCGGTCGGACAGGCCGGCGTGCGAGTCGAGGAAGTCCTTGAGCAGGCGGCGCAGCGAGGCCGGGCTGGCCGGCTCGTTCGACAGCATCTTGTCCACGTGCAGGTACAGGCGCGACATGTGGATGCCGCGCACGTCCGGCTGGGTGAGGTTCACGAAGGCGTTGACCTTGGCGACGCTGCGGCCGCCGTCGCCGGCGAGCACGACGGGCATCTCGATCTCGCCCATGCCGACCCAGTCCAGGGCGCCGGCCAGCGCGGCGCGGGCCTCGTTGGCGATGTCGGGCAGCACGCGGGCGGTGTTTTCGTGGTTGCTGGGGGCCAAAGCGGCTCTCCTCGTGGGTGACGCGGTCAAAGCTAGGTGGGGCGCGATGCAGGTTACGTCAAGGCGGGGGCCGTTCCCGGCGCGCCGGATGCAACGTTGCGTGTCAGGACGTGGCGCGCGCGAGGCGCCAGGCCCGCCACAGCGTGGCGAGGGGCGCCGGCGGGTCGAAGCCGCGGCCGGCGGCCAACCGGGCCAGGCGGGCACGGTCGAAACCGCTGCGAAGACGACGATACAGCACCGGGTGCCGCGGCGCCGGCAGCGCGGCGAGCAGCTCGCCGGCCCAGTCGCGCAGCAGAGGCTCGCCCCGGCCGGCGGCGACCTCGGCGGCGGTGAGGCCATGGCGGGCCAGCAGGTTCATCGGCAGCAAGGCCTGGTCGTCGGCCGCCAGGCCTTCGGGCAGCCGGTGCAGCAGCAGGTGCACGGCGATGGCGCGCTCGTCCGCCGCCCCCGCCTCGGCATCGAAGACCGCCGCTTCGACCCGGGCCAGCGCCTGCGCCAGCGGCTGCAGGCGCGCCAGGGCCTGGCCGGCGTCGGCCGGGCGGCTGTCTTCGAGCGTCGTGGCCAACAGGGCCTGGGCCAGGCCGGCCCAGTCGGCGGCCAGGCCGGCCAGCGGCCCGGTCACCGGATGCCTGGCGCGGCCACCCGCGAGGCCGACGAGTTCCTCGGCCCACCACTGCCCCTTCACCTGGGACACGCGCGGATCGCTGAGTTCGAACGCCGCCTCGCGCAGTTCGTGCACCAGCGCGCCCCAGGCGCGGTAGCGCGGGCGCAGCGCCGGCGCACAGAACGGTTCGGCCTGGGCCATCTCCGGCTCGCGCCGCTGCCACTTGGCGACGAACTGGGCGATCGGCTCGTGCGCCGGCTTGCTCATGGCAGCAGCCCGAGCACGTCGCCGGCGTGGGCGGCCACGTGCTCGGCCTCCCAGCGATGCGGGTCGTCGCCGTCCTCGCGATAGCCCCAGAGCGCCGCCACGCAGGGCATGCCGGCGGCGCGCGCGGCCTGCACGTCGCGCAGGTCGTCGCCGACGTAGAGCGCGTCGGCGGCGTCGATGCCGAGCGCCGCGCAGGCGTGCAGCAAGGTGCCCGGGTCGGGCTTGCGGGTCGGCAGCGTGTCGCCGCCGACCAGCACGGCGCAGCGCGTGCGCCAGCCGAAGCCGTCCACCACGCCGCGGGCCAGGCCCTCGGGCTTGTTGGTGACGATGCCCCAGCGCAGGCCGCGCGCGTCCAGGCCCGCCAGCAGCGCGTCGACGCCGTCGAACAGCACGCTCTCGACCGCCAGGCCTTCGCCGTAGTAGCGCAGGAACACCGGCAGCAGCGCTTCGCGCGCGGCTTCGTCGAGGTCCGGGAAGGCCACGGCCAGCATGGCGCGGCCGCCCTTGGACACGACCGAGCGCAGACGCGCGTAGTCCACCGGCGGCCGGCCGTGTTCGGCCAGCAGGCGGTTGGTGGCGCGGGCCAGGTCGGGCGCGCTGTCGACCAGGGTGCCGTCGAGATCGAACAGCACCGCCGCGGGGGCTTGGGCCATCAGGACTTCACCGCGTGGGCCAGGTAGTTCACCGCGGTCGGCCCGCCCACCCAGGCCTTGCGCCGCACCGGGTCGTAGGCCAGCCCGCTGACGTCCTGCAGCTGCAGGCCGGCGCCGCGCAGCCAGGCGCCGAGCTCGGAAGGACGGATGAACTGCTTGTAGTCGTGCGTGCCGCGCGGCAGCAGCCGGGCGAGGTATTCCGCACCGACGATGGCCAGCGCGAAGGCGGCCGGCGTGCGGTTGAGCGTGGACAGGAACAGCTGGCCGCCGGGCTTGAGCAGGCGGGTGCAGGCGGCGAGCACCGAGGCCGGGTCGGGCACGTGCTCGAGCATCTCCATGCAGGTGATGACGTCGAAGCTGCCCGGCATTTCCGCGGCCAGCGACTCGACCGACTGCAGCCGGTAGTCGACCTTCAGGCCGGACTCGAGCAGGTGCAGCTTCGCCACGTCGACCAGCTCGGGCGACAGGTCGAGCGCGGTGACGTCGGCGCCCTCGGCCGCCATCGCCTCGCTGAGCAGGCCGCCGCCGCAGCCGACGTCGAGCGCGCGGGCGCCGGCCAGGCGCGCGCGTTCGCGCACGTAGCCCAGCCGCGCCGGATTGAGTTCATGCAGCGGCCGCTGCGGGCCCCGGGGGTCCCACCAGCGGCTGGCGAGCGCGCCGAACTTGTCGAGCTCGGCCTGGCTGGCGTTGGCGTGCGTCGCGTTCATGCGCCCCCCCTGATGCCAGCGATGCGCTCGCGCCAGCGCCGCGCCTTGGCGGCGATGGCGGCGGCGTCGATGTCCAGGAGCCGGCCACCCGCCACGCGCGGCTTGCCGGCCAGCCACACGTCGCTGACCTGGTGCCTGCCGACGGCGTACACCAGCTGCGAGAGCACGTGGTGCAGCGGCTGCGTTTCCAGCGGCGAAAGGTCGACGCAGACCAGGTCGGCCTGCTTGCCCGGCTCGATCGAGCCGACCTGCTCGCCCAGCCCCATCGCCCGGGCGCTGCCCAGCGTGGCCGCGCGCAGGGCGCTGGCGGCGTCGAGCGCCGAGGCGTCGCCGGACACGCCCTTGGCCAGCAGCGCGGCGGTGCGCATCTCGCCGAACATGTCCAGGTCGTTGTTGCTGGCGCAGCCGTCGGTGCCGATGGCGATGTTCACGCCGGCCACCTGCAGCTTCGCCACCGGGCAGAAGCCGGAGGCGAGCTTGAGGTTCGATTCCGGGCAGTGCACCACCGACACGCCGCGCTCGGCGCACAGGGCGATCTCGGCGTCGGTCAGGTCGGTCATGTGCACGGCCATCAGGCGGTCGTTGACCAGGCCCAGGCGGTCGAGGCGCGCCAGCTGGCGCATGCCGTGGGCCTTCATGGCCTCGGCGTTCTCGTGCGCGGTCTCGTGGATGTGGCAGTGCACGACCAGGTCGAGCTGGTCGGCCAGCATGCGCACGCGTTCGAAGCCGGCGTCATCGACCGTGTAGGGCGCGTGCGGCACGAAGCACAGCGACACCAGCGGGTGTCGGCGCCAGTTGTCGTGCACCTCCAGCCCCTTGTCGAAGTACTCGTCCTGGCTGCGGGCCCAGGCGGTCGGGAAGTCTATGACCGGCAGGCCGACCAGGGCACGGAAGCCCAAGCGCGCATAGGTGCTGGCCTGCACGTCGGGGAAGAAATAGTTCTCGGCGCAGGCCGTGGTGCCGCCGCGCAGCATCTCGGCCACCGCCAGCTCGATGCCGTCGGCGACGAACTCGGGGCCGATCACCTGCCCTTCCACCGGCCAGATGTGCTCCTGCAGCCAGGTCATCAGCGGCAGGTCGTCCGCCATGCCGCGCATCAGGGTCATCGGGTTGTGGCAGTGGCTGTTGACCAGCCCGGGCATCAGCACCGCGTCGGGGCGCGAGACCACTTCGGCCGCGGCGAAGCGGGCCCGCGCCTGTTCGCGCGGCAGCACCGCCACGATGCGGTCGCCGGTGACGGCGACCGCATGGTCGGCCAGCACCACGCCGTGGGGCTCGACCGGAACGACCCAGCCGGCTTCGATCAGCAGGTCGCAGGCCTGCGGCGCGGTGGTGGAAGTCATCCGGTTACTTGACCCGCGAGACGTACTCGCCCGAGCGGGTGTCGACCTTGATCACTTCGTCCTGGTTGACGAACAGCGGCACGCGCACGACGGCGCCGGTCTCGAGCGTGGCCGGCTTGCCGCCGCCGCCCGAGGTGTCGCCGCGCAGGCCCGGGTCGGTCTCGACGATCTTGAGTTCGACGAAGTTCGGCGGGGTGACCTGGATCGGGGTGCCGTTCCACAGGGTGACCACGCAGGGCTCCTCGCCCTTGAGCCACTTGGCGGCGTCGCCGACGCCGGCCTTGTCGGCCTGCACCTGCTCGAAGGTGTCCTGCTGCATGAAGTGCCAGTACTCGCCGTCGCTGTATAGGTACTGCATGTCGGTGTCGAGCACGTCCGCCGCCTCGAGCGAGTCGGTGGACTTCATGGTGATTTCCTGCACGCGGCCGCTCTTGATGTTGCGGTACTTCACGCGGGTGAAGGCCTGGCCCTTGCCCGGCTTGACGTACTCGGTGTCGGTGATGACGCAGGGATCATTGTTGACGATGATCTTCATCCCGTTCTTGACGTCGTTCATGCCGTAGCTGGCCATGCAGTGCTCCTGGGTGCGTGGCCGCCCCACGCGGGGCCTGGCCGGATACAATGGATAGCCCATTATGATAACCGCGCCCGCCCCTTCCCTGCAGCCTGTTCCCGGCCCCGTGCCCGCGCGCTGGCAGCAGCTCTGGCGCGAGGCGGTGCGCGACCCGGCCGAGCTGCTGGAACTGGTCGGCCTGCCCGGCCTGGCGGGCCGGGTGTCGGCCAGCGCCGCGGGGCAGTTCCCGCTGCGGGTGCCCCGGGGCTTCGTGGCGCGCATGCGCCGGGGCGATCCGGACGACCCCCTGCTGCGCCAGGTGCTTCCGCTCGACGACGAGGACCGGCTGGTGGACGGCTTCGGCCTCGATGCCGTCGGCGACCTGGCCGCGGGCGCCGGCAGCGGCGTCATCCACAAATACCAGGGCCGGGTGCTGCTGGTGGCCACCGGCAGTTGCGCCATCCACTGCCGCTACTGCTTCCGGCGCCACTACCCCTATGCCGAGCAGACGGCCGCCGCCGGCGGCTGGCGCGAGGCGCTCGGGTACATCGCCGCCGAGCCGGGTGTGCACGAGGTGCTGCTTTCCGGCGGCGACCCGCTGTCGCTCTCGACCGCCAAGCTGGCCGAGTTCACCCGCGAACTGGCCGCCATCCCGCACGTGCGGCGGCTGCGCCTGCACACCCGCCTGCCGGTGGTGCTGCCCGAACGGGTCGATGACGAGCTGCTTGCCTGGCTGGGCGCGCTGCCCTGGCCGGTGGTGGTGGTGCTGCACGCCAACCATGGCAACGAGATCGACCCGTCCGTGGCCGCGGCCCTGGCCCGCCTGCGCGGCGCCGGCGTCCAGCTGCTCAACCAAGCGGTGCTGCTGCGCGGGGTCAACGACTCGGCCGGGGCCCTGGCGGACCTGTCCGAGCGCCTGTTCTCGGCCGGCGTGCTGCCCTACTACCTGCACCAACTGGACCGGGTCGCCGGCGCCGCCCATTTCGAGGTCGGCGACGCCGAGGCCCGCGAACTGGCCGCGGAACTCGCCGCCCGCCTGCCCGGGTACCTGGTGCCCCGGCTGGTGCGGGAAGTGGCCGGCGCACCGTCCAAGACGCCCATGTAAGACCACCGGACAGGATGTTGCCCCCGCCGGCATTCTGGTATTGTCTCAATCCCCCCGTGCAAGCCCTTGATGCGTAAAGGAGTGTCCCAGGATGGCGCAGCAGGACGCCGTGATTCGTCTGCTCCTGGTCGAGGACCGTCTGGAGGACGCCGAGCAACTCATCAGCCACCTGCGCAACGGCGGCATGGCGGTGCGTCCGCAGCGTCCTGAATCCGAGGACGAGCTGGTCCAGCTGCTGGCCGGACAGAGCATCGACATGGTGCTGGCGGCCTTCGAGGCCAAGTACCTGCCGCTGGCCGACGTGGTCGAGCGCGTCACCGCCACGGGCAAGGACATCCCGGTGATCGCCTCGGTCACCACGCTCGACGAGAAGACCGCGCTGGCCGCCCTGGCCGCCGGCACCCGCGACGTCGCCATCCGCCACCGCGCCGAGCACGTGCAGGCGGTGGTGCGCTCCGAATTCGCCGCGCTGGGCGCCCGCCGCGGCCTGCGCCACCTCGAGGCCTCGCTGCGCGAGACCGAGCGCCGCTGCGACGCCCTGATCGCCTCCTCGCGCGATCCGATCGCCTACGTTCACGAGGGCATGCACATCCGCGCCAACGACGCCTACCTGGAAATGTTCGGCTTCGAGGACTTCGAGGAGATCGAAGGCCTGACCGTGCTCGACCTGATCGCGCCGCAGCATGCCGACGAGTTCCGCCAGCTGCTCAAGAAGATGAGCAAGGGCGAGGCGCCGCCGCGCCAGCTCGAGATCCAGGCGCAGCGCACCGACGGCAGCGTGTTCGACGCCGTGATGGAGTTCACCCCGGCCACCTACGAGGGCGAGAGCTGCCTGCAGATCGTCTTCCGCCAGCAGACGGTGGACGCCGAGATGGTCAAGGAGCTCGACACGCTGCGCCAGCGCGACCAGCTCACCGGCCTGTACAACCGCCAGTTCTTCATGTCCGAACTCGAGGCGGCGGTCGCCGCGGCCGCCGACGGCAAGGCCGGCCAGGCGCTGCTGCTGGTCGAGCCCGACCACTACGACAACCTGATGGCCGAGATCGGCCTGGCCGCGGCCGACGACCTGATCAAGGGCGTGGCCGGCCGCCTGACCGGCGCGCTCGACGAGAACACCGTGGCGGCACGCACCAGCGACCACGGCTTCGCGGTGCTGTGCCTGGCGCACGACCACATGCAGAGCCAGGCCCAGGCCGAGCGCATCCGCGAGGCCTTCAAGGACCACATCCTGGAGCTGGGCGAGCGCTCGGTGAACCTGAGCGTGAGCATCGGCGGCGTGCAGATCGGCGAGAGGATCGCCTCGGTCACCCAGGTGATGGCCAAGTCCGGCCAGTGCCTGGCCGCGTGCGAGTCCATGGGCGGCAACCGCATCGAGATCTTCGACCCGGCGGCGCGCGACCGCGCCGAGGAAGAGCGCATCCAGGCCTGGGTGCAGCGCATCCGCGAGGCCCTGGCCGGCGACCAGTTCGTGCTGCACTACCAGCCGATCATCAGCCTCACCGGCGCCGAGGAAGAGAACTACGACGTCTACCTGCGCATGAAGGGCCAGGGCGGCGAGATCATCCCGCCGATGACCTACCTGGCCATCGCCGAGGAGCACGGCCTGCTCGACGACATCGACCGCTGGGTGATCAGCCACGCCATCGGCGTGATCGCCGAGCGCGCCAAGGGCGGCAAGACCACCAACCTGTTCGTGAAGATCACCCCGGCCTCGCTGGTCGAGGGCGGCCTGGAGAACCACATCGCCGAGCAGCTCAAGGCGCACGGCGTGGCCGGCGAGCGGCTGGTGCTGCAGATCCCGGAGTCGAAGGTGTTCACCCACCTCAAGGCGCTGCAGTCGTTCCAGAAGGCCGTGTCGGCGCTGGGCTGCCGGGTCGCGCTGGAGCAGTTCGGCACCGGCCTGAACTCCTTCCAGATGCTCACCCACTTCGAACCCGCCATCCTCAAGATCGACCGCAGCTTCATCACCGAACTGGGCAAGAACGCCGACGCCCAGAAGCAGGTGCGTGCCATCGTCGAGAAGGCCCACGCCGCCGGCAAGCTCGCGCTCGCCGAGTTCGTCTCCGACGCCAGCACCATGAGCGTGCTGTTCGGCATGGGCGTGGACTTCGTCGAAGGCAACTTCCTGGCCGCGGCCGGCCCGCAGATGAACTACGACTTCGGCTGATCCGGGGCGGAAAAAGCAAAGGCCCGGGGCTCACGCCCCGGGCCTTTTTCATTGCCTCCGGCCCGCACTCACATGGTGGCGGGCATGTTGCGCAGGGCCTGGATGCGCTCGGTCAGCGGCGGGTGGGTCATGAATAGCTTGCGCAGGCCGTGGCCGACGCCGCCGGAGATGCCGAACGCGCGCACTTCGTTGGGCAGGGTGCTGTGGCCGTAGGTGCGCGAGAGCTTCTCGAGCGCGGCGATCATCTTCTCGCGGCCGGCCAGGCGGGCGCCGCCGGCGTCGGCGCGGAACTCGCGCCAGCGGCTGAACCACATCGCGATCACCGAGGCGAAGATGCCGAAGATGATGTCGAGCACGATCACGGTGATGAAGTAGAACGGACCGGTGCCGCCGTCGCGGTTGCCGCTCAGCGCGGCGTCGATGATGCGGCCGACCACGCGCGAGAGGAAGATCACGAAGGTGTTGAGCACGCCCTGGATCAGCGCCATGGTCACCATGTCGCCGTTGGCGACGTGGCTGACTTCGTGCGCCAGCACCGCCTCGGCCTCGTCGCGGTCCATCGCCCGCAGCAGGCCGGTGGAGACCGCCACCAGGGAATTGTTGCGGCTGGGGCCGGTGGCGAAGGCGTTGATCTCGGGGGCGTCGTAGATGCCGACCTCGGGCATGGCGATGCCCGCGGCCTGGGCCTGGCGCTGCACCGTGGAAAGCAGCCAGGCCTCGCCCTCGTTCCGGGGCTGGGTGATCAGGTGCATGCCGGTGCTGCGCTTGGCCATCCACTTGGAGATGGCCAGCGAGATGAACGAACCGCCGAATCCGAACACGGCTGCCATCAGCAGCAGCGCGCCGTTGTTGCCAAGGCGCACGCCGAAGACGTTCTGCAGCACGCTCATCACGATGCCGAGCAGGACCAGGACGGCGAGGTTGGTGGCGAGGAACAGGGCTACGCGCTTGAACATGGGGAGCTTCCTTCACGGGGGCGGCGGCGCCGCCCGTCTGGCACTAAATGTAAGCAAGGCAGGTTAAATTCAAGTCGTGACCACGCCCCGCCCCCGCCATCGCGGCCGCTTCGCCCCCTCGCCCACCGGCCCCCTGCACTTCGGGTCGCTGGTGGCGGCGCTGGGCAGCTGGCTGTTCGCGCGCGCGGCCGGCGGCGACTGGCTGGTCCGCATCGAAGACATCGACCCGCCGCGTGAAGTTCCCGGCGCGGCCGCCGCGCAGCTGGCCACCCTGGCCGCCTTCGGCCTGGTGCCGGACGAGCCCCCGGTCTTCCAGTCCACCCGCGGCGACCTCTACGCGGCGGCGCTGGCGCGCCTGCTCGCAGGCGGCGACGCCTTCGAATGCCACTGCAGCCGCAGCGACCTCGAGGCCACCGGCGGCATCCACCGCAGCTGCGTCGCCGGCCGGCGCCGGGACACGCCGGCCATCCGCCTGCGCGTGCCGGACGGGCGCCTGGGCTTCCAGGACCGCATCCAGGGCTGGTTCGAACAGGATCTGGGGCGCGAGGTCGGCAACGTGGTGCTGCGTCGCGCGGACGGCTACTGGGCCTACCAGCTGGCGGTGGTGGTGGACGACACGGACCAGGGCATCACCGACGTGGTGCGCGGCGCCGACCTGCTCGACTCCACCCCGCGCCAGATCCTGCTGCAGCAGCGCCTGGGCCTGCCGACCCCGGCCTATGCGCACCTGCCGCTGGTGCTCGATGCCGAAGGCCGCAAGCTGGGCAAGTCGCTGGCGGCGCTGCCGGTGGATGCCGCCGACCCGCTGCCGGCGCTGCGCGCGGCCTGGGCCTTCCTCGGCCAGGATCCGCGCCGCTGGCCCGCAGGGCCGCCGGAACGCGCACTCATCAGTGCCCTGCCCGCCTTCGACGCCGCGCGCATCCGACGCGAGTCCCGCGCCCCGGCGCCGGACCGCGTGCAGGCGGGGTGAAGCAGGCCGGGACTTGGCTTGCATCGCGCTCCCCCGTGGGGGATGCTCGGCAGCCCGCCCGCCTTCGCGAACTTCCGGTGCCCTGCATGTCGCATGTCCGCATCATCAAGAAGTACCCGAACCGCCGCCTCTACGACACGGACATCTCCAGCTACGTCACGCTCGAGGACGTGCGCCAGCTGATCGTCGACGGCGAATCGTTCGTGGTGCGGGACGCGCGCACCGGCAACGACATCACCCGCGGCGTACTGATGCAGATCATCTCCGAGCACGAGGAGCACGGGCAGCCGATCTTCACGACCGAACTGCTCACCCAGGTCATCCGCTTCCGCGGCGATTCGATGCAGGGTTTCCTCGGCAGCTTCCTCGAGCGCAGCCTTCAGTTCTTCCTCGAACAACAGCAGCAGGTGCGCGGCCAGATCGGCCAGCTGGTCGGGCAGTCGGCCCCCTGGGCCCTGCTCAACCAGCTCACCGAGCGCAACCTCGAGATCTGGCGCTCGTTCCAGCAGGGGCTGACCGGCAGCACCGGCGCGGCACCGCCGCGCAAGCCCGCCCGCCCGCGCAAGCCCGCCCGCCCGCTCAAGCCGCGCGGCCGCTGAGGCGGCTCAGAGTTCCCGCACCACCCGGAAACCCAGGCGGGCGTTGGTGGTGTCCCCGGGCGTGGACTGGCGATAGGCCGAGCGGGCGCGATCAAGCGAGCTGGCCCAGGACGCGCCGCGCACCACCCGGTCGCTGCAACCCGGATTGACCCAGGCGCTGCCGTCGCGCGGCGCGCGGCGGTAGCTGTCGTGCCAGCAGTCGAGCACCCACTCCGAGACATTGCCGACCAGGTCGTAGGTGCCGAAGCCCTCCGCCGGGTAGCTGCGCACCGGGGCCGGTCCCCAGTGGCCGTCGCTGTAGCCCGGGATGGCGTTGGCCCAGTTGCGCTTGAGCCGTGACTGGTCGCCGTCGCCGGTGAGGTTGCCGACCACGCGGGTCGGCGCGCCGTCGCCCCAGGGCCAGGCTTCCTGGCGGCCGGCGCGCAGCGCGTACTCGAATTCGGCTTCGCTCGGCAGGCGGTAGCGCTGGCCGGTCTGCGCCGACAGCCAGGCGGCGTAGGCCTGCGCATCCTCGAAGGCGACGTGCACCACCGGCAGGTCCGGCGCGGCCTGGCCGCCGGCGTAGTCGCGCCGCCAGTCCACCCGCGCATGCTCGCCCATCACGCCGCCGCGCTCGTCGTAGACGGTCGAGCGGCCGCGGCGCGTGGCCAGGCTGCGATGGCCCGTGGCCTCGACGAAGGCGCGGAACTCGGCCACCGTGGTTTCGTTGCGGGCGATGGCGAAGCCGCGCTCGAAGCCCACTTCGTGGCGCGGGCCTTCGTTGTCGAAGCGGCCCGGCTCGCCGTCGGGCGAGCCCATGTAGAAGCGGCCGTGCGCCAGCACCACCATCTCGGGCCCTTCGCCGCCCGCGGCCAGCGGTTCGCGGAACACCTGCCCCGGGCGGAAATGGCCGTAGTGCCGGGCCAGCTCGATGCGCCCGCGCAGCGCGTCCAGGCCTTGGGCCTGCAGCGACACCTGCTCGGCCTCGGCCAGCCGGCGCTCGGCCAGTTCGATGTCGAGCGCGTCCACCGCGGCGTGACCCTGGGCCAGCAGCGCCTCGGTGCGCGTCTGCCGCAGCTCGACGATGCGCGCCAGCATGTCCTGCAGCGCGGCGGAGTTGGGCAGGATGCGCCCGGCCTCGGCCTGCAGGCGTTCGGAGTCGAGGTAGCGGCCTTCCTGCGCCGCGGCCAGCGCCCGGTCCAGGTGCCGGGCCTGCAGGCGCGCCAGCCCGTCCTGCGCGGGCAGGTAGTCGGCGAACTCGCGCAGGGCGTCGCGATAGGCCGCGACGGCGCCCTCGCCCTCGGGACGGAAGATGCGGTTGGCGGCGGCGCGCGCCTCGGCCAGCCGCACGCTGGCCTGGGCGCGGCGCGCGGCCAGCACGGCTTCGCGATAGGCGACCAGGCCTTCGTACTGGGGCTTGGCCCGCACGATCACGCGTTCGACGTGCTCGGCGTCGGCGAAGCGGCCTTCGGCCAGCGCCACCCGCCCGCGGCGCTCGAGCTCGGCCAGGATCCGCGACACGCCCTCCAGCGCCTCGGCGCGCTCGGCCTCGGTGGCCAGCACGCCCAGGTAGGTTTCCAGCGCGCCCGGCACGGGCGGGCCCGGCTCGGCGGTTCCCGCCTCCGCCCCGTCATCCGCCGCAGCCGGCACGAGCGCCGGTGCGGCGAGCAGTCGGCCAGCCTTCTCCAGCTCGCCGGCCGCCGCCAGGGCACGACGGATGCCATTGGCCGGCACCACGGGAAGCTCCGGCGTCCAGGCCGGCACGTCGGCTTCTTCGGCGGCGGGCGCCAGCACGACCTCGGTCTGCACCAGCTCTTCGGGGTCGACCGGCACCGGCGCCTCGACGGGCGCGGCATCCGCCGACGGGTCGTCGGCTCCGCCGCAGGCCACCACCAGCAGGGCGGCCAGCAGCCCGGCCGGGAAGGTTCGCGCGATCGTGGTCATGGGCGAGCCGAACTTAGGCTAAGGTGCCGGTCCCTGGCAACCAAAGGCAGCCCGTGACTTCCTGGATCGACCAACCCGACGCCCTCGCCTCCCGCCTCGCGGCCTGGGCCGGCCAGCCGCTGGTGGCGCTGGACACCGAGTTCATCCGCGAGCGCACCTACTACCCGCAGCTGGCGCTGGTGCAGCTGGCGGTGCCGGGCGAAATCCTGCTGGTCGACCCCCTGGTGCCCGGCATGGACGAGGCGCTGCGGCCGCTGCTGCTCGACGCCTCGGTCACCAAGCTCATGCACAGCGCCAGCGAGGACCTGCAGGCGCTCCTGCGCGGCTGCCAGGCCCTGCCGGCGCCGCTGTTCGACACCCAGGTGGCGGCCGCGCTGTGCGGGCTGGGCGCCGGATTGGGCTACCAGAAGCTGGTGGAGCAGGTCACCGGCGTGCAGCTGGCCAAGGGGGAAACCCGTTCGGACTGGCTGCGCCGGCCGCTGAGCGAGTCGCAGCGCGAATACGCGGCCGACGACGTGCGCCACCTGCATGCCGTGCATGCCTTACTGGACCGGGAGCTGGCCGAACGCGGCCGCCACGACTGGCTGCGCCAGGACGCCGAGCGCGCCCTGCGTGGCGCCGCCGACGAGGGCGATGATCCGTGGCCGCACCTGGCCCTGCGCAGCGCCCAGACCCTCGACCGCGAGGGACAGGCACGCCTGGCGCGGCTGCTGCGCTGGCGCGAGGTCCAGGCCCGGCGCAGCGACAAGCCCAAGGGCTGGGTACTCGACAACGAGCTGGCGGTCGCGCTGGCGCGCCGGCCGCCGCGCAGCCTGTCGGAATTCCACGCCGTGCTCGACCGTTCGCCCAAGGCGCCGCGCAAGGCGCGCGGCGAACTGTTCGAGGTGCTTTCGGCGCCGCTGTCGGAGCAGGAGCTGTCCCTGCCGCTCGCCGATGCCGACGGCGGCGACAAGGCCCGCCTCAAGGCCCTGCAGCAGGCGGTGGCCACGCGGGCCGGCGAACTCAGCCTGCCCGAGGGGCTGCTATGTTCGCGCAGGCATCTCGAAGCCCTGCTGGCCGGCCGCGGCTGGCCGGCGGCGCTGGAGGGCTGGCGGCGCGAGCTGCTTGAACCGGTGCTGTCCCCGATCCTGGCCGGTGGCTAGCCATCGGCCCGACATGCCCCTATAATCGCAGGCCTTCCGTGGGGGGGTAGCTCAGCTGGGAGAGCGCGTCGTTCGCAATGACGAGGTCGTGGGTTCGATCCCCATCCTCTCCACCACGAACCAGAAGGGCCGGGCGTTTCGCCCGGCCCTTTTTCTTTCCCGCCCAAGCGCCCCGTGAGACAATCAAAGGATTGCCCCGCCCCCGCGGCGGTGCACCCGCCCGCATGGCCCCGTAGCTCAGCTGGATAGAGCGTCCCCCTCCTAAGGGGAAGGTCACACGTTCGAATCGTGTCGGGGTCGCCACATCCCGCATCAAGGAGTCGTCATGTCCCATCCCGTCCTCACCGCGCTCGGCCTGCAGGCCGAGGAATCCGGCACCTACCTCGGCAACGGCGAGTGGTCCAAGACCCGCGACGCCGGCGTGCTCGAGCCGGTCAACCCGGGCAACGGCGAGGTTCTGGGCAAGGTCTACGCTTCCTCGCAGGCCGACTACGACCTGATCGTCGAGCGCGCCCAGGCCGCCTTCAAGGTCTGGCGCACCACCCCGGCCCCGCGCCGCGGCGAGGCCATCCGCCTGTGCGCCGAGGCCCTGCGCAAGCACAAGGACGCGCTCGGTTCGCTGGTTGCGCTCGAGATGGGCAAGTCCAAGCCCGAAGGCGACGGCGAGGTGCAGGAGATGATCGACATTGGCGAGTTCGCCGTCGGCCTCTCGCGCCAGCTCTACGGCCTGACCATGCACTCCGAGCGCCCGGGCCACCGCATGTACGAGCAGTACCACCCACTGGGCATCGTCGGCATCATCTCGGCCTTCAACTTCCCGGTCGCGGTGTGGGCCTGGAACAGCTTCGTGGCCGGCGTCTGCGGCGACGTGTGCATCTGGAAGCCCTCGCCCAAGACCCCGCTGTCGGCCATCGCCTCGATGAAGATCTGCAACGAGGCCCTGCGCGCCGGCGGCTTCCCGGACATCTTCTTCCTGTTCAACGACGCCGGCACCGACATCGCCGCCGGCTTCGTGGACGACAAGCGCATCCCGCTGATCAGCTTCACCGGCTCGACCAGGGTCGGCCGCCACGTCGGCGAGCGCGTCGCCCGCCGCATGGGCCGCAGCCTGCTCGAGCTGGGCGGCAACAACGCGATCATCGTCGACCCGAGCGCCGACCTGAAGCTGGCCATCCCGGCCATCGTCTTCGGCGCCGTCGGCACCGCCGGCCAGCGCTGCACCACCACGCGCCGCCTGTTCGTGCACGAGTCGATCTTCGACGACGTGCTGGCCAAGCTCGTCACCGCCTACAAGCAGGTCGAGAAGAAGATCGGCGACCCGACCGACCCGGCCAACCTGATGGGCCCGCTCAACAGCCGCGACGGCGTGCAGGCCTACCTCGACGCCATCGCCAGGGCCAAGGCCGCCGGCGGCAAGGTCGAGACCGGTGGCGCCGCCATCGACCGCCCGGGCAACTACGTGCTGCCGGCGATCGTGACGGGCCTGAAGAACAGCGACGAAATCGTCCAGCACGAAACCTTCGCGCCGATCCTCTACGTCATGCCCTACGCCGACCTCGAGGACGCCATCGCCATGCAGAACGACGTGCCCCAGGGCCTGTCGTCGGCGATCTTCACCCAGAACCTCAAGGCCGCCGAGGCCTTCTTGGCCGCCTCCGGCTCCGACTGCGGCATCGCCAACGTCAACATCGGCACCTCCGGCGCCGAGATCGGCGGCGCCTTCGGCGGCGAGAAGGAAACCGGCGGTGGCCGCGAGTCGGGTTCCGACGCGTGGAAGGTCTACATGCGCCGCCAGACCAACACCATCAACTACTCCGACGCGCTGCCGCTGGCCCAGGGCATCAAGTTCGACCTCTGAGACCCGCCATGATCCAAGCATCCAGGCCAACCAGCGGACTTGCCGTCGCCAGCCTCGTCGGCGGCATCCTGGGCTGGACCCTCCTGCCCCTGTTGGGAAGCCTGGTGGCGGTGATCACCGGACACATGGCGCGCGCCGAGATCCGGCGCGCGCAGGGCCAGATGGAAGGCGACGGCATGGCCCTCGCCGGCCTGATCCTGGGCTGGATCGCGATCGGGCTGATGGTGCTGAGCGTGCTGGCGGTGATCCTGTTCTTCGGCGGCCTGGCGGTCCTCATGGGGCTGGCGGGCGCGAGCGGACAGCTCTGAGGGCCGGGGCATGTATTCGATCGCGAAGCCCTTCCTGTTCCACCTCGACGCGGAACGGGCCCACGGACTGGGCCTGAAGGCGATCGAGGCGGCCTACCGCAGCGGCCTCAACCCGCTGCTGGCCGGCCGCCCGCGGCCGCTGCCGACCAAGGCCTTCGGCCTGGTCTTCCCCAACCCGGTCGGCTGCGCCGCCGGGCTGGACAAGGACGGCGCCCATGTCGACGCGCTGCTGGCCTTGGGCTTCGGCTTCGTCGAGGTCGGCACCACCACCCCGCGCCCGCAGGAAGGCAACCCGAAGCCGCGCATGTTCCGGCTGCCCGAGCACAACGCCGTCATCAACCGCCTGGGCTTCAACAACCTGGGCGTCGACGCGCTGGTGCGCAACGTCTCGAAGGCGCGCCGCAAGCAGGGACTGCTGGGCATCAACATCGGCAAGAACAAGGACACGCACAACGAGGATGCCGCCGAGGACTACCTCTACTGCCTCGAGCGCGTATACCCGCTTGCCGACTACGTGACGGTCAACATCTCCTCGCCCAACACCGCCGGCCTGCGCGAACTGCAGGAAGAGCAGCAGCTGCGCCGCCTGGTCGGCGAACTGCGCGAGGCGCAGGAGCGCCTGGGCGCGCAGCACGGCAAGCGCGTGCCGATGCTGGTGAAGGTCGCCCCGGACCTGAGCGACGACGACATCGACGCCTGCGCCCGCGTACTCAGCGACCTGGAGGTCGACGGCGTCATCGCCACCAACACCACCGTCGACCGCCTGCCGGTCGAGGGCCACCCGTATGCCCGCGAGGCCGGCGGCCTGTCGGGCGCGCCGATCTACGGCAAGTCCACCGCCGTGCTGCGCCGCCTGCGCGGCCGGCTGGACGAGTCGATCCCGATGATCGGCGTCGGCGGCATCCTCAGCGGCGCCGACGCGGCCGGCAAGATCACCGCCGGCGCGCTGATGGTGCAGTTCTACACCGGCCTGGTCTATCGCGGGCCGCGGCTGATCGGTGAGTGCGTCGACGCGATCCGGCGCCGGCGCGAGGGCGTCGCGTGAGCGGATACCAGCTGGCCGAGGATGTCTCCCTCGCCGGACGCAACACCTTCCGCGTTCCCGCCCGCGCCGCCGTGATGGCCGACGTCGGCCGCGCCGACGCGCTCGAGGAGCTGTTCGGCTTCGCCATGCTGCGCGACGGCCCGGTGCTGGTGATCGGCGAAGGCAGCAACCTGCTGTTCGTCGACGATTTCCCGGGCGTGGCGATCTGCCTGACCATGGCCCGCGCCGCGATCCTGCGCGACGACGGCGACAGCGTGCTGGTGCGCGCCGAAGCCGGCATGAACTGGAACGACCTGGTGGCCTGGACGCTCGCCCGCGGCCTGTGCGGGCTCGAGAACCTGGCGATGATCCCGGGCACGGTCGGCGCCGCGCCCATCCAGAACATCGGCGCCTACGGCGTCGAGGTGGGCGAATTCATCGAGGCCGTCGAGGCCTTCCAGCGCGACACCGGCCAGGTGAAACGACTGCCGGCGGCCGAGTGCGGCTTCGGCTATCGCGACAGCCTGTTCAAGCGCGAGGCCGATCGCTGGGTGGTGACCGCGATCGAACTGCGGCTGCCGCGCCGGCGCGAACTGCGGCTCGATTACGCCGGCGTGCGCGAGGAGCTGGCCGCGATGGGCGTGGACGCGCCGCGCGCGGTGCACGTGGCCGAGGCCATCAGCCGCCTGCGCACGCGCAAGCTGCCCAACCCCGCCCTGCTCGGCAATGCCGGCAGCTTCTTCAAGAACCCGGTGGTGGATGCCGCCACCGCCGAGGCCCTGCAGGCCGCGCACCCGGGCCTGCCCGTGTTCGCCACCGCCGAGGGCGAGCGCAAGCTCTCGGCCGCCTGGCTGATCGAGGCCTGCGGCTGGAAGGGCTTCCGCGAGGGCGACGCCGGCGTGGCGCCGCAGCACGCGCTGGTGCTGGTCAACCACGGCCAGGCCACCGGCCGGCAGCTGCTCGACCTGGCCCGGCGCATCGCCGCCTCCGTGCGCGAGCGCTTCGGCGTGGCGCTCGAACCCGAGCCGCGCATAATCGGCGCCCGCTTCGACCCCGCTTGAGCCCCGCCCCGGCCGACGCCGCCTCGCAGTTGCGCCGCGCCGTCGGCCTGATGGTGCTGGCCATGGTCCTGTTCGGCATCATGGCGGTGTGCATCCGCCTGGCCTCGGCGCAGCTGCACGCCTTCGAGATCGCCTTCTTCCGCAACTTCTTCGGCTTCCTGGTGCTGGTGCCCATCCTGGCCAGGCACGGGCCGTCGCTGCTGCGCACCAACAAGATCGGCTTCTACATCGTGCGCTGCCTGGTCGGCATGGTCTCGATGCTGGCCGGCTTCTGGGCGATCGTGAACCTGCCGCTGGCCCAGGCCATCGCCCTGTCCTACTCCACCCCGCTGTTCGTCACCATCGGCGCGGTGATCGTGCTCGGCGAGATCGTGCGGGCCCGGCGCTGGACCGCGGTGATCGTCGGCTTCCTCGGCGTGCTGGTGATCGTGCGCCCCGGCAGCGACGCCTTCACCGCCGCCAGCCTGGTGGCGCTGCTGGCGGCCGTGGCCAGCGCCAGCGTCGCGATCAGCATCAAGTTCCTCTCGCGCTCGGAGCACCCGGACGCGATCGTCATCTGGACCACCCTGCTGTGGATCCCGATGTCGCTGGTGCCGGCGCTGACGGTCTGGGAAATGCCGGCCGGCATCACCTGGCTGTGGATCGTCCTGGCCGGCGTCCTGGGCAGCACCGCGCACATGTGCTGGACGCGGGCCCTGAGGCTCGGCGATGCCTCGCTGCTCACGCCGATCAGCTTCCTGCAGATCATCGTGGTGGCCATCGCCGGCTGGCTGCTGTTCGGCGAGGCGCTCGACCGCTGGACCGTGCTGGGCGCGGCCATCATCTTCGGCTCGAACGTCTACATCGCCCGGCGCGAGGCGCGCCTGGCCCGGCAGACCGTGACCGACCCGGAAATCAACCCGGAGACACCGACGCCGCGCTGAGCGGCTAGTCGTCGCCGGATTCTTCGGCCTCCCGGATCCGCCGCACGGCATCGCGCTGCGGCGCAGCGAGCTCCTCCGCCGGCGTGGCCAGCAGCGGCGCGATGACCTCCGCATGCAGGAGCTCGGCCGCCGCCGGGTTGCCGGCGTCGCGTTCGGCCTGCGCCAGCCGCCAGGCGGCCATGTAGGTTTCCGGATGCTGCGGACCCAGGCCCGCAAGGCGCATGCGGTAGCTCTCGGCGAAGGCATCGCGGGCCGCCGCCGGCTGGCCGCGCTTGTCGAGCAGCCTGCCTTCGAGGTCGAGCAGCACATGGGTCTGGGAGTGGCGTTCGCCCAGCACTTCGAGCACACGCGGCTTGACCTGCTGCAGCATCGCCCAGGATTCCTGCTCGCGCCCGGCCCGGTACAGCGTGCCGACGCGGTTCACCTCCACGAACACGGTGTCGGGATGGGCCGGGCCCAGCAGGGCGCGCCGCCCCTCGAGCACCGCCTGCTCGAGCGCCAGCGCCTCCTCGTACTGTTCGTCGCGCGCGAGCAGCGCCGCGAGGTTGAGCCGCGAGCGCAGGGCGTCGCGCGAGCCCGAACCGAGCACGCGTTCGCGGGCCGCCAGCACCTCGCGGGTCAGCGCCAGCGCCTCCGCGCGCAGCGCGTCGTCGTCCTCGCGGTTGGCGAGGTCATCCATCATGTTCGCCAGGTTGCCGCGCTGGTTGAGCGTGGACGGGTGTTCGCGCCCCAGCTTGCGCTCGAAGGCCGCCACCAGCTCGCGCTGCAGCTCCAGCGCCGCTTCCACGTCGCCCGCCATCAGCCACAGGATGGCCAGGTTGCCCATCGTGGCGAGGGTGTCCTCGTGGTCGGCGCCGAGCAGTCGCCGGCGCCGCTCATAAAGCCCCTGGAAGGTCTCGCGCGCCAGCGTCTGGTCGCCGGTGCGGGCGTAGCTGATCGCCAGGTTGTTGAGCACCGTCATCGACCGCTTGTCGTCCTCGCCGCGCGCCGCCGCCAGCCGCTCGTAGAGCGCCTGCTGGCGCTCCCGCGCCTCCGGCAGCCGCCCCAGCCCGGACAGGGCGCCGGCGATGTTGAGCTCGAGCTGCACCGGCAGTTCCTCGTTGGGATCCAGGCCCGCCAGGCGCGGCTGCAGTTCCTCGAAGGTGGCCAGGGCCTCGGCCAGCGCGCCCGTGTTGCCGTGGGAGGCGGCCTGCTTGCGCCGGGCATCGATCGACCTCGGGTGGTCCGGCCCGAGGCCGGCCTCGCGCGCCTCGGCCACGGAGGCGAACGCCGCCCGCGCCTCGGCATGCAGGGCGAGTGCGTCATAGACATCGCCCACGGCCTCGCGCAGGTCGGCCTGGAGCAGCGGCTGGTCGGCGAAATCCCTGGCCAGCGCCGTTTCCGCACCGGCCAGCAGCTGCTTGCCCAGCAGCCGGCGCACCAGGTCCGGCGGGCTGGCCCGGGCCAGCAGGCCCTCGGCCTCGAGGGCGCGTGCCGGGTCGCCGCCGCCGAGCTGCTCGCGCAGGCCGGTGGCCAACTCCACGCCCATCGCCTCGATGTCCACGCCCTTGAGCATGGCCTGCTGGAATGCGGCCACGCGCTCGAGTTCGGCGCTGCGGCGCTCGGCCAGCGCCCGCTGCTCGCGCGCCTGCTGCAGCGAATACAGCGAGGCCCCCAGGCCAGCCAGCACCGCCAGCGACACCGCCGCCGCCGCGGCCAGGCCCAGCCGGTGCCGGCGGATCGTCTTGCCCCACTGGTAACGCCGGCTCGGCGGCACCGCCTGCAGCGGCAGCCCGTCGAGGAAGCGCTGCAGGTCCTGGGCGAGTTCGGCGGCCGAGCTGTAGCGCTCGGCGCGATCGTGCTTCATCGCCTTGAGCACCACCCAGTCCAGGTCGTTGCGCAGGGCCCGGCGCAGCCGCGGCTGGCTCAGGCCCAGCAGTTCGGCGCGCACGGCCTCGGCGCCCGGCGCCAGGGTCTGCATCTGCGCGGACGGCGGCCGGGCCGTGGTGCTGGCCGTATGCGCCGCGCGCTGGGTGCCTGCGGTATCCGCGCCGGCGCCCGGGCGGCGCCCCACCAGCAGCTCGTGCAGCAGCACGCCGAGCGAATACACGTCGGAGCGGGTATCGACCTCGACGCCCTGGAGACCGGACTGCTCGGGGCTCATGTAGTCGGGCGTACCGGCGCGCTCGAGTTCGCCGGCGCGCTCGCCCGCGGCGAGCGAGCGGCTGGCCGCGGTGGCGATGCCGAAGTCGATGATCTTCGGCAGCGGCCGCCCGTCCACCTCCGAAACCAGGATGTTCCCGGGCTTGAGGTCGCGGTGCACCACGCCGCGCTGGTGCGCGTGCTGCACGCCCTCGCAGACGCGGATGAACAACGCCAGCCGCTCGCGCAGGCTGAGCCGCGCCTGCTCGCAGTAGCTGGTGAGCGGGCTGCCCTCGATGAACTCCATGACGAAGTACGGGAAACCGTCCGGCGTGGCGCCGGCGTCATAGACCTGGGCGATGGACGGGTGCTTCATCTGCGCCAGCAGCTGGCGCTCGACCTCGAAGTAGGCCAGGTGCCGGGCGTCGAGCCGACGCGCGTGCAGCAGCTTCAGGGCCACGGTGCGGCGCACCGGCTCGAGCTGTTCGGCGCGATAGACCTCGCCCATGCCGCCGCGGCCGAGCAGCGCCTCGATCCGGTAGTTCCCCAGTCGCAGCCCAGCCGCCAGCGCGGCCCCGTCATCGGCCGGGGCCAGGGGCCCGCGCACGGGCAAACCTTCGGTGGGCGCCAGGTCGTCTTCGCCGTTGCCGCTCATGCCACTCCCCCACGTTCGAACACCCGAGAGTCTAGCCCAGCCCCTCACCCCGGGCTGCCGACGGGCTACACTTCACCAAAGGCCTCCCGGACCAAGCCCGATGCGCGAGACCGAGAAGATCGCCACCACCCAGCGAACCCTGCTCAGCGACGGCCCGCGCCGGTCGACGCCGCGCTCCGCCTGCGTGGTCGTGATCCATGGCGAGGGCCTGGGCAAACGCGCCGACCTGGGCGAGGTGCCGGTGGTGATCGGCCGTTCGCAGGAGGCCGACCTGCACATTCCGCACAATTCGGTGTCGCGCCGGCACTGCCAGGTCTGGCGCGACGGCGATATCTACCGCATCCGCGACCTCGGGGCCACCAACACCACCCGCGTCAACGACGAGCCGGTGGCCCAGGGCGAGCTGGCCGACGGCGACCACATCACGCTCGGCGAGTGCATCCTCAAGTTCATCAGCCACTCCAGCGTCGAGGCCCGCTACCACCAGGAGGTCTACCAGCTGGCCACGCGCGACGCGCTGACCGAGCTGTACAACCGCCGCCACTTCACCGAGGCGGTCGACCGCGAGATCGCCCGCGCCACCCGGCATGGCCGCCCGCTGGTGATGTGCATCATCGACGTCGACCTGTTCAAGCCGGTCAACGACCAGTACGGCCACATCGCCGGCGACGGCGTGCTGCGCCAGCTGGCGGGCATCGTGCGCCGCTTCGTGCGCGGCGAGGACGTGGCCGCGCGCATCGGCGGCGAGGAGTTCGCGGTGCTGCTGCCCGAGACCGACCTCGAGGACGCCCGGGCCTTCGCCGAGCGGCTGCGCGAGGCCGTGGCCGCCGACAGTTTCGTGCTCGGTGGCCAGCCGCAGCGGCTGACGATAAGCATCGGCATCGCCGGCCTCGCGCCGGACCGGCTCGACCGCAGCGCCCTGATGCGGGCCGCCGACGTCGCGCTCTACCGCGCCAAGGACGAGGGCCGCAACCGCGTCTGCGTCCAGGAAGGCCTGCTTCAGTCGGGCGTGGAAGCCGAGTAGCGGCGCGCCACGTAGTCGTCGATCACCTGCACGAACTCGTCGGCGATGTGCTCGCCGCGCAGGGTCATGGCTTTCTGTCCGTCGATGAACACCGGTGCCGACGGCGCCTCGCCGGTGCCGGGCAGCGAGATGCCGATGTCGGCATGGCGCGATTCGCCCGGGCCGTTGACCACGCAGCCCATCACCGCCAGCGACAGGTTCTCGACGCCCGGGTACTTGAGCTTCCACACCGGCATCTGGCCGCGCACGTGCTCCTGCACCTTCTGCGCCAGCACCTGGAAGAACTCGCTGGTGGTGCGGCCACAGCCCGGGCAGGCGGTGACCAGCGGCGTGAACGCGCGCAGGCCCATGGTCTGCAGCAGTTCCTGCGCCACCACCACTTCCTGGGTGCGCGGCGCGCCCGGCTCGGGCGTGAGCGAGATGCGGATGGTGTCGCCGATGCCTTCCTGCAGCAGCACCGCCAGCGCAGCCGCCGAGGCGACGATGCCCTTGCTGCCCATGCCGGCCTCGGTCAGGCCCAGGTGCAGGGCGAAGTCGGAGCGCGTGGCGAGGTCGCGGTAGACCGCGATCAGCTCCTGCACGCCGCTGACCTTGGCCGAGAGCACGATGCGCTCGCGCGGCAGGCCGATTTCCACGGCCTTTTCCGCCGACTCGACCGCCGACAGCACCAGCGCCTCGCGCAGCACGCGGCCGGCGTCCCAGGGATCGGGCCGGGCGGCGTTTTCGTCCATCAGCCGCGCGGCCAGGGCCTGGTCGAGCGAGCCCCAGTTCACGCCGATGCGCACCGGCTTGCCGAACTCGATGGCCTTCTCGACGATGGCCGCGAACTGGGTGTCCTTCTTCTTGCCGAATCCGACGTTGCCGGGATTGATGCGGTACTTGGCCAGGGCCTCGGCGCAGGCCGGCTCGGCGGCCAGCAGGCGGTCGCCGTTGTAGTGGAAGTCGCCGACCAGCGGCACCGGCACGTTCATCATGTCGAGCTTTTCGCGGATGCGGGGCACCGCGGCGGCCGACTCGGGATTGTTCACCGTCACCCGCACCAGCTCGGAGCCGGCGCGCCAGAGCTCGGCCACCTGCTTCACCGTGGCCGCCACGTCGGCCGTGTCGGTGTTGGTCATCGACTGCACGACGATGGGGGCGCCGCCGCCCAGGGTCACGCCGCCGACCTGCACCGCGCGGGTGGCGCGGCGCGGCTGTGCCTTCGCCTCGCTCATGCCGGCACGCCCTCTTCGCTTGCTTCGGCCCCGGCCGGCGCCGGCAGGCGTTCACCCAGCAGCACGTAATCACCCGCGTTGAGCAGCACTTCGACGTCCTCGAGCAGATCCGGGCCGCGCGCGCCGACCTCGGGAATGTGGCTGGCGGCATCGTGGATCACCTCGACCCGGCTGCCGGCCTCCACCGAGGCGCTGCAGACGAAGCAGCGACCGGGCGTGCCGTCGATCGGGAAGACCTCGACCGCCCGCTGCATCTGGCGGCTGCCGCCATCGGCGCTGACCACGCGCAGGGCCACCGGGCTCGAGCGCCGCGACAGCAGTTCGACGCCGGCCGAAAGGCTGCCGTCGCCCTCGTAGCGAAGCCAGCGCATCACGCCGACCATCCAGTCCAGCTCCTCGCCGTCCTCGCCGAAGCCCAGGCCGACCAGCTCGCCGACCTTGGCGCGGGCCTGCTCGGCGCTGTCCCAGGCCATGCGGTAGCCGCCCAGGCTCTGGTCGAGCACCCGGGCCGTGAACCGCGGCACGCGGGTCATCGCGGCGGTGCCCTGGGTCCAGGCGGCGCCGGCGATCACGTGCACCGTGCCGGCGGCCGACTGGCGCATGAAGGTGTCGAAGTCGCGCTGCCCGGCCAGCAGGTAGTGCAGGCCGCTCAGGCCCAGCACGGTGTCGAGCGAGTGCCCGGCCGGCAGCCGCACCAGGCCCCGCGCGGCCATCTGGCCGAAGGCGCGGCGCAGGCGGATCAGCAGGTCGTTGCCGACGGTGATGCCCAGGCCCGGGGTCGGCGCGAGTTCGCCCTGGCCGTCTCGCACGCGCCCGAGGGCGCGCTCGACGTCGCCGGCGAAGGGCGCCAGGTCGAGCCAGGTCGACGGGGACTCGTCCGGCGCCGGCGCACCGGGGCCGCGGTCGGCGTCTTCGGGCACCACCGGCGCGATGCCCTCCGGGGCCCGGTCGAGCAACCGGCAGCGCGCCGCGTAGCCGCGCGTGGCGGGCCAGAGCGTGTCCTGCTCGGACTGGCCGAAGGCATAAGGGTTCACGGCCGCCATCAGCAGGGCCTGGAGATAGAGCGTGTTCACGTCCTGGCTGCCGCCGGCGAGCTTGTCGTCGGCACCCTTGCGCTCGAGCTTGAGCGAAACGGCAAACCGGTGCAGCCGGTGCAGGCCCTGCCAGGCGCCCGCCGGCGCCGGCCGGTAGACGCGCCAGGCCAGGGCCAGCGCGCGCACGTAGTGCCAGGCAGAACGTTCCAGCGCCAGCAGCACGTTGCCGCCGCGCAGGAAGGGCACGGAGCCCGAGGGCGCGCAGAGCTCGCAGACCGCCTGGCGGTAGCCGATGGCCAGCTGCAGGTGGAAGTCGCCGGCGATGCTGGCGGCGCGGGCCTTGTCCGGCGGCAGCGGCAGCGAACTGCCGCTGAAACCGCGCTCGAGCAGGGTGATGGCCTCGACGGTGGCCGGGCGCAGCTCTTCGAGCGCGGCGAAACGCTGGCCACCTTCCAGGCGCTGTGCGAGCAGGCCCGGCAGCGCCTGGGCGATCTCCTGCTCCACCGCCTGCGGATTGGCGCGCGGCAGTGCCGCCACCCAGGCCTTGACCTTCCTGGGGTCGGCGGCGAAGCGCGGCGCACCGCCGGCGGCGGGCGGCAGGTCCTGGCACAGGCGGCGGTAGCTCTCGCTCATTCGGGCTCCTCGTGTGGGGCACAGTTTAGACCGGGCCGGCGGCCGGCCCCAGCCCCCGGGACAACGCGGCGGGGTATCCTGTGGGGCCGAGCCCGGAACCGCCATGTCTTCCCTCGCCCGCGAACGCCAGGTCCTGCGTCCGTCCCAGCTCAATGCGCTGGCGCGCGACCTGCTCGAGGGCAGCTTTCCGCAGGTCTGGGTCGAAGGCGAGATCAGCAATTTCTCGCGGCCGGCCTCGGGCCACTGCTATTTCACGCTCAAGGACGAACGCGCCCAGGTGCGCTGCGCCCTGTTCCGGCAAAGCGCCCAGCGCCTGCGCTTCGCCCCGCGCGACGGCATGCAGGTGCTGGCGCGCGGCCGCCTGACGCTGTACGAGGCCCGCGGCGATTACCAGCTGGTGCTCGAGCACCTCGAGGAAGCCGGCGAAGGCGCGCTGCGCCGGGCCTTCGAGGAGCTCAAGGCCCGGCTGGCGGCCGAGGGCCTGTTCGACACCGCCCGCAAGCGCCCCCTGCCCGCCTTCCCGCGCCGGCTGGGCGTGATCACCTCGCCGCGCGGCGCCGCCGTTCGCGACGTGCTCAGCGTGCTGGGCCGGCGTTTCCCGCTGCTCGAAACCGAGGTGCTGCCGGTGCCGGTGCAGGGCGACGGCGCGGCCGCGCAGATCCTGGACATGCTGCGCCGCGCCGGCGCCAGCGGCCGCTACGACCTGCTGCTGCTCACCCGCGGCGGCGGCTCGCTCGAGGACCTGTGGGCCTTCAACGACGAGGCCCTGGCGCGTGCGATCGCTTCTGCGCCGGTGCCCGTGGTGGCCGCCATCGGCCACGAGGTGGACGTGAGCCTGGCCGACTTCGCCGCCGACCTGCGCGCGCCCACGCCCTCGGCCGCGGCCGAGCTGATCGTGCCCGACGCCGGCGAACTGGCCGCGCGCCTGCGCAGCGAACGCCGCCGCCTCGACGCCCTGCAGGCGCGCCTGGCCACCGCCCGCGCCCAGCGCCTGGACCAGGCCTTCCTCAAGCTCCAGGCGCTGCGCCCGCAGCTGCGGCTCGAGCGCGGCCGCAACCGCCTGGCCACCCTGCGCGGCCGGCTCGACCAGGCCTGGCGCACGCCCGGTGCGCGCCGCGCCGAGCGCCTGTCGAAGCTGCTGCGACGCCTCGACCAGTCCCACCCGCGCCAGCGCCTGGAAGCCCATGCGCACAGGCTGGCGCTGCTGGCGCGCAGCCTGCACGCGGTGCTGCCGCGCCGGCTGGAACAGCAGCAACTGCACCTGCGGGGGCTTGCGAGGGCGCTGGCTGGCGTCAGTCCGCTGGCCACGCTGGGCCGCGGCTACGCCATCGTGCAGCAGGCCGACGGCAAGGTGCTGCGCCGTGCCGTCGATGCCCGGCCGGGCGAGAGCCTGCGCGCGCGGCTTGCGGAAGGCGAACTGCGGCTGCGGGTGGAGCCGGACGCCGATTAATCGGCCACGTCGGGCCGGCTGCCCAGGGCCAGCGGCCCGGCGAAGGCCACGCCGTCGCTGCGGCCGGCCTTGGCGCGGTACATGGCCTCGTCGGCGCGGCGCAGCAGGGTCTCGGAGTCATCGCCATCCTCGGGGAAGCAGGCGATGCCGATGCTGGCACCCACCACCACCCAGTGGCCCTCGATCGGTACCGGCCGGCTGATCGCCGACTGCACCCGCGCCGCCACCGCACGCAGCCAGGATTCATCGGCGCCGTCCTCGATGCCGACGATGACCAGGAATTCGTCGCCGCCCATGCGCGCCACCACGTCGCCGGGGCGCACCGATTCGGTCAGGCGCCGGCCGATCTCGGCCAGCAGGTAGTCGCCGGCGGCGTGGCCGTAGGTGTCGTTGACCGGCTTGAAGCCGTCGAGGTCGAAGCTCAGCAGCGCGAACCGGCCGTCGCCGCGACGGGCACGAAGGATGCGCCGCGACAGGTGCTGCAGCGCCCAGCGCCGGTTCGGCAGGGCGGTGAGTGCGTCCATGCCGGCGAGACGGCGGATGCGCTGGCGGTCGTGCAGGATGCGGGTGGTGGCCATCGCCGCCAGCACGCTGAGGATGATGCGCAGCGGAAAGCCGGGCGTGCGCCACCAGGGGCGGGCATCCCAACCTTCCAGCGGCACCGCCGAGATCAGCCAGCTGCCGCCGGGCAGGAAGGCCGGGACGCGCACCGCCCGGCTGTCGGGCGGCAGGCGCAGGCCGCGCACGATCTCGCCACCCGGGCCGGCGGCATCGCGGCCGACGATGCTCAGCCGCAGCTGCTTCTCCAGCGCCTTGATGCCCGCCTCGGCCAGCAGCTCCTCGTGGTCGAGCACCATGTTCACCGCGCCCCAGAGCCGGGGCACGCCCTCGCGGTCGACCCACAGCGGGATGCGGATGGCGAGCACGCGGCCGCCCTGCACCGCCTCGAAGGGTCCGGCCAGCAGCGGGCCATCCTCCTTGATCGCGCGAAGCATGGCGCCCTTCTGGACCGGGTCCTCGAGCTGGTCCAGGCCCAGGGCCGCCTCGTTACCTTCGCGCGGATAGATCTCGGTGATGACGAAGCCCGGCGCCAGGCTCAGGCTCCGGATGCCCGGCTGCCCGCGCAGCAATTCGGCGGCGATGGCATCGAAGGCCTCGTGCGACATGCCTTCCTGCTGCACCACCTGCACGGCCACGCCGCGCACCAGGCCCACGCTGGCGTAGACGCGGGTCTCCAGGCGGGCACGGAAGTCCGACAACTCGGCCTGGACCCGCGAGCGGCGCTCGGAGAGGTAGCGGTCACGCTCGAGCTGGGCCGCGCTGATGCTGAAGTAAATGCCCATCAGCAGCACCAGCAGGCCGAAGAACATCGGCCGGCCCGGGCGCAGCCAGCTGTCTGCCGGGTCGTGGGACTCGGCACCCAGAGGCTCGAGGCTGTCTTCGCGGGCGGCCATGGCCGCTACTCTACCGTGCCGGCCATGGCGCCGCTTCCCGGCCCGGGTGAAAGGCCTTAGGCTGGGACCGATGCAGGCCGAACCGACCGACGAAGCCTTGATGCTGGCGTTCGCCGCGGGCGATGCCGGCGCGTTCGAGGACCTGTACGCGCGGCACCGCCTGCGCCTGTACCGGCACCTGCAGCGCCAGCTTCGCGACCCGGGCCTGGCCGAGGAACTGTTCCAGGACGTCTGGCAGCGCGTGATCGCCGCCCGCGGGCGCTATCGCCCGGAAGCGAAGTTCGGCACCTGGCTCCACCAGATCGCCCACAACCGCCTGGCCGACCACTGGCGCGCCAAATCGCACCGTCCGGATGCCCCGGAGGACGCGAAGGAAGCGGCCGAACGCCTGCCCGACCCGGACACGCCCGAACGCGCACTGTCGGCCTTCGAAGAGCGCCGGCGCCTGCAGCTGGCGCTGGAGGAACTGCCGCCCGAACAGCGCGAAGTCCTGCTTCTGCGGCTCGAGCAGGAGCTGACGCTCGAGCAGATCGGCGAGATCACCGGCGCCGGCCGGGAAACCGTGAAGTCGCGCCTGCGCTATGCCATGGACAAACTGCGCGCGAGGCTTCGCCCATGAGCCGGCAACCCCGTTCCCTGCACCCGGGCGTTCAACACGAGGCCCAACCCAACCGGAGCCATTCCATGCGCCACCTCGTCCTGAGCACCCTCGCCCTCGCCATCGCCGCCGGCTGCGCCCACAAGGTCGCCGAAGAACCCGCGCAGGAGCGGGCCCTGGCCGCCGAGGCCGCTCGCAAGGAACGCGCCAAGCGCGCGGAGATCGAGACGATCGAAGCCAGCGGATCGAGGCTGGCGGCGGCCCCCACCGGCATGCCCGCGCCGATGGCGTCGCCCCCGCCCCCGCCGCCGGCCGCCTACATGCCGATACCGCAGGCGCCGGAGCCCAACACCGAGAACTACGCCGAGTTCGAGGACAACGCCATCGTGCGCACCGTCGAGAACCCGGTGTCCACCTTCTCCATCGACGTCGACACCGGCAGCTACAGCAACGTGCGCCGCATGCTGGCGCGCGGCCAGCTGCCGCCCAAGGACGCAGTGCGGGTCGAGGAGATGATCAACTACTTCGACTACGGCTACCCGGCGCCCACCGACCGCAGCCAGCCCTTCCGCATCAGCACCGAGCTCGCCCCGGCGCCCTGGGACGACAAGCGCGTGCTGATGCAGGTGGGCCTGAAGGGTTACGAAGTGCCGCGCGAGCAGATCCCGGCGGCCAACCTGGTGTTCCTGATCGACACGTCCGGCTCGATGAGCTCCGAGGACAAGCTGCCGCTGCTGCGCGAGAGCTTCCGGCAGATGGTGCCGCGCCTGCGCGCCCAGGACCGCGTCTCGATCGTGGTCTACGCCGGCAGCGCCGGCCTGGTGCTGCCGCCGACGCCGGGCGACCGCCACGGCGAGATCCTCGATGCGCTTGGCCGGCTCGAAGCCGGCGGCTCGACCAACGGCGGCGAGGGCATCGCCCTGGCCTACGCGATGGCCAAACAAGGCTTCATCGAGGGCGGCGTGAACCGCGTCATCCTGGCCACCGACGGCGACTTCAACGTCGGCATCTACGACACCCGCGCGCTCGAAACCCAGGTCGAACACGGCCGCGAGGCCGGCGTCGCGCTCACCACGCTCGGCTTCGGCATGGGCAACTACAACGACGCCCTGGCCGAGCGCCTGGCCGACGTCGGCGACGGCAACCACGCCTACATCGACAACCTGATGGAAGGCCGCAAGGTGCTGGTCGAGGAGATGAGCTCGACCCTGCTGACCATCGCCAGCGACGTGAAGATCCAGGTCGAGTTCAACCCGGCGCAGGTGGCCGAATACCGGCTGGTCGGCTACGAAAACCGCCAACTGGCGCGCGAGGATTTCAACAACGACCAGGTCGACGCCGGCGAGATCGGCGCCGGCCACGACGTGACGGCGATCTACGAGCTGTGCCTGGTGGGCATGGGCTGCGAATCGAGCGACCCGCTGCGCTATGGCGCCGCGCCGGCGCCGGCGACGACGCGGGGCCAGGAGCTGGCCTTCCTCAAGCTGCGCTACAAGCAGCCCGGCAACGACCACAGCGTGCTGGTCGAGCAGCCCGTCACCCGCCGGGCGATGGATGCGACGGCCAGCGAGAGCCTGCGTTTCGCCGCCGCCGTGGCGGCCTATGCCGACCTGCTGCGCGGCGGGCGTAACATGAACGGCTACGGCTGGGACGAGGTGGAAGCGCTCGCCCGCGGCGCCCGCGGCGAGGATCCGTGGGGCTACCGCGGCGAATTCCTGAACCTGGTCGCCCAGGCACGCAGCCTGGCCGGCGCCGCCGGCCCGGCCCGCATCAGCGAGGAGTAAACAGCAGCATGGCCAACCCGCGGGACCCACGCGACCCCGGCCTGGACGGCGACGAAGCCGACCTGGCCCGGGTGCTGCGCGCGCTTCCCGCGGGCGAGCCCCCGGCGCGCGTGGACGCCGCCATCCTGGCGGCGGCCCGCGACGCCGTGTCCTCCGGACGCCCGGCCGGCAAGCCGCGCCGCCTGCCCTGGTGGGCCGTCGGCACCGCCGCGGCCGCGGTGTTGGCGGTGGGCATCGGCCTGCAGCTGCGCCCGGGCCAGCCGTCCGGGCTGCCCGAAGGCTTCCCGGTGGAGGCTCCGGCCGAACCAGTGGCGACGCCGGTGCCGGCACCGTCGCCGCAGGAACTTGCGCTTCCGCCGCCCCCGCCGCCTCCGGCGCCGCCCGCGGAGTTCGCCGCCCCTCCCGCGTCAGCCCCGCCGGCCGACGACATCGCCCGCCGGCAGGCCATCGAATCGGCCAAGGCGCGAGCGCGGCAGGCCATGGACCAGCAGCTGGAAGCGAAGGCGGCCGAGCGCGAAGCCGCGGCACGCACCAGCCGCGACACGCCCGGGCGCATCGAGGCCGCCGGCCCGCGCCCGCCGGAACCGCCGGCTTCGGCGACGGCGCCCGTGCCGGTCCGGGCCGAGGCCGGCGCCCCGGCGCCGGTCGCCGGGGCCGCGCCCGAGGAACCGGCCGAGCGGTCCGACGAGGCTGCCGTCGCCGACGCGCTGCCGGCCGTGCTGCCGCCGGTGGACGAGGACGCCCGGCTCTATCCCGAGTCCTGGATCGAGCGCATCCGCGAGCGCGTGCGCCAGGGCGATCGCGCCGGCGCCCGCGCGAGCCTGCTGCGCTACCAGGCCATGTACCCGCGTCACGAGATCCCGGCCGACCTGGCCCCGCTGCTGCAGTGAGCGCGGCGCAGACCCTCGCCGCGCCGGCCCGTTTCGAACTGGAAGCCAAGCGCAGCCGCTTCATCGCCCAGGCCCGGCATGTCGATTCGCCGGAGCAGGCCCTGGCCTGGCTGCGCGAGGTGTCCGACCCGCAAGCCACGCACAACTGCTGGGCCTA
This sequence comes from Arenimonas caeni, assembly GCF_003024235.1. GTDB lineage: Bacteria > Pseudomonadota > Gammaproteobacteria > Xanthomonadales > Xanthomonadaceae > Arenimonas > Arenimonas caeni. Next base: position 19,124 of record NZ_KZ679097.1, on the reverse strand, counting down.
CCGCATCGGCGCCGACTACCGCTCCTCCGATGACGGCGAGCCCGGCGGCAGCGCCGGCCGGCCGATCCTCGCCGCCATCGAGGGCCAGGGCCTGGACGAGGTGATGGTGGTGGTGACGCGCTGGTACGGCGGCACCAACCTGGGCGTCGGCGGCCTGGTGCGCGCCTACGGCGGCGCGGCCGCCGAATGCCTGCGCACGGCCCGGCGCCGCGACATCATCCGCTGGCTCGAATGCGAACTGGCCTGCGGCTTCGAACTCGCCGGCGCGGTACACGCCCTGCTCGACACGCTCGATGCACAGAAGCTGGGCGAGGACTTCGACGAAAACGGCCTGCACCTGCGGCTGCGCGTGCCGGACTACAATGGGGACCTGCTGGCCACCCGCCTGCGCGACCTCAGCCGCGGCGCCGCCAGCCTGCACCGCATCGAGACCCCCGTCGAATGAGCGAACAACCGGCCGCCAAGCCGCCCGTCAATTCCCTGCGCGGCCTGCTGCCCTTCGTGCGGCCGCACCGCGGCCTGGTGGCGGCCTGGCTGGGTGCGCTGGCCTTCTCCTCGGGCGCCACGCTCACCCTGCCGGTGGCGGTGCGCTTCATGATCGACCAGGGCTTCGCCGAAGGCAGCTCGGTGGACCGCTGGTTCGCGCTGCTGCTGGCGGTGGCGGTGGTGCTGGCGCTGGCGACGGCGGCGCGCTTTTACTTCGTCACCCTGCTGGGCGAACGCGTGGTGGCCGACCTGCGCCGGGCGCTGTATTCGCACCTGCTTTCGCTCGACCAGGCCTTCTTCGAGCGCACCCGCGCCGGCGAGTTGCTCTCGCGCCTGTCGGCCGACGCCGAACTGCTGCGCAGCGTGGTCGGCTCGAGCATGTCGGTGGCGCTGCGCAGCGGCATCACGGTGCTGGGCAGCGCGGTGATGCTGGCGGTCACCAGCCCGCGCCTGGCCTTGTTCGTGCTGCTGGGCATCCCGCTGATCGTGCTGCCGATGGCGCTTTCGGGCCGGCGCGTGCGCGCCGTGGCCAAGGCCGCCCAGGACCGCGTGGCCGACGCCAATGCCCGTGCCGGCGAAACCCTGGGCGCGATGCACACGGTGCAAAGCTACGCCCGCGAGTCGCACGAGGCCGGCCGCTTCGACGAGGCGGTGCGGGTGGCGCTGGGCGCGGCGCGCAAGCGCATCCGGATGCAGGCGGCGCTGACCGCGCTGGTGATCGTGCTGGTGTTTGGTTCGATCACGGCCGTGCTCTGGGTCGGTGCCCGCGACGTGATCGCCGGCGAAATGAGCGCCGGCACGCTCGGCCAGTTCGTGCTCTACGCCTTGATCGGCGCCGGCTCGGTCGGCGCCCTGGCCGAGGTCTGGGCCGAGGTGCAGCGCGCCGCCGGCGGCATGGCCCGGATCGGCGAGCTGCTGGGCGAGCGTTCGGTGCTGGCCGTGCCGGCCGACGCCGAGCCGCTGGCGACGCCGGTGCGCGGCGAGCTGGCCTTCGATGGCGTGGTCTTCCACTACCCGACCCGCCCCGACGCGCCGGCGCTGGAAGATTTCAGCCTGTCGCTGCGCCCCGGCGAAACGGTGGCCCTGGTCGGCCCCTCGGGCGCCGGCAAGAGCACGGTGCTGCAGCTGCTGCTGCGCTTCCACGACCCGGAATCGGGCCGCATTACCCTCGACGGGCACGACCTGCGCCGGCTCGACCCGGTGGCGCTTCGCGCCCAGGTCGCGCTGGTGCCGCAGGACCCGATGATCTTCGGCACCACCGCCCGCGAGAACATCCGCTATGGCCGGCTGGAGGCCAGCGACGCCGAAATCGAAGCCGCCGCCCGCGCCGCCGAGGCCCACGACTTCCTCGCCGCCCTGCCCCAGGGCTACGACAGCGAACTGGGCGAACGCGGCGCGCGCCTGTCCGGCGGGCAGCAGCAGCGCCTGGCGATCGCCCGCGCCCTGCTCAAGGACGCGCCGGTGCTGCTGCTCGACGAGGCCACCAGCGCCCTCGACGCGCAGAGCGAACGCGCGGTGCAGCAGGCCCTCGAACGCCTGATGCGCGGCCGCACCACCCTGGTCATCGCCCACCGCCTGGCCACGGTGCTCAAGGCCGACCGCATCATCGTCATGGACAAGGGCCGCATCGTCGCCCAGGGCACCCACGCCGAACTCCTCGCCCAGGGCGGCCTCTACGCCGAACTCGCCCGCCTGCAGTTCAACCACGCCCCCACCGCCTGACCCCTTGTTGGAGGGCCTTCAGGCCCGATGCCTTTGCTGCTTCTGGCTAAGGCGACTCGCCACCTTGGCGGGTGGAGGCGGCGTGCGTTCGCCCCGGCCGACACGCCGTGAACCCATCCATGGGGCTCCTCGTCGACATCCATGTCTCCGAGGGTCGGCCGGGGCGAACGCACGCCACCTCCTCGAAAAAATGTCGAGGCCGACGGGAGAGCAACCGCGTCGCGTCCCTGGAGGCCGCCGCGACAATCGGAGCGACGGCGCCACTCCGCCAGGCAGCCGGCCGGAAGGGTCGGCGAGCAGAGGCGTCGGGCCTGAAGGCCCTCCAACAGGGGATCGGGTTCCACAAAAAAGAAGCCCCGCCAGGGGGCGGGGCTTCGGGGTACGACGAATCGGGTGGCTCAGGCCGGGGTGACGTTCGAGGCCTGCGAGCCCTTCGGGCCCTGCACCACCTCGAAGCTCACGCGCTGGCCTTCCTGCAGCGAGCGGAATCCCTTCGAGTTGATGGCGGAATAGTGCACGAACACGTCCGCGCTACCGTCCTCGGGAGCGATGAAACCAAAGCCCTTGGCGTCGTTGAACCACTTCACGGTGCCGAAACTCATGTACTTGACCTCGAATGCTGTAAGAACAGGCGTGCCCCGTGTGCCGATGCTCCGGTCGCGTGCACGGCCCGAGTATGAACAAGGCCAAAACGCTTGACAATCACCCCAACAGGGCTTCGAGCAAGCCCGGCAGCCCGGCCGAGGCCGCCTCCACGTTCTCCAGCACCTCGGCCAGCGTGATCTCGGCCGCGTCCCCGCAACCGGCGGCCCAGTTGGCCACGATCGCCAGGCAGGCGTAGTCCAGGCCCAGTTCGCGGGCGAGGCCCGCCTCGGGCATGCCGGTCATTCCGACCAGGTCGCAGCCATCGCGCCGCATCCGGGCGATCTCGGCCTTCGTTTCCAGGCGCGGCCCCTGCGTGGCGCCGTAGCAGCCACCGTCCACCAGAGGCAGGCCGGCCCGGGCGGCGGCGGCCAGCACCCCGGCGCGCAACGCCGGCGTGTAGGGGTCGCCGAAGTCCACGTGCAGCACCTCGCCGCCCTCCCCGTCCCAGAAGCTCGACGCGCGGCCCCAGGTGTAGTCGATCAGCTGGTCCGGCAGCGCCAGCACGCGCGGGCCGAAACGCCCGGTGATGCCGCCGACCGTGTTCACGGCCAGCACCCGCGTCGCGCCCAGCTGCCTGAGCTGCCAGAGGTTGGCGCGGTAGTTCACCCGGTGCGGCGGCAGCGCGTGGCCCTCGCCGTGGCGGGCCAGGAAAGCCACCCGGCGCCCGGCCAGCGTGCCCACGCGCACCGGGCCCGAGGGTTTGCCCCAGGGCGTGTCGCCTTCGATGGCCTCGGGTTCGTGCAGCGCGGCGAGCCGGTACACGCCGGTGCCGCCGATGATGGCGAGATCGATGGCGGCCATGCTCAGTCCTTCAGCGCGTAGATCGCCGGCAGGTTGCGGCCCTGCTCGTGGAAGTCCATGCCGTAGCCATAGACGTAGCGGTCGGGAACCTCGACCGCGACATAGTCGGCGGCGACGCCGGCCACCCGGCGGTCGTGGCGCTTGAGCGCCAGCACGGCCACCTTCACCTCGGCCGCGCCCTGTTCGCGGCACCACTCCACCACGGCCTTGAGCGTGTGGCCCTCGTCGAGGATGTCGTCGGTCACCAGCACGCGCCGGCCCTTGAGCGACGTGGCCGGGCGGTGCAGCCAGGCCAGCCCGGAGCCAGTGGTGGCGCCGCGGTAGCGGGTGGCGTGCAGGTAGTCGAATTCCAGGTCGGTGCGCATCGCCATCGCCAGGCGCGCGGCGAACGGCAGCCCGCCGTGCATGATGGTCAGGTACACCGGGCGCTCGCCGCCGGCGAAGTCGCGATCGATCTCGGCGGCGATGCGATCGATGGCGGCCTCGATCGCCGCCTGGTCGAACAGGCGGTCGGAGTTGGCCAGGGCGGTGCTCAGTTCGGGGGACATGTCAGGCGTTTCCTTGCTCGAGCCGGCGCAGCGCGGCGCGCGTGCCATCGTAACGTGCGTCGGCCAGCAGGGTTTCCCAGGCCAGCTCGCCGCGGCCGTGCAGCGGCGCCAGCAGCAGGGCCGGCGGTTCGGGGCGGTCCTCGACGGCGCGCAGCGAATCGGGCACCAGCGCCGGCGCGCACACCAGCACCACGTCGCAGCCGGCGTCGAGGTGCGCGTCGATGCGCGCCTTGACGCCGCCGGCGGACTCGGCCGCGGCCATGCCGATGTCGTCGCTGAAGACGATGCCGCCGAAGCCCATGTCGCGGCGCAGGATCTCGCGGATCCAGCGCGGCGAGTAGCCGGCCGGCTCCGGCGCCACCGCCGGGTATTTCACGTGCGCCATCATCACCGCGGCGGCGCCGGCTTCGATGCCGGCGGCGAAGGGCACCAGGTCCAGGGCCTGCAGCTCGGCGAGCGGGCGCCGGTCGACGGCGTCGTCGAAGTGGGTGTCCTCGAGCACCGAACCGTGGCCCGGGAAGTGCTTGAGGGTGGCGGCCATGCCGGCCTCGTGCATGCCGGCGACGTAGGCGCGGGTGAAGGCGGCGACGATGGCGGGGTCGGCGTCGAAGGCGCGGTTGCCGATGGCCAAGTTGCCGCGGCCCAGGTCGACCACCGGGGCGAAGCTCAGGTCCAGGCCGGTGGCGCGGATCTCGCTGGCCATCAGCCACGCATGCTCGTGCGCCAGGGCCAGCGCGGCATCGGGGTCGGCGGCGTACAGGCGGCCGAAGCCCTCCAGCGGCGGCAGCTCGGAGTAACCGTTGCGGAAACGCTGCACGCGGCCGCCCTCCTGGTCCACGCACAGCAGCTGCGGCCGCGGCGCGGTGGCGCGGATGTCGGCGCACAGGTCGGCCACCTGCGCGCGCGAGGCGAAGTTGCGCTTGAACACGATCACGCCCGACACGGCCGGGTGATGCAGCCAGTCGCGCTCTTCGGCCGTGAGCTCCAGGCCGCTGATTCCCACCACCAGCATCAGGCTTTCTCCTCCGCGCGCCAGCGCGAGTACGGGCGCTCGGCGAGCGCCAGGTTGTAGTAACGAAGCTCGTCGGTCACCTCGCGGCCCAGCCAGGCCGGGCGGGCGAAGGCCTCGCCGGCGTCGGCCAGCTCGAGTTCGGCCACCACCAGGCCGGCGTTCTCGCCGGCGAATTCATCCACTTCCCAGGTGTGGCCGGCGTGCGCGACGTAGTGCCGCACCTTGTCGATGCGGCCGCCCACGCACAGCGCCAGCAGCGCCTCGGCGTCGGCGACGGGAACCGGGTAGTCGAACTCCTGGCGGGTGTGGCCCAGCTCGCGCGACTTGAGGTTGAGGAAGGCCTGCTCGCCGGCGATGCGCACGCGCACCGAGGCGTTCTGCCGGCCCTCGCGCAGCGCGGCCATGTCATTGATGTAACCCTGGGCCATGCGCACCGACTTCACTGCCGCGGCGCGCCAGCCTTCACCTTGCACCAGGAACTTGCGTTCGATCTCGATGCCCACGGCGGCTCCCTGGCTTATTTCTCGAACAGCGCGATCGACTCGACGTGCGCCGTCTGCGGGAACATGTCCATCGCACCGGCGGCCACCAGCCTGTAGCCACGCTCGCGCACCAGGAAGCCGGCGTCCCGCGCCAGCGAACCCGGGTGGCAGGACACGTAGACGATGCGGTCGATGCCCTTGAGCGGCAGCTGCGCCAGCACCTCGGCGGCACCGGCGCGCGGCGGGTCGAGCAGCAGCTTGTCGAAGCCGGCCTTCATCCACGGCTCGCCGCCGAGGTCCTTGGCCAGGTCGGCGGCATGGAACTCCACGTTGGCAAGGCCGTTGCGCGCGGCGTTCTCGCGGGCGCGCGCCACCAGGCCGGCCTCGCCCTCGACGCCGACCACGTGGCCGGCGCGGCGCGCCAGCGGCAGGGTGAAGTTGCCCAGGCCGCAGAACAGGTCGAGCACGCGCTCGCCCGGCTGCGGGTCGAGCAGTTCGATGGCCTTGGCGATCATCTTGTCGTTGAGCCCGGCGTTGACCTGGATGAAGTCCAGCGGACGGAAGCCCAGGTGCAGGTCCCACTCGGGCAGCGCGAACGAGAGCTCGACCTGCTCGGGCCACAGCGGCCGCACCGACTCGACGCCGCCGGACTGCAGGAACAGCGCGAAACCGGTGTCCTTCGCGAAGGCGACCAAGCGGGCCAGGTCATCCCCGGACAAGGCCTCGAGGTGCCGGAACACCAGGGCCACGCCCTGTTCGCCGGCGATGAACTCGATCTGCGGGATGGTGCGCTTGCCGTCGAGCGAATCGACCAGGGCGCCCAGCGCCGGGATCTTCTCCGCGATGGCCGGGATGACGGTATGGCAGGTGGACAGGTCGGCGACGAAGCGCGGGTTGGTCTCGCGGAAGCCGACCACCGCCTTGCCCTTCTTCTCGACGAAACGCACCGAGAAGCGGCCCTTGCGGCGGTAGCCCCAGGCCGCGTCGGTCAGCGGCTCGAGCACCCGCTGCGGCTCGACGTGGCCGATGCGCTTGAGGTTGTCGAGCAACACGCCGTGCTTGGCCTCGATCTGGCGCGGCTCGGACAGGTGCTGGAGCACGCAGCCGGCGCAGCTGCCGAAATGCGGGCAGCGCGGCTCGACGCGATCGGGCGAGGCGACCAGCACCTCGAGGGCGCGGCCCTCGTCGAAATGCCGGTTCCGGCCGGTCTGCTCCACCAGCACGGTTTCACCGGGCAGTGCGCCGCTGACGAAGACCGCCTTGCCCTCGCGCCGGCCGACGCCACGGCCATCGTGGCTCAGGTCGGTGATCTGGAGTTCGAACGGGGGGCGCTGCTTGAGTCGGGTACGGGCCACGGTGACGCCAGGAAACAAAGGGGCGCGGATTGTCGCAAATCCGCGCCCCCACTGCTTGCCGGCTGCCTTCCGGGGCCTGTGGCCCCGGCCCGGGCGCCGGACCCCGCAGCCTTCGCGCCCGAGGGCGCTCTTACTTCTGCTTCCAGGCGCCGTCGCTGGCCTGGTACCACCAGCCCTTGCGGGCGCTGGCCACCCACTGGCGGGCGAAGGTCTCGCGGATCTGGGTTTCCCACTCGGGGTGGTTGTTGGCCACGGCGATCTCGCGGTAGACCGCGTTGCGGTCGCGGTTCTCGTCGGCCACCAGCTGGTTCACGGACACGCGGTCCTTGAGGGCGACCTTGGAGGGATCGCGCAGCACCACCAGGCCGTCCTTGCCGAAACCGACGGCACCGGAGTCGAAGTGCGCCTGCAGGCCGGACTGGAAACGCGCGGCCATGCGGTCCTGGATCGCCTGGATGGCCGGCGTGCGGATGGTGATGTCGGCCTCCTGGGCATGGGCCTCGCCGATCAGCAGCGACAGCGGGTTGAAGCCCGCCCGCACCGGGGCGCGCAACGCCTGCGGATCCCCGCCGGCCGGGGCCGCCTCGCCCTCCTCGCCCAGCACCTTCTCGACGAACTCCTCGGCCGCCTGCTGCGCCTCGGCCGCCGGGAAATACACGTTGATCGTGACGCAGGCGCCCAGCGCGAACACCGCCAGCGCCAGCGCCGGTGCCACCAGCAGCCGCTTCAGATTCATGCCCATCGTCCTCTCCTTGCTCATTCGATGACCGGGTTCTGGCCCTCGGTGGCGGCCTTCAGGCGCGCCACCAGGGTGGGCCAGTCGACGCGGCGGCGGAAACCCACCACCTGGATGCGCGGCAGGCCGGCTCCCTCGACGATGGTATAGCCATCGCCTGCTGAACCGACACCCGACATCACGCAGACGTTGTCGCGCAGCCGGCAGCCCAGGCCCAGGCGCGCGTAGCGGAAGTCGTCGAACAGGCGCAGCGCCTGGGCCTGCAGGCCGCCCATCAGGCCGCCGCCACCGCCGACCTTGGAAATGTCCTCGACCGCGCGCTGGCTGATCCGGCGCCGGCCCTTCCAGCTCTCGTCCGAGCCCAGCCAGGCGTCGAAGGCCACCGGCGACCAGTCGACCATGCGCAGGCCGGCGATGCGGCCGTCCATGCGGCCGGTGATCGAGCCGAAGCCGAAGGCGGCGGTCATGGGCTCCATGTCCACGTCGTCGATGGCGACCGCGGCCGACAGCGTGGGCGCCACGCCGAAGGGGCGCTCCATCACCAGTTCCGACAGCGATACCGTGCCGCCGAAGGCCTGCATGGCCAGGCCGCCGTCGAGCGTGAGTACGTTGCCTTCGTAGCGCGCCGAAGGAATGCGCCCGCCGAGCGTGCCGGTGAAGGGCGGCCAGCCCAGGCGCTGCGAGAGGCTGCCCAGGTCCAGCGCCTCGAGCGTGGCGCCGAGCTGGAAGCGCGCGCCGTTGCCACCACCGGGCGGCTGCCAGCGCAGCTGGTCGAGCCGGATGTGTCCCTCGAGCGCCGCCACCGACACGGGCGACACCAGCAGCAACTGGCCGCCGGCGCTGCGGAAGGGCATGTTGGCGTGGCCCAGGCCGATGCCGAACAGGGCGGCGCTGTCCCAGGCCAGCGCGCCGGCCACGGGCTCCGTACCGGCGGTCCAGCGCAGGTCGCCGTGGAGGCCGGCCAGGGTGAAGCGCTGGCGCGGGTCTATGGCGGTCAGGCGCTCGAGGCCCAGCGAGAGCGAATCGAGCTCGCCCCCCGCCAGCACCAGGCGCGCCCTCGCCTCGCCGGCCAGCACCAGGTCGGCGAAGCCGGCCGGCGCGAGGTAGCCGCTGAGGTAGCGGTCGCGCGCGGTGGCCAGTTCCCCCAGGGACAGCGACAGGTCGAGGTCGGCCAGCGTGCCGGCGGTGTCCAAGCGTGCGGAGCCCGCGGCCTCGAGTACGCGGCCATCCTTCCAGGAGAAGGCCGGCACCCGCCAGCCGTCATCGCCGCCGCGCAGCGCCAGCGCCAGCTCCACCGGCGCGTCGGGCAGCGGCACGTACAGGCTGCCGACCAGGAACTCGCCGCCGCGGGCGCTGTAGTGCAGGTCCACCGCGGTCTGCCCGCCGGGCTGCGCATAGGCCAGCCGCAGCCTGCCGTGCATGCCGGCCGCGGCCAGCCAGCCGTCGGGCGTGTCCACGCCGACGTCGGCCAGGACCAGGTCGGCTTGCGCACGCAGGGGCGCGTCGGCCGGCAGCTGCAGGTCGACGCGGCCGTCCAGCCGTCCGCTGCCCCACTGCCCCGCCTCCCAGAGCGAGGCGAGGAAAGCCTCCAGCCAGGCCACGGGCACGGCGCGCAGGTCGACGCGATGGCGATCGGGCGCGCCCGCCTGCCAGCCGTAGTCGAGCGACGCCCCCGCCGAAGCAAACATCGCGTCGATGGCCTCGCCCGAGAGCGCCACCTGCAGCCGGCCCGCGCCGGCGTCGGAACGCACCTGGCCTTCGCAGCGCCAGCGCCCGGCGTCGTCGCGCGAAAGCGGACAGCGCCAGCGCAGGCCCTGGTGCACCTGGCCCAGCGCCGGCACGTCGAGCCGGCGGGCGTCGAGCGAGAGTTCACCGGTGCTGGCGCCGTCGCGCCAGTCCAGCCGGACGTCCACGCCCTGCAGGTTCGCCGCCCCGGAGCGCAGCGCATCGACCTCCATGCGCAGCACGCGTGCCTGCAGCGGCAGCGCCGCCAGCATCAGCAGCACGCCACACAGGAACTTGCCGGGACCGGAGACTCGCCGCATGCTCGCCAGCATAGTGCCTTGGTGACGACCATCAAACGGGACCCCGGATGAACCCGCGCCTGCTGCTGCTCGAGGACGACCCGGTCAGCGCCGCGACGCTCTCGGCCGGCCTGGCCAGCCTGCCGGCCGAGGTCGAGATCACCGGCACCGTGGCCGCGGCGCGCGAGCGTGCGCTCCAAGGCGGCCACGCGCTGTGGCTGTTCGACCTCCAGCTGCCCGACGGCCGCGGCGAGGCGCTGCTGTCCGCGCTGCGGGCCGCCGGCCTGCAGACACCCGCGCTGGCCCTGAGTGCCGACGACGGCGCACAGGCGCCGGGCTTCCTGCGCGTGTTGCCCAAGCCGATCGACCTGGCCTCGCTGCGTCGGGCCGTGGCCGCGGTGCTGCCGCCCGATGCCCTGCCGCCCTGGGACGAGGCCGCCGGGCTGGCGGCCGTGGCCGGCCAGGCCGGCGCCCTGGCGCAACTGCGGCGGCTGTTCCTCGACGAGCTGCCGGCGCAGCAACGCGAGATCCGCGACGCCTGCGCCGCGGGCCAGCACGAGCAGGCCCGCGCGGTGCTGCACCGGCTCAAGGCCAGCTGTGGTTTCGTCGGCGCCCTGCCCCTGCTCGACGCGGTGCGGGCACTGCATGCGGCACCGGCCGACGCGATGGCGCTGCGGCGTTTCGTGGCCTGCAGCGAGCGCCTGCTCGACGCCGGCGGGCGCTAGTCGCGGCCCAGCCGGGCCAGTTCCGACAGCAGGCCCCAGGACTTCAGCCCCTGCGGCCCCAGGTGCGCGGCCAGCACGCCGCGCAGGGCGCCGCGCAGTTCGGCCAGCTGCTCCGGCGGCGGGCAGCGGTCGCCGGCCAGGGCCAGCAGCGCGGCGCCGCTGGTCGAGCCGGGCGCATGGCTGCGGTCGCGCACCGCGCCGCGTTCGGCATCGAGCCGGTAGCGGGCCGCCGGGTCGAGCGGGTCGCCGTCCTCGGCGCTGTCCAGGAGCAGGCCGTAGCCGAGCAGTTCAAGCAGGTCGCGTTCGAAGCGGCGCAGCTGCCAGGCGAGCCCGGCCGCGTCCGCCAGCGCCAGGCGCAGTTCGCCATAGCGCTCGTAGAGCTCGGGCGCGGGATCCTGGCGCGGCATCAGCCGCAGCAGCAGCTCGTTGGCGTAGAACGAGGCCATCAGCGGCTCGCCCTGCAGGCGCGGCGCGGCGTCCACCGCCTCGGCCTGCAGCAGCCGGGCCAGCTCGCCGCGCGGCAGGTAGTCGGCGCGCACGTGCTGCAGCGGCTGCAGCGCCGCCCGCAGCGGATGCCGCTTGGCGCCCTGCAGGCCGCGCGCCACCACGCCGACCCGGCCATGGTCGCGGGTGAGCAGTTCGACGATCAGGCTGGTTTCGCGCCAGGGGCGCGCGTGCAGCACGTAGGCCGGCTGCGCGAGGACGCGCATGGTTCAGTCCGAATAACCGAAGCGCCGCAGCGCGGCCTCGTCGTCGGACCAGCCTTCACGCACCCGGCACCAGGTCTCGAGGAAGACCTTGCGGCCGAACAGCTTCTCCATGCCGATGCGGGCGCCAGTGCTGATGGCCTTCATGCGCTCACCGCCCTTGCCGATGACGATCGGCTTCTGGCCCTCGCGCTCGACCCAGATGACCGCGGCGATGCGGAGCAATTCGCCGTCTTCCTCGAACTTCTCGATCTCGACGGTGGTCGAGTACGGCAGTTCCTCGCCCAGGCGCAGCATCAGCTGCTCGCGCACCAGCTCGCCGGCCAGGAAACGTTCGCTGCGGTCGGTGATCTCGTCCTCGCCGAACATCGGGTCGGATTCGGGCATCAGGAACAGCAGGTCCTTCACCAGTGCCTCGAGGCCCTTGTCCTTGAGCGCCGAGACCGGATGCACCGAAGCAAACTCGCGCTCGTGGGTGATCTGGGCGATGAAGGGCAGCAGCGCGGTCTTGTCGGCCAGCTTGTCGATCTTGTTGACCACCAGCACCACCGGCACGCCGGACTGGTGCAGCGCCGAGTAGGCCAGGCTGTCCTCCTCGGTCCAGCGCCCGGCCTCGATGACCAGGGTCGCGGCATCCACGCCCTCGATGGCACCGCGGGCGGCGCGGTTCATCATGCGGTTCATGGCCCGCTTCTGCTCGCGGTGGATACCCGGGGTGTCGACCAGCAGCAGCTGGCCGTGCTCGAAGGTGGCGATGCCCAGCAGCCGGTGGCGGGTGGTCTGGGGGCGCGGCGAGACGATGCTCACCTTGGCCCCGACCAGGGCATTGACCAGGGTGGACTTGCCCACGTTCGGGCGGCCGAGCACGGCGACGGTGCCGGCGCGGAACGGGGTGTCGGGAGTGGGGTCGCTCACTTGGTCTCCAGCATCGCCAGCACGCGCTCGGCGGCCAGCTGTTCGGCGGCGCGCAGCGAACTGCCTTCGGCGAAGGCCTCGTGCGCGGGATCGGCGGTTTCGCAGGCCACCCGGAACACCCGGGCATGGTCGTCGCCGAGGGTTTCGACCAGCCGGTAGGCGGGGCGCGGCAGCTGCCGGCCCTGCAGCCATTCCTGCAGGCGGGTCTTGGGGTCCTTCTCGGCCTTGCCGGTGGGCAGTTCGGCCAGTCCCGGCTCGAACCAGGGCAGCACCACCGCCCGGCAGGTCTCAAAGCCAGCGTCGAGGTGGATGGCGCCGACAACGGCCTCGACCGCGTCGGCCAGGATCGAGTCGCGGCGATGGCCGCCGCTCTTCATTTCGCCCGGGCCCAGCTCGAGCCGGCTGCCCAGCCCCAGGGTGCGGCCCAGTTCGGCCAGCGAGGACTCGCGCACCAGACTGGCGCGGGCGCGGGTGAGCGTGCCTTCGTCGGCCTTGGGCCAGCGTTCGTAAAGCGCCTCGGCGACGACCAGGTTGACCAGGGCGTCGCCGAGGAATTCCAGGCGCTCGTTGTGCGGCGAACCTGCGCTGCGGTGCCGGAGGGCCTGTTGCAGCAGTTCGGGGGATCGGAAGCGGTGGCCGATCCGATCCGTCACTCGGCCGGGCGACCCGTGAGCTCGACGGTGTTGTCGAACCTGCCGACCACGTCGAGGTTGCCGAACAGCGGCACGCGCACCTCGTAGGCGATGTTGAGCTTGCTCACGCCGCCCTCGCGGACGAGCTTGATGTGCTCCTTCTTCACCGACGAGACGTAGGCGATGCCGAAACGGCGGTTGAGGTCGGTGTGCATCTGCGCCGGCGGGATCGAGGCCGAGTTCGGCTGCGCCGCGTACTCGGTCATCACGCCCTTGAGGTTGAAGTACTCGCTGTACATCGGAAACAGCTTCATGGCGACCAGGGCGAAGAAGCCCACGACCACCAGGACCATCACGAAACTCATCAACGTCATGCCGCGCTGCTTGCTGACCATGTCCTCTCCCCCGGTTGACCCGTTCACCGGATGGTATCGCCAATCCGGGTGTAGTCAAACGCCCCGGAGCAGAACCAGCCCTCGCAGTTGAGCCAGACCACGAAGGCCTTGCCGACCAGGTTCTCGTCCGGCACGAAGCCCCACCAGCGGCTGTCCTCGCTGCGGTCCCGGTTGTCGCCCATGGCGAAGTAATGGCCCTCGGGGACCAGCCACTCACCCTCGGCCCGGGGGTTGGAGAAGCGGCTCTCCTCGAGGGAGTAGTGCCGGTAACCGCCCAGGTCGACCTCGAACTGGGTGGCCCCGGTCATGGCCCGGCCGTGGCCGCTGCCGACGTAGACGCCGGCCGGCTCCTTGGCCACCGGCTCGCCGTTGATGAACAGGGTCTGGTCGCGGAACGCGATGCGGTCGCCGGGCAGGCCAACGATGCGCTTGATGTAGTCGGTGCCGGCGTTCTTGTCGTCCGGGCCGTAGCCCGGGAAGCGGAACACCACCACGTCGCCCCGGGCCGGCGAACCGAGCTCGATGACTTTCTTGTTCACCACCGGCAGGCGGATGCCGTAGGTGAACTTGTTGACCAGGATGAAGTCGCCCACCAACAGGGTCGGCATCATCGAGCTCGACGGGATGCGGAAGGGCTCGGCCAGGAAGCTGCGCAGCACCAGCACGATGAAGATGATCGGGAACAGCTGGCGGGCGTAGTCCACCAGCACCGGCTCGGCCACTTCCTCGCCCTCGGCCTGCATCAGCCGGCGCTTGGTGGCGAAGAACAGGCGGTCGAACAACCAGACCAGGCCGGTCAGGGCGGCCAGCGAGGTCAGGATCAGGGCAAGGTCGATTTTCACGCGTCGGGTTTCCTCGCGGCGGGGGCCGCTTATTTGTTGTCGGTCTGCAGCACGGCGAGGAAGGCTTCCTGCGGGATCTCCACCCGGCCCACCTGCTTCATGCGCTTCTTGCCTTCTTTCTGCTTCTCGAGGAGCTTCTTCTTGCGGGTGGCGTCGCCGCCGTAGCACTTGGCCAGCACGTTCTTGCGCATCGCCTTGACGGTCGAGCGCGAAATGATCTGGGAGCCAATGGCGGCCTGGATGGCCACGTCGAACATCTGCCGCGGGATCAGCTCGCGCATCTTCTCGCAGACCTCGCGGCCACGCCGGTCAGCGTGGCTGCGGTGCACGATCAGGCTCAGCGCGTCGACCTTGTCGCCGTTGATCAGGGTGTCGACGCGCACGAACGGACCGGCCTCGAAGCGCTCGAAGTGGTAGTCGAGCGAGGCGTAACCACGCGAAACCGACTTGAGCTTGTCGAAGAAGTCGAGCACCACCTCGGCCATCGGCAGTTCGTAGCTGATCTGCACCTGCGAGCCCAGGTAGTTGATGCCGACCTGGCGGCCGCGCTTTTCCTCGCACAGCTTGATCACGTTGCCCACGTAGTCGGGCGGCGTGAGGATGTTGGCTCGGATGATCGGCTCGCGGATCTCGTCGATCTTGTTCACCGCCGGCAGCTTGGCCGGGTTGTCGAGCGGCATGGTGCTGCCGTCGGTGAGCAGCACTTCGTAGATCACCGTCGGCGCGGTGGTGATGAGGTTGAGGTCGTATTCGCGCTCCAGGCGCTCCTGCACGATCTCCATGTGCAGCATGCCCAGGAAGCCGCAACGGAAGCCGAAGCCCATCGCCTCGGAGCTCTCGGGCTCGAAACGCAGGGCGGCGTCGTTCAGGCGCAGCTTCTCGAGCGCCTCGCGCAGCGCCGGATAGTCGTCGGCGTCGACCGGGAACAGGCCGGCGAACACGCGCGGCTGCATTTCCTGGAAGCCGGGCAGCGGCTTGGGCGCCGGGTCGTTGGCGAGCGTGAGCGTGTCGCCCACGGGCGCGCCGTGCACGTCCTTGATCGAAGCGGTGATCCAGCCCACCTCGCCGGCGCCGAGCTTCGGCATTTCCTTGCGCTTGGGGGTGAACACGCCGACCTTGTCGACCTGGTGGGTGCGGCCGGTGGACATCACCAGCATCTTGTCGCCGGCCTTGAGCTCGCCCTGCATCACGCGCACCAGCGAGACCACGCCCAGGTAGTTGTCGAACCACGAGTCGATGATCAGCGCCTGCAGCTTGTCGGTGTCGCGCGGCTTCGGCGGCGGGATGCGCTGCACGATGGCCTCGAGCACCTCCTCGACGTTCAGGCCGGTCTTGGCGCTGATCGCCACCGCATCCTCGGCGTCGATGCCGATGACGGCCTCGATTTCCTTCTTGACCCGGTCGATGTCGGCCGTGGGCAGGTCGATCTTGTTGAGCACCGGCACGACCTCGAGGCCCTGCTCGACCGCCGTGTAGCAGTTGGCCACCGACTGCGCCTCGACGCCCTGGGCGGCGTCGACCACCAGCAGCGCGCCCTCGCAGGCCGCCAGCGAGCGGCTGACTTCGTAGCTGAAGTCGACGTGGCCGGGCGTGTCGATGAAGTTGAGGTAATAGGTGATGCCGTCGCGCGCCTTGTAGGGCAGCGAGACCGACTGGGCCTTGATGGTGATGCCGCGCTCGCGCTCGATCGGGTTCGAGTCGAGCACCTGGGCCTCCATCTCGCGTGCCTGAAGGCCGCCGCAGATCTGGATGATGCGGTCGGCGAGCGTGGACTTGCCGTGGTCCACGTGGGCGATGATGGAAAAATTGCGGATGTGCTGCATGCGGGGGCGGTATGGGTGCCGGTTCGTGGCCGTAAACGGGCCATTATCGCACAGCCCCCGCAGGCCGGCCCGGGTGGGCCGGCCCCGGGGCCGGATCAGCGCAGCTCGAAGCTCACGAAGCCGGTGCTGCGGGCATTGCGCACCAGCAGACGGACCTCGTCGCCGGCCTTGAGGTCCCTGGTCGCGGCCTGGAAGTCGGCCACCGAGCCGATGTCGCGGCGGTCCACCCGCAGCACCACGTCGCCCGGGGAGAGGCCGGCACGGCGGGCGGCCAGCCCGGTCACCCGGGAAACCAGCACGCCCTCGCCCGCCGACAGGCCCATGGCCGAGCGGGCGGCGGCGTCGAGCGCCTCGACCTCCAGGCCGATCGGGTTGGCGGCCGGCACCGCCGGCGCGGACTCGGGGGCCGGCGCGGCCCCGGACGCCGCCATGTCCAGCGCCGACAGGGTGACCACCAGCTCGCGCGGCTTGCCGTCGCGCATCACGGTGACGGTGGCCCTGGCGCCCGGCGGCAGCGCACCGACCATCGGCGGCAGCGAGGCGGAGCCGAGCACGTCGCGACCGTTGAACCGGGTGATCACGTCGCCCGGGCGGATGCCGGCCTTCGCGGCGGCCGAACCGTTGTCGACCTGCTCGACGAAGGCGCCGACCGGACGGTCCAGGCCCAGCTCGGCCAGGCGCGCGCGCTCGACGTCGCGGATGCGCACGCCCAGCTGGCCGCGCTCGACCCGGCCGGTTTCGCGCAGCTGGCGCACCGCGTTCATCGCCACCTCGATCGGGATGGCGAAGCTGACGCCCATGTAGCCGCCGGAGTTGGAGAAGATCTGCGAGTTGATGCCCACCACTTCGCCGCGGGTATTGAGCAGCGGGCCGCCGGAGTTGCCGCGGTTGATCGCCACGTCGGTCTGGATGAAAGGCACGTATTGCTGGCTCGGATCGAGCGAGCGGCGCCCGACGCCGCTGACCACGCCGGCGGTGACCGAGTGCTCGAAGCCGAAGGGCGAGCCGATGGCCAGCACCCACTGCCCGGACTTGAGGCGGCGCGAATCGCCGATCTTCAGCACCGGCAGGCCCTTGGCATCGAGCTTGAGCAGGGCCACGTCCGAAAGCGGGTCGCTGCCCACGAGTTCGGCCTTGAGCTCGCTGCGGTCGCTCAGGCGCACGATGATCTCGTCGGCGCCGTCGACCACGTGGTGGTTGGTGAGCACGTAGCCGTCGCTGGAGATGATGAAGCCGCTGCCCTGGGAGGTGCCGCGGCGCGGCGCGCGATCGGGCATGCCGGGCTGGCCGAAGAAGCGGCGGAAGAACTCGGGCATGTCCTCCGGCATCGGCGGCTCTTCGGCGCCCTGGCGCGGGGCGGCCTGTTCGCGGCCGCCGCCGCTGGTGGCCTCGATGTTGACCACGGCCGGGCCGGTGGCCTCGACCAGGCGGGTGAAGTCGGGAAGTTCGACGATGGGCGCGGCCTCGGCCGCCGCCGGCACCTGCGCCATCAGGCCCGGGGACGCCAGGACCAGGGCGAGCAGGAGTGCGCGGGGAAACGGATGCTTCATGGGGTCAGGACTCCGTCGTGTTCTCGGGGTTGTCGTGGGCCCGGGCGGGCAGCAGCACCGGCCCGGGCAGGCGGGGCTTGGAAAAGCGCGCCACCAGGAAAGTTCCCAGCACCAGGCCGGCCAGGCTCAGGGCGTCGGCATGCCGGCCCAGCCACAGGCCCAGCGCCTGCCCCGCCGCGGCACCGGCAAGCAGGCCCAGCAGCACCCGGCCGTAGCCGCGCCAGGCGGCCCGCCGCAGCGCTGCGTCGTCCATGGCCACGCGCAGGCGCTGGCCCGGCGGATGCCGCGCGTCGGCAGGCACTTCCAGCTCGACCACGCCCTGGCCATCGCCGGCGAACAGGTTGCACCGGCCGCCGCAGCCACCGACGCAGCCGTCGCAGGCGCTGCCGAGCAGGCGCAGGCCCAGGCGCCCGCCGGCGCAGGAGACGACCACGGCCTCGCGCTCAGCCATCGGCGGGCACCGGCCGCACGGTGCGGGCGAAGTGCTCGACGGTGGCGGCCGGCACCTTGCCGATCGCCAGCACCTGCCAGCCGTCGGACCAGAACGACCGGGCGTGCACGGCGCCGCGCTGCTGGCGCAGGCCGCCGCTCAGGGACTCGGCCGACGGTTCGACGTAAACCGAAACGCTGGCCAGGCCGTCGCTGTAGAGCAGATGGGCGCCGCCGCCGGGCAGCGGCTGCGCCGCGCGCAGCCGGAAGCCGGGCGGTGGCGCCGGCACCTGCCAGGCCACGCCGTCGCTTTCCACCGGCGGCAGGCTGGCGTAACGCTGCAGCGGCACGCCGGCGGAGGGCGCGAGGTCGGCCTCGGACGGCGAGCGGCCCAGCGCGAGTTCGGTGAAGGCCACCTGTTCGATGGCACGGCCGCGGCCGTCGAGCAGGTCCACGCGCAGCGGCAGGGCGCTGTCGCGCTCAAGCCACAGCCGGTAGCCGTAGCGCCAGTGGTCCGCGGCCTGCACCTCGACCTGGCGGGCGGCGTGCCCGGCCACCCGCCCTTCGCCGGCCAGGCGTGCGCGGTACCCGGACAGGCCGGCCGCCTCCGACACCGCCAGCGCCGGGCTCCAGCGGCCGGCCTGGTCGAGGTCGTAGGCCACCGGTTGCTCGCCGGTGCCGATGCACATCACCCGGCTGCCATCGCGGATGACCTCGCGCGGCGGGCCGCTGAGCGCCACCAGGCGCTCGCGTTCGCGGCCGTGCTGCACGGCGTGGAAGACGCGCAGGGTTTCGACCCGGCCGTCGGCCACCACGACCAGGGTGCCTTCGTAGTCCAGGCCGCGCAGGGCCGGGCCCACCCGCGCCAGCCAGGCGGCCGCGTCGTCGGCCAGCGCCAGCCCCGGCAGCAGCAGGAGCAGGGCCAGCAGGGCGCCGGGCAGGCGGCGCGGGCTCACCGCTCGCCCTGCTCCCGGCCGGTGTCGGCGGCGGCGCGCTCGTCGTGGGCCACCACGTCGACATAGGGCATGAAGCCGCCCAGGCCGTCGGCGGCCATCGCCGCGTTGTGGCGCACCAGGTAGGCCTCCATCGCGCGCGGATCGCGCGCCACCGGCGAGCGCGGCCAGGGCCTGGCCAGCGGCGCCGGCGCGATCGCCAGGCCGTCGGTCTCGGCGGGCAGCGGCGACACCGGGGCCACCGGCGCCATGTCCAGCGGCGGCGCCACCGGGCGGACGGCCAGGTCGGGTGCGGCCGGCGGCAGGCCCGGGGCGCTGCCGGTGCCGAGCAGGCCGGGCAGC
>NZ_KZ679096.1 GCF_003024235.1 Arenimonas caeni | reverse complement strand
CGCCTTATCGGTAGTGCACCTGGCCGACACTGCCCCGGGCTTGGCGTAAGGGCAAGAAAAGGCCGCCCGGAGGCGGCCCCGGTCCGGGGTCCGGACCCGGGTAGTCTGGCGCAGGGCACCACAGGCGCGGCTGGTTCCGTCCGGTTTAGGGGCCTCCGCATCAGCCCCGACATCAGGCGGCCTCGGGCCGGCGGACCACGATTCCAGGCCGGGCCGCCCGAAGCCGGTAGACTCCCGCCGGAACAGGCGGAATTCCCGCTTTTAGCCCTTGAGAAGCACCCGCGCGCCCACGTATAATTTTGGCCCCTGCTCGGGGGCTGTAGTCCGGGCTTTAAGGATCCACCCGTGTCCCGAATCCCTGTTGCCGGACCCCGGCTGGCGCGAAAAACCGCGCTGGCGCAAATGGTTACGGGGATGGTCGTGGCTGGCGCCGCCGGGCTGATGTCCGGACCCAAGGCGGCCGCCGCGGCTGCCCTCGGTGCGGTTGCGATCGTCCTGGGCTCGCTGCTGCTTGCGAGGGCCCTGGTCGGTGGCGGGGTCCATTCGGCAACCGGCGCCCTCGGGCGGCTGTTGCTGGGGATGGTTGGCAAGTGGGTGCTGGTCGCGGCCGTGTTCGTGCTCGCGATAGGCATCTTGAAGCTGCCGGTGCTCCCGCTGATCGCGGGCCTGGCGGCGGCGGTTGTCGCCTCCATGGTGGCGGCGGCCAGGGCAAGTTGAACAATTCCTAGGTTGGACACGATGGCCAGCGAAGCCGAACTCACCCCGACGAGCTACATCCAGCACCACCTCAAGAACCTCACCATCACGGTCGATGACAGCAGCACGTTCTGGCAGCTGCACGCCGACACGCTGATCATGGCTGTGCTGATGGGCCTGGTGATGGTGCTCGGCTTCTGGCTCGCCACGCGCCGGGCCACCTCCGGCGTGCCGGGCAAGTGGCAGGCCTTCGTCGAGATCGTGCTCGAGTTCGTCGACCAGCAGGCGCGCGACGCCTACCCGGGCCGCAGCAAGCTGGTGACCCCGATCGCCATCACGCTGTTCTTCTGGATCCTGATGATGAACCTCATCAAGATGATCCCGGCCGACTTCTTCGCCATCCCGCTGGCCGCGGTGGGCGTGGACTACTGGAAGCCGGTGCCGACCGCCGACGTCAATGCCACGCTCGGCATGTCGATCAGCGTGTTCTTCCTGATGATCTTCTTCGCGCTGCGTGCCAAGGGCCTGGGCGGCTTCGTCCATGAGTTCTTCACCGCGCCGTTTGGTCCGTGGATGTTCCCGGCCAACATCCTGCTCAACATCGTCGAGCTGGTCAGCAAGCCGGTTTCTCTGGCCATGCGACTGTTCGGCAACATGTACGGCGGCGAGATCGTGTTCCTCCTGATCTGGGTGCTCGGCGGCGTGGGTATCGCCGGCGCCATCGCGGCAGGCGTGTTCGGCCTCGGCTGGATGCTGTTCCACCTGCTCGTGATCCCGCTGCAGGCCTTCATCTTCATGATGCTCTCGATCGTGTACCTGAGCCTCATGGAAGAGCACCACTAAACCGCTCCACCCTTTCCTTTCTTTCCACCAGTAAATCCGCTCGGAGAATCACCATGGAAGCTCTCGCCCTTCTCGCCCAGGTTCAGGCCTCGACCATCCTGGCCATCGGCATCATGATCGGTCTCGCCGCCCTCGGCGCCGGCCTGGGCCTGGCCATCATGGCCGGCAAGTTCCTCGAGTCCGCCGCCCGCCAGCCGGAGCTGATCCCGGTGCTGCAGGTCCGCATGTTCATCACCGCCGGCCTGATCGACGCCGCGTTCATCATCACCGTCGCCGTCGGCCTGATGTTCGCCTTCGCGAACCCGCTGGTCGGCGAGTTCGTGTCGCGCCTGGGCTGATCGCCCACCAAGGCCCGGCTGGCCCCTGCCAGCCGGGTTGGATCGCATCGGCCCCTTCGGGGGCCGCGCAAGCCACCGGATAGAGCGCCGTCATGAACATCAATGCCACTTTGCTCGCGCAGGCCCTGGCCTTCGCGGCCCTGATCTGGATCATCGCGACCAAGATCTGGCCGCCGCTGCTGGCCGCCATCGAGGAACGCCAGAAGAAGATCGCCGAAGGCCTCGCCGCCGCCGATCGCTCGAAGCGTGACCTCGCCCAGGCCGAGGAGAAGGTCAACGAGGTCCTGCGCGAAGCCCGCGCCAAGGCCAACGAGATCATCGCCCAGGCCGAGGCCCGCCGCGCCCAGATCATCGACCAGGCCAAGGACGAAGCCGTGGTGGAAGCCAAGCGCATCCGCCTGCAGGCCGACGCCGAGATCGACGCCGCCGCCACCCGCGCCAAGGAAGAGCTGCGCCGCCAGGTCGCCGCCCTCGCCGTGGCCGGCGCCGAGCGCCTGATCCGCAAGGAGATCGACGGCAACGCCCACAAGGCGCTGCTCGACGAGCTCGCTTCCGACATCTGACGCAGGCCCGCCATGAGCCAAGCCATCACCCTCGCCCGCCCGTACGCCCGCG
Organism: Arenimonas caeni; assembly: GCF_003024235.1. Taxonomy (GTDB): domain Bacteria; phylum Pseudomonadota; class Gammaproteobacteria; order Xanthomonadales; family Xanthomonadaceae; genus Arenimonas; species Arenimonas caeni. The sequence goes on along the minus strand of NZ_KZ679096.1, from coordinate 80,045 downwards.
CCGCCTTCCAGCTGGCGCAGGCGCGCGGCACGCTGCCCAACTGGTCGGCCCTGCTCGGCTTCGCCGCGCAGGTCGCCGCCCGCCCGGACGTCCAGGTGCTGTTCGGCCACCCGAAGGTGGAGTCGGCCACGCTGGCCGCCCTGGTGCAGCCGCCGGGCGACATCAACCCGGAGTTCCAGCGCTTCCTGGCGCTGCTGGCCGACAACGGCCGGCTGGCGCTGCTGCCGGAAATCGCCGGCCTGTACGACCAGCTCCGCGCCGAAGCCGAGCGCGTGGTCAAGGCCAAGGTGACTTCGGCGGTGCCCATGGAGGCCGACGCGGTCGAGCGCATCAAGGCTTCGCTCAAGCGTCGCTTCGGCCGCGAGGTCGAGCTGGCCACCGAGGTCGACCCGGCCCTGATCGGCGGCGCGGTCATCGACGCCGGCGACCTGGTCATCGATGGATCGCTCCGCACCAAGCTGGCGCGCCTCGGCGCGGCGCTGGCGAACTGAATCCGTTTTTCCTTTGAACCAAGCGCCGGCCCCGGCCGGACGACCCAGGGACATACCCATGCAGACGCTCAACCCGTCCGAAATCAGTGAACTGATCAAGGCCCGCATCGAATCGGTCGCCCTGTCGGCCGAGGCCCGCAACGAAGGCACCGTCACCTCCGTGTCCGACGGCATCGTGCGCATCCACGGCCTGGCCGACGTGATGCAGGGCGAGATGATCGAGCTGCCCAACGCCACCTACGCACTGGCGCTGAACCTCGAGCGCGACTCGGTCGGCGCCGTGGTGCTGGGTGACTACGAGCACCTGCGCGAAGGCGACGCCGCCAAGACCACCGGCCGCATCCTCGAAGTGCCGGTCGGCCCGGAACTGCTGGGCCGCGTCGTCAACGCCCTGGGCGAGCCGATCGACGGCAAGGGCGCCCTCAACGCCAAGCTGACCTCGCCGGTCGAGCGCGTGGCCCCGGGCGTCATCTGGCGCCAGTCGGTGGCCCAGCCGGTGCAGACCGGCTACAAGTCGGTCGACAGCATGATCCCGATCGGCCGCGGCCAGCGCGAGCTGGTGATCGGCGACCGCCAGACCGGCAAGACCGCCCTGGCGATCGACGCGATCATCAACCAGAAGGGCTCTGGCATTAAGTGCGTCTACGTCGCCATCGGCCAGAAGAACTCCACCATCGCCAACATCGTGCGCAAGCTCGAGGAAAACGGCGCCATGGCCTACACCACCGTCGTGGCGGCTTCGGCCTCCGAGTCGGCGGCGATGCAGTACATCGCCCCGTACGCCGGCTGCGCCATGGGCGAGTACTTCATGGACCGCGGCCAGGACGCCCTGATCGTGTACGACGACCTGTCCAAGCAGGCCGTCGCCTACCGCCAGATCTCCCTGCTGCTGCGCCGCCCGCCGGGCCGCGAAGCCTACCCGGGTGACGTGTTCTACCTGCACTCGCGCCTGCTCGAGCGTGCGGCCCGCGTGTCGGCCGAATACGTCGAGAAGTTCACCAACGGCGAAGTGAAGGGCCAGACCGGCTCGCTGACCGCGCTGCCGATCATCGAGACCCAGGCCGGCGACGTGTCCGCGTTCGTGCCGACCAACGTGATCTCGATCACCGACGGCCAGATCTTCCTCGAGACCGACCTGTTCAACGCCGGCATCCGCCCGGCCGTGAACGCCGGTATCTCGGTGTCCCGCGTCGGCGGTGCCGCGCAGACCAACATCATGAAGAAGCTCTCGGGCGGCATCCGCATCTCGCTGGCGCAGTACCGCGAGCTGGCGGCCTTCGCGCAGTTCGCCTCGGACCTCGACGAAGCCACCCGCAAGCAGCTCGAGCGCGGCCAGCGCGTCACCGAGCTGATGAAGCAGAAGCAGTACGCGCCGATGTCGATCGCCCAGATGGCGCTGTCGATCTACGCCGTCAACGAGGGCTACCTCGACGACGTGCCGCTGAACAAGGTCCTGGCCTTCGAGTCCGGCCTGCACGCCCACATGGCCAACACCCAGGGCGAGCTGGAGAAGAAGATCGTCGAGACCGGCGCCTGGGACAAGGACATCGAGGCGGTGTTCAAGCAGCTGATCACCGAGTTCAAGGCGACCGGCAGCTGGTGATCCTTGTGGGCGGGCCCCCGGGCCCGGCCCCGCGAGTGATCGGGCCTGAAGGCCCTCCAACAGGAAGCTAAGGAAGAAACATGGCAGGCGGCAGGGAAATCAAGACCAAGATCAAGAGCGTGCAGAACACCCGCAAGGTGACGCGCGCGCTCGAGATGGTCTCGGCGTCGAAGATCCGCAAGGCCCAGGACCGCATGAAGGCGTCGCGTCCCTACGCGCGCCTGATGCGCCAGGTCATCGGCCACATCGCCCAGGCCAACACCGAGTACGTGCACCCGTTCATGGCCAAGCGCGAGCAGGTCAAGCGCGTGGGCTACGTCATCGTCTCCACCGACCGCGGCCTCTGCGGCGGCCTGAACTCGCAGATGTTCCGCCGCATCCTGGCCGACATGCGCGGCTGGCAGGAGAAGGGCGCCGAGGTCGACGTGGTGTGCATCGGCCAGAAGGCGTCGGTGTTCTTCCGCCGCCTGAAGGTGAACATGGTCGGCTCGGTCACCCACCTGGGCGAGAAGCCCGAGCTGAGCCAGCTGGTCGGCGTCATCAAGGTCATGCTCGACGGCTACGCCGACGGCAGCCTCGACCGCGTCTTCCTCTGCTACAACGACTTCGTCAACACCATGGTCCAGCGCTTCACGCAGGACCAGCTCCTGCCGCTGCCGACTCCCGAGAAGCTCGAGAGCAAGCACGACTGGGACTATCTGTACGAACCCGACGCGGCCACCGTGCTCGACCAGGTCATGACCCGCTACGTCGAGTCGCTGGTCTACCAGGCCGTGCTCGAGAACCTCGCCTCCGAGCATGCGGCGCGCATGGTGGCCATGAAGGCGGCCTCCGACAACGCGACCAAGCTGATCGGCACGCTGAACCTGATCTACAACAAGGCGCGCCAGGCGGCGATCACCCAGGAAATCTCCGAAATCGTAGGCGGCGCCGCGGCTGTTTGACGCGACGCAACCACCAAGCATCAGAACCGAGGAAACAGCAATGAGCCAGGGCAAGGTTGTTCAGATCATCGGCGCCGTCGTCGACGTCGAGTTCCCGCGCGCCGACGTGCCGAAGGTGTACGACGCGCTGAAGGTCGAAGGCACCGAGATCACCCTCGAGGTGCAGCAGCAGCTGGGCGACGGCGTCGTGCGCACCATCGCGCTCGGCTCGACCGACGGCCTCAAGCGCAACCTGGTCGCCATCAACACCGGCAAGGCCATCTCCGTGCCGGTCGGCAAGGAGACCCTGGGCCGCATCATGGACGTGCTCGGTCGCCCGATCGACGAGGCCGGCCCGGTCGCCACCAAGGACCAGTGGGAAATCCACCGCGCCGCCCCGTCCTACGAGGACCAGTCCTCGGCCAACGAGCTGCTCGAGACCGGCATCAAGGTCATCGACCTGATGTGCCCGTTCGCCAAGGGCGGCAAGGTCGGCCTGTTCGGCGGCGCCGGCGTCGGCAAGACCGTCAACATGATGGAGCTCATCAACAACATCGCCAAGCAGCACTCGGGCCTGTCGGTGTTCGCCGGCGTGGGCGAGCGTACCCGCGAGGGCAACGACTTCTACCACGAGATGAAGGACTCCAACGTCCTCGACAAGGTGGCGATGGTGTACGGCCAGATGAACGAGCCGCCGGGCAACCGCCTGCGCGTCGCGCTCACCGGCCTGACCATGGCCGAGTACTTCCGTGACGACATCGACCCGGCCACCGGCAAGGGCCGCGACATCCTGTTCTTCGTCGACAACATCTACCGCTACACCCTGGCCGGTACCGAAGTGTCGGCGCTGCTGGGCCGCATGCCGTCGGCCGTGGGTTACCAGCCGACCCTCGCCGAGGAAATGGGCGTCCTGCAGGAGCGCATCACCTCCACCAAGACCGGTTCGATCACCTCGATCCAGGCCGTGTACGTGCCCGCGGACGACCTGACCGACCCGTCGCCGGCCACCACCTTCGCCCACCTCGACGCCACCGTCGTGCTGTCGCGCAACATCGCCTCGCTGGGTATCTACCCGGCGGTCGACCCGCTCGACTCCACCTCGCGCCAGCTCGACCCGAACGTGATCGGCAACGAGCACTACGACACCGCGCGCAAGGTCCAGGCCACGCTCCAGAAGTACAAGGAGCTCAAGGACATCATCGCCATCCTGGGCATGGACGAGCTGAGCGAAGAGGACAAGCAGGTCGTGGCGCGCGCCCGCAAGGCCGAGCGCTTCTTCTCGCAGCCGTTCCACGTCGCCGAGGTGTTCACCGGCTCGCCGGGCAAGTACGTCACGCTCAAGGAGACCATCCGCGGCTTCCGCATGATCGTCGACGGCGAGTGCGACCACCTGCCGGAGCAGGCGTTCTACATGGTCGGCGGCATCGACGAAGCCTTCGAGAAGGCCAAGAAGATGGGCGTCGCGGCTTAATCCGCAGCCTTTAGGAAACCGACATGGCATCCACGATCCGTTGCGACATCGTCAGCGCCGAGGAAGAAATCTTCCGCGGCGACGTGCAGATGGTCGTCGCCACCGGCGAGCTGGGCGAGCTGGGCATCGCGCCCAAGCACGCCCCGCTCATCACCCGGCTCAAGCCGGGCCAGGTGCGCGTGATCCTCGCCAACGGCGAAGAGCAGTTCTTCTACGTCTCCGGCGGCATCCTCGAGGTGCAGCCGCAGGTGGTGACGGTGCTCACCGACACCGCCATCCGCGCCGCCGACCTCGACGAGGCCCGCGCCAAGGAAGCCAAGGCCGAGGCCGAGCGCATCCTGGCCAACCGCGGCGAGGCCATGGAGATCGCCGAGGCGCAGGCCAGGCTGGCCGAGGCCCTGGCCCAGCTGCAGGCCCTCGAGCGCCTGCGCAAGAACCTCAAGCACTGAGGACGGCGCCCGCGCCGACCGATCCGAGAACGCCGGCCACGTGCCGGCGTTTTCGTTTCCGCCGGCGAAAAACCCGGCTGGCGGACTCGGCGGCGCGGGCCGATACTAGCCGCCACGGAGGAAATCGATGAGCCAGGCACTGCACGTGATCATCCTCGCCGCCGGCGAGGGCAAGCGCATGAAATCGCGCACCCCCAAGGTGCTCCAGCGCATCGCCGGCCGGCCCATGCTCGGCCACGTCATCGCCACCGCGCGCGAGCTCGGCGCCGCCGGGATCCACATCGTCTACGGCCATGCTGGCGAGCAGGTGCGCGCCGCCTTCGACGGCGAGGCCGACCTGCGCTGGGCCGAGCAGGCCCGCCAGCTCGGCACCGGCCACGCGGTGCAGCAGGCCATGCCCGGCGTGCCGGAGAACGCCCGCGTGCTCGTGCTCTATGCCGACGTGCCGCTGATCACCGCCGACACCCTGCGCGGGCTGCTGGAGGCCGGGCGCGAGCGCGCCGCCGTGCTCACCGAGCAGCTCGCCGACCCCACCGGCTACGGCCGCGTGCTGCTCGACGGCAACGGCGACGTGCAGGCCATCGTCGAACACAAGGACGCCGACGAAACCCAGCGCAAGGTGCGCCTGGTGAACACCGGCGTCATCGCCGCCCCGGCCGCGGACCTGCGCCGCTGGCTGGGCCAGCTGGGCAACGACAACGCCCAGGGCGAGTACTACCTCACCGACATCTTCGCCATGGCCCGCGCCGACGGCCGCGCCGCGGCGCACACGTCCTGCCGCGTCCCGGGCGAGGCCGAGGGCGCCAACGATCCGGTGCAGCTGGCCCGGCTCGAGCGCGCCTTCCAGCTGCGTGCGGCCGAGGCGCTGATGCGCGCCGGCGTGCGCCTGGCCGACCCGTCGCGCTTCGACCTGCGCGGCAGCGTCGAGGCCGGCAGCGACGTCGAGATCGACGCCAACGTCGTGCTCGAGGGCCGCGTGGTGCTCGGCGACGGCGTGCGCATCGGCCCCTTCTGCAGGCTGCGCGACGTCGAGCTGGGCGCCGGTACCGTGGTGCAGGCGCACTGCGACCTCGAGGGCGTCGTGGCCGCGGCCGGTTGCACGCTCGGCCCGTTCGCGCGCCTGCGCCCCGGCACCGAGCTGGGCGAGCGAGTGCACGTCGGCAACTTCGTGGAGATCAAGAAGTCGAGCCTGGGCGAGGGCAGCAAGGCCAACCACCTGAGCTACATCGGCGATGCCCTGGTCGGCAGCCGCGTCAATATCGGCGCGGGCACCATCACCTGCAACTACGACGGCGTGAACAAGTCCACCACCCGCATCGGCGACGGCGCCTTCATCGGCTCCAACAGCTCGCTGGTGGCGCCGGTGGAGATCGGCGAGGGCGCCACCATCGGCGCCGGCAGCGTGATCACCAGGCATGCGCCGGCCGACAAGCTGACCGTCGCCCGCGTGCGCCAGGTCACCCTCGACGGCTGGCAGCGCCCGACGAAGAAGTAAGGCAGGAGGTTCAGGCTTCGGTGACGGGCAGCACGAGCGACACCTGCAGCCCGCCATCCTGGCGGTTGGCCAGGCTGATGCGGCCGCCGTGCGCCTCGGCGATCTCTCGCGCCAGCGCCAGGCCCAGGCCGGTTCCGCTGCGCTTGGTCGAATAGAACGGCACCAGCGCATTGGCCAGCACCGCTTCGCTCATGCCGGTGCCGCGGTCGAGCACGTCGATGCGCAGCACGCCCGGCGTCCGGCGCACGCGCAGCATCACCCCGGCCGTTTCCGTTCCCGATTCGTGCGCGTTCTTGAGCAGGTTCAGCAGCGCCTGCTCCAGCTGCGGCACGTCCACGCGCATTGGTTCTTCCGGCAGCGGGCCGTCGATGCCGAACTCGATCTGGCTGCGCAGGCGGTCGACCAGCGGCCTCCAGCTGGTCGCCTCCAGCCGCGGCGCCGGCAGCTTGGCGAAACGGGCGTAGCCCCGGATGAAACCCTCGAGGTGGCGGGCCCGTTCCTCGATCATCGCGAAGATCTCCCCGAGCCGCTCATGCTGTCCGCGCCGGGTGAGTTCGGCGCCGGAATGCGCCAGCGAGGCCACCGGCGCCAGTGAGTTGTTGAGCTCGTGGCTGATCACCCGGATCACCTTCTTCCAGGTCTGCACCTCCTGGCGCCGCAGCTCGGTGGTGAGCTGGCGCAGCAGCACCAGCTCATGCGGACGGCCGTTGAGCCGGAAGCCGCGGCGGGCGAGGTGGTACACCTCTTCCTCGTCGCCTTCGCCCACCGAGAACAGCCCGTCGCCGCCGCGGTCCATGGCCTCGGCCAGGGCGGCCGGCGCCGCCGCCACCAGCGCGGCCATGGCCAGGCCCTCGATACGACGCCCGTCGTTGAGCAGCCGGCGTGCCGCCAGGTTGGCGTAGACCACGTGCCCGCCCTCGGCGACCAGCAGCATCGCCACCGGCGTGTTCTGCACCATCGTGTCGAGCAGCAGTTCGCGCTGCACCAGGCCCAGGCGCTGCTCGCGCAGCACGCCGCCGAGCTCGTTGTGCGCGGCCACCAGGTCGCCGAGTTCGTCGTCGTGGCGCCAGCGCAGGCCGAAGCTGAAGTCGCCGTCGCGATAGCTCAGGGCCGTGCCTGCCAGGGCGCGGAACAGGGACAGGGCCGGCCGAACCAGGCGCCGCATCAGCCACAGCGACAGCAGCAGGCCGACGCCGATGCCGATGCAGGCCGCGAGGAAGCGGCTGCCCAGCAGCGGGGCCAGCCACAGTGCCAGTGCCACCGACGTCGCGGCGATGCCGGCGCTGGCCAGGGCCAGGCTGCCGGCGATCGAGCGGCGCATGCGCATGCGGGTCAGGGCCGGGCGATGCCCAGCCGCTCCATCCGCCGGTACAGGGCCTGCCGGCTGAGCCCCAGTTCCGACGCCGCCTGCGCGACCACGCCGCCAGCGCTGGCCAGCGCACGCTCGATGCTGGCACGGTCGAGCTCGGGCTCGGCCGCGACCGGCGCGGGTAACGGCACCGACAGGCCCAGGTCGCCGACCTGGATCTCGCTGCCGGCGCCGAGCAGGCAGGCGCGCTGGATCACGTTCTTGAGCTCGCGCACGTGGCCCGGCCAGGCGTGCCGCTGCAGCGCCTGGGCCGCGCCCTCCGACAGCGTCTTGCCGGGCGCGAGGAAATGCCGGGCCAGCGGCAGGATGTCGCGCGGGCGCTCGGCCAGCGGCGGGATGCGGATCTCGATCAGGTTGAGCCGGTAGTAGAGGTCTTCGCGGAAGCGGCCTTCGCGGATCATCGCCGGCAGGTCGGCATTGGTGGCGCTGACCACGCGCACCTTGACCTGGATCTCGCGGTTCGAACCCAGGCGGCTGAAGCGCCCGGTCTCGAGCACGCGCAGCAGCTTCACCTGGCCCTCCATCGGCAGGTTGCCGATCTCGTCGAGGAACAGCGTGCCGCCGTCGGCGGCCTCGAACTTGCCCTCGCGCGCCTTGCCGGCGCCGGTGTAGGCGCCGGCCTCGGCGCCGAACAGTTCGGCTTCGATCAGCTCGGAGGGCAGGGCGCCGCAGTTGAGCGTCACGAACGGCCCGTCCTTCACCGAAGAGTTGGCCTGCAGGATCTCGGCGATCTTCTCCTTGCCGGACCCGTTCGGGCCGGTCACCAGCACCGGCACGTCGGCGCGCGCCACCTGGGTGGCCAGGCACAGCACGCGTTCCATCGCCGGGTCCGCCCAGACCAGCCCGCGCAGGTCGAAGCCGCGCTCGAGCTGGCTGCGCTGGCGCTGGTCGCGGCGCGCGCACTCGGCCATGGCGCGGTTGGCCTGGCCGAGCTCGAGCAGGTTGGCCACGGTGGCCAGCAGCTTGCGGTCGTCCCAGGGCTTGGCCAGGTAGTCGGCGGCGCCGGCCTTGACCAGGTCCACCGCCGCCTCGAGGTGCGTCCAGGCGGTAAGCAGGATCACCGGCAGGTCCGGGTGCGCGGCGCGGATGGCGCGGAACAGCGCCTCGCCTTCCTCGCCCGAGGTGGTGTCGCGGGTGAAGTTCATGTCCTGGATCACCAGGTCCACCGGTTCACGCGCCAGCAGCGCCAGCCCTGCCTCGGGCGACTCCGCGCGCAGGGTGCGGTAGTCGTGCAGCGAGAACAGCACTTCCAGCGCGGCAACCACCGACGGGTTGTCGTCGATCACCAGCAGGGTGGCTTGGGCGGCGGGCATGTGGCTAGCCTACCCTCAGGCCGTGCGGGTGGCGATGGCCGGCGGCACCGCGGCGGCGCGCCAGGCCGGCCCCAGCACCGCCAGCAGGCCCAGCACCCACATGGCGACCGTGGTCACGCCCAGATAGAAGACCGGCAGCCGCGGCAGATCCATGGTGGAGACCAGGAAGTTGTTCAGGCCCACCGCCAGGGCGATGCCCGCGGCGATGCCGGCCGTGGTGATCATCAGGTTCTCGAGCAGGAAATAGCGCAGGATGTCGGCCCTGCGGGCGCCGATGGCGCGGCGCACGCCGATCTGTTTCCGGCGCTGGTTCACCCACAGGCTGGCCATGCCGACGATGCCCGATGCGGTGATGAGCAGCAGGAACACGGTGACGGCGATCAGCAGGCCGGCCATCATGCGTTCGCCGGCGTAACGCTGGTCGCGCGCCTCGGCCAGGGTGCGGCGGCCCAGCAGCACGCGGTCGCTGCTGTTGGCCAGCAGCACCTTCTCGACCTCGGCCATTACCTGCTCGTGGCGGCCCGGCTCGGTGCGCACCGAATAGCGGGTGAAGGGGTCGAGGTAGCGCACCGGCAGGATCAGGCTGTACTCGGCCGCCTCGCCCAGGTTGGCCCAGGGCGTCTGCAGCCTGTCGACCACGCCGATCACCTCGACCGGCGGATTGTCCGGACCGCCCAGGTAGACCGGCTTGCCCAGCACCGAGGCCTCGCCCGGCCACAGGCGCTCGGCCATGGTGCGGGTGACGATGACCACGGACGCCTGGTTGCGGTCCTGCGCCGGGTCGGACTCGATGTAGTCGCCGGGCTGGAAGTCGCGGCCGTCGACCAGCGTCAGGCCAAAGGTGTCGATGATCGACTCGGGGGTGAAGTACTGGCCCGCGTTGGTCACCGGAGAGGTCTGCTGGTCGGGCGAGACGACCACCGGGCCCACGCTCCAGCCCGAACGGCCCAGCGGCACCTGGTTGGTCCAGGCCGCGGCAACGACGCCCGGCACGGCGCGGATCGATTCGATGTCGCGCAGCTGCATGCCGCGCACGTCGCTGATGGCGCGGTGCGGGTAGAAGCGGATCTCCGAGACGTTGGCCTCGTCGGCGCCGGAGGGCCGCGATGCCGTGGCCAGGCGGTCGCGGATGATGTAGAGCGCGTTGCAGACGATGGCCAGGGTGAGCGCGACCTGCGCGGCGATCAGCAGCGGGGCGGTCTTGTTGCGCAGCATGGCCGAAAGGATGGGGCGGAATTCCATGGCGGCGTTCCTTATTGGCTCTTGAGCTGGAGGGCGGGCACGACCTGGCAGGCGCGCCAGGTGGGCAGCAGGCCGGCGACCACGGCGGACACCACCGAGACCAGTACCGCCACGGTGGCCATCGGCGCGTCGAGGTGGGTGAGCTGGGCCAGGCCGTCGTTGAAGCCACGGATGAAGGCGAGCGCACCGAAGGTCAGTGCGATGCCGACGCCGGCACCGACCAGGCCGATCACGGCCGCTTCGGTCAGGTACTGGCGGAAGATCTCGCCGCGCGAGGCGCCGAGGGCACGGCGCACGCCGATCTCGCCGGGACGGGCGCTGAACTTGGCCAGCAGCAGGCCGACCGTGTTGACGAGGCACACCAGCAGGAAGCCGAAGCTCAGCCAGGTCGAAGTGCGGGTGTCGTCGCTGACCACCTCGCGCACGTCCAGCCACTCGCGCACGTCGTAGAGCCGGTTGTTCAGCGGTGCCTCGAAGCGGCCCAGCGCCTTCTGCTCGGCGACGTAGGCATCGAGGTAGTCGGCGTGCCGGCCGCGCTCGCCGGCGCTCCCGAGCTCCACCCAGTACTGGACCCAGTTGCACTCGCCCTCGACCAGGCCGCGGAAGCCGGGCGACGGCGGCGTGGAGTTGCAGCTCACGTTGCCGTTGACCTGGAACTCGCGGGCGATCGCCGCGCGCACCGGTATGTAGATGTCCTCGCTGGTGTCGAAACTGCGGCTGCCGACCAGGCGGTAGAACTTCGGCACCGGGTTCCAGTCGTCGACCACGCCGATCACTTGGAACTCCTCGTCGCGCGCGCGGATCACCTGGCCAACCGGGTTCACGCCCTCGCCGTAGATCCGCTCGGCCAGGCCACGGCTGATCACCGCCACTTGGGCGCCGCGCTGGTCGTCGGCCTCGGTCCAGGCCTGGCCGTGCAGGAATGGCACTTCGAACATGGTGAAGAAGTCGCGGCCCACCGCCAGGCCGTCGCTGAAGAAGGGCGGCAGGTCGGGGCGGCCCGAGTCGATCGGCGGGCTGACGCCGTACAGCGGCGTGCGGCGCACGCCTTCGCCGGCCTCCCAGAGCGCCAGCGCGTCGCGCAGGGTCAGCTGCTCGGGCGGTTCCGGGTCGGTGCCGGGGCCGTTGCCGACCGGGCGGTTGTCGAGCAGCGGTACGAACAGCAGGTCGGATTTGCCCGGGATCGGGTCGCCGGACATGCCGCGCAGGATCGTCAGGGTGGTCATGGATGCGGCCACGCCGACCGAAAGCGTCAGCACCATCAGGGCGGTCAGGACCGGGTTGCGGCGCAGGCTGCGGAAGCCCAGGCCCAGGTAGTAACGGAACATGGCGGGCTCCTTCAGGCGGTGGCGGCGCTGGCGGCGGCCGCGGCGAGGCTGCGCGCGGTTTCCGGGGTCAGGTCGCTGACCTGGCCGTCGATGATGTGCACGTTGCGGTGGGCGCGCGCGGCCAGCTCCGGGTCGTGGGTGACCATCAGGATGGTGGTGCCGCCGGCGTTGATCTCCTCGAGCAGCTCCATCACGCCACGGGCCATCTGCGAATCGAGGTTGCCGGTCGGCTCGTCGGCCAGCAGCAGCTTGGGCGAACCGGCCAGGGCGCGGGCGATGGCCACGCGCTGCTGCTGGCCGCCCGAAAGCTCGGCCGGGTAGTGCTTCATGCGCGAGGCCAGGCCGACCTGGGTGAGCGCCTGCTCGATGCGGCGCTTGCGTTCGGCGCCGCCGAAGCCGCGGTAGCGCAACGGCACGTCGACGTTGTCGAACAGGTTCAGGTCCGGGATCAGGTTGAAGCCCTGGAAGATGAAGCCCAGCTTCTCGTTGCGCAGCCGCGAGCGGGCGTTGTCGTCCAGGCCGCGCACGTCCACGCCGTCGAGCCAGTACTCGCCGCCGGTGAACTCCTCGAGCAGGCCGGCGATGTTGAGGAAGGTGGTCTTGCCCGAGCCGGAGGGGCCGGTGACGGCGACGAACTCGCCTTCCTTCACGTGGATGTCGAAGCCGCGCAGGGCGTGGGTCTCGATCATGTGGGTGCGGTAGACCTTGCTCAGGTTGTTCATGCGCAGCATGGCGGTGTCCTTGGTCGAGGTAAGGGGGAGGGGTCAGTCGTTGATGGCGACGCGCTCGGCGTCCCCGAAGGTGTCGGTGCCGGAAATCACCAGCCGTTCGCCGGGGGCGACGCCCTCGAGGATCTCCACTTCGCCGACGCTGGTGGCGCCCAGGCGGATCGGCCGGCGCACGGCGATGCCGTCCTCGACCACGTAGGCGAAGCGTCCGCCGAGCTGCTCGACGAAGGGGCCGCGGGCCACCTTGACCACGTCGGGCTTCTCCTCGAACAGCACGCGGGCGGTGACGCGCTGGTTCTGGCGCAGGCCGGCAGGCTGCCCGCCCTCGAAGCGCACGCGCACCAGTACCTGGTTGTTCACCACCTCGGGCGAGATCGCCGAGATCTTGCCGGCCTGCGAGTTGGCGCCGATGCGGACCTCGGCGGCCATGCCCAGGCCCAGGTCTTCGGCATAGGACTCGGGCATTTCCAGTTCGACCTCGAGCCGGCTCAGGTCCACCACGGTCATCAGCGGCGAGTTGGCGGCCACCACGGCGCGGTCGGCGATGCTGAGCGTGCCGATGATGCCGGCCACCGGCGCACGCACGTTGAGTTCGTCGACGCGGCGCTCGAGGTTGGCGGTGAGCAGGCGCTGGCGCTCGAGCAGCTGCTCCTGGGTCTTGAGCGCCAGGGCCACGTCCTGCGCCTCGAGCGCGGCGGCGCTGCCGGCGTGCTTGCTGCGGATGTCGGCGCTGGCCATGGCGTCCTTCGCCCGCAGGTACTCGACTTCCGGGATCGCACCCAGCTCGTAGCCGCGCTGGGCGCGCTGCAGGTCGCGCGTGGCGGCCAGGCGGGTCACCTCGGCGTCGTCGGCCTCGCGCTGCGCCAGCAGGCTGGCCTTGCGGGCCAGGATGCGCTGGCGCGCGACCTCGGCTTCGAGCTGGGCCAGGGTGGCCTGCTCGCGCTGCAGTTCGTTGTGCAGTTCGGGCGAATCGATCTCGGCCAGCACCTGCCCGGCCTCGACGGTGTCGCCGGCCAGGATCCGCAGCGTCACGGTGCCGCCGGCCGGGGCGTACAGGGTGGGGCTGACGGCGGCCACGACGCGGCCGTTGGCGCTGGCGTCGCGCACCAGCAGGCCGCGGCTGGCCTCGGCCAGGCGCAGGCGCTCGGCCGACACCGAGCGGGCGCTGCCGACCCAGCCGCTGAGCACCCAGCCCAGCACCACCACCGCAAGCACCGCGGCGCCTGCCAGCCACAGCGGCCCGCGCGGGCGGGGCGCCTGGGCGGGATCGAGGCTTCGGTCCTGGGCGGAGGTGTCGCGGATCATGGGGCGTCCTGGCAGGGAAGGTCTGCCTGGAGTGTTGCAAGCCCCGTGCCAAGGCCAAGCCATTGAAAAAAATAGGGTTTGTATCTGTCCGCGGCGTCCGCGGACCCTCGCCCCGGACAGCGGCGCGGACGCCGGGCCGGGCCTTGCGAATCCTTCGCCCGCGGAATGCCACAAGCTTCACTTAAACTCCCGGGTCAGCCCCCAGAGGAATGCACCATCCATGTGTGGAATCGTCGGCATCAGCGCCAACCGGCCCATCGTCCAGCACCTGATCGCCGGGCTCGCCGCGCTTGAGTACCGCGGCTACGACTCGGCCGGCGTGGCCCTGGTGGGCGCCGACGGCATCGCCCGCCTGCGCGCCAAGGGCAAGGTGCGCGACCTGGTCGCCCTGCAGGCCGAGACCGGCCTGGACGGCAACTGCGGCATCGCCCACACCCGCTGGGCCACCCACGGCGTGCCGAGCGAGCACAACGCGCACCCGCACGTCTCCGGCCAGGTGAGCGTTGTGCACAACGGCATCATCGAAAACCACGCCAGCCTGCGGGCCGAGCTGCAGGCGGACGGCTATGAGTTCAGCTCGCAGACCGACACCGAGGTCGTCGCGCACCTGCTCGAGCGCGCCCAGCGCGGCGGCATGGACCTGCTGGCCGCGGTGCAGTCCGTCGTCAGGCGCCTGCACGGCGCCTATGCCATCGCCGCCGTGTCGGCGCGCGAGCCTGGCCGCGTGGTCGGCGCCCGCTACGGCGCGCCGCTGATCGCCGGCCTGGGCGAGGGCGAGCAGTACCTGGCCTCCGACGTGCACGCCCTGCTGCCGCTGACCAAGCGCTTCATGTACCTCGAGGAGGGCGACGTCGTCGACGTCACCGTCGCCGGCATCACGGTCTACGGTGCCGATGGCCAGCCGGCCGCGCGCGAGGTGAAGGAATCGCACTTCAGCGCGGACGCGGTCGAGCGCGGCGAGTACGCCCACTACATGCTCAAGGAAATCCACGAGCAGCCGGTGGCCGTGGCCGACACGCTCGAGGGCCGCATCGCCGGCGGCAAGGTGCTCACCCAGATCCTCGGCGTCGACGCCGAGAACCTGCTGGCCGACACCCAGGCCGTGCACATCATCGCCTGCGGCACCAGCTACCACGCGGGCCTGGTGGCGCGTTACTGGATCGAGCAGCTGGCCGGCGTGCCCTGCACGGCCGAGATCGCCAGCGAGTACCGCTACCGCGACCCGGTGGTGAAGGAAGGCACGCTGTTCCTCACCATTTCCCAGTCCGGCGAAACCGCCGACACCCTGGCCGCGCTCAAGCTCGCGCGCGAGCGGCCGTACCTGGCGCGCATGGCGGTGTGCAACGTGCCCGAGTCATCGATCGTGCGCGAGTCCGAGCTGGTGCTCATGACCCGCGCCGGCCCGGAGATCGGCGTGGCTTCGACCAAGGCCTTCACCACCCAGCTGGTGGCGCTGGCGCTGTTCTCACTTGCGCTCGCCCGCGCCAAGGGCCTCGACGACGCGCGTTACGCCGACGGCGTGCGCCAGCTCGAGCAGCTGCCCGGCCACATCGCCGAGGTGCTCAAGCTCGACGATGAGATCCGCGAACTGGCCGAGGCCTTCGTGGGCAAGCAGCACGCGCTGTTCCTGGGTCGCGGCACGCACTGGCCGGTGGCCATGGAAGGCGCGCTCAAGCTCAAGGAAATCTCCTACATCCACGCCGAGGCCTACGCCGCCGGCGAGCTCAAGCACGGCCCGCTGGCGCTGGTGGACGAGGACATGCCGGTGATCGCGGTGGCGCCCAACGACCACCTGATCGACAAGCTCAAGTCCAACCTCGAGGAAGTTCGCGCCCGCGGCGGCGTGCTCTACGCCTTCGTCGACGAGACGGTGGCCCACGGCCTCGACGCCGCCCGCGTGGTGGTGATGCCGGCCGCCGGCGAAATCGCCGCGCCGGTGATCTCCACCATCCCGCTGCAGCTGCTGAGCTACCACGTGGCCGTGTTGCGCGGCACCGACGTCGACCAGCCGCGCAACCTGGCCAAGTCGGTCACGGTGGAATGAGGGCGGGTCGGTGAACGCCGGGCCGCCCGCCCACGACCCGCGGCCGATGCCGCCCGAGAAACCACTGCCCGGTGACTGCTGCGACGGAGGCTGCGACCCCTGCGTGCTCGACACCTACGCCGAGGCGATGGAGCACTACCGCGAGCAGCTGGCGCAGTGGCTGGCGCGCAATCCGGGCGCCGATCAGGGCTGAGGCGCCGGCAGCAGCCCGCGTTCGACGAACAGTTCGCGCAGCGCCGCCTCGTCCTCGAGCGGGTGCACCAGCTCATGCGGCGCGCGGCCGGCGACGCGGGCCAGCGCCGCGACGCGGCCCTGGCCGTTGAACAGGGTGTCGGGCGCGGAACCGGCGATCGGATCCTCGTAGGCCTCCGCGGCCGGGACGACCTGCCAGCCGTCGGCGCGCAGGGCGGCCACCAGGTCGGTGATGAACAGCGCGGCGAGGTCGTTTTCGTGCAGCAGCAGCACGTGCGCCGGCGAGCGACCCAGGGTCTCGCGGCCGATTCCGTCGTAGAAGCGCACGGCATCGAGCAGCACCCCGACGTAGAGCCGGCGCAGGACATCGCGGTCGAAGTCCGGGTTGGCCGCCAGCGCCTCGGCGGCCAGCACGTCCAGGTACCAGTCGTAGTTGTCCACCGTCACGTAGCCATTGCGCAGGCCCAGCGCCGACAGGCCCTCGCGCGCCGCGTCGCGCTGCGCCGCATCCTTGCCTTCGTCAAGGAACGGATAGCGGAAGAACGCCGGGGCGAAGCCCAGGGCCGACAGTCGCTCGTTGGCGGCGCGCACGTCGGCCAGGTAGGCGTCTGCTTCGGAGCGGCGCAGCCAGGGATGCGCGTGCGAATGGTTGCCGATGGCGTGGCCGGCGTCGGCATAGGCGCGCAGGCGCGCGGCGCCGTCGGGGGCAGCATCGAGGTTGGAGGTGGTGGCGAAGACCAGCGCCCCCTGCACGCCCGCCGCGTCGAGCCCGGCCACCAGGCGGCGGGTCCGCTCGGCCCCGGTGAAGAAGGCGCCGTCGGCGCGGGGCGCATCGTCGAAGCTCAGGGCGATGCGGCGCGCGGCGGGCGCCTGCGCGCCCGTGGCCGGGGAGATGGGGAGGGTCGCCAGGGCGGCGGCGAACAGCAGGCAGGCCAGGCGCATACAGGATCCCGTTGGATGGTGCGCGGACCATAGCCCCGCCGGTGGCACAATGGCCTCCCCCACAGGTCACGGGTCGAACCATGCGCGTCTGCGTCTACGCCGCCTCCAGCGCCAAAGTGGCGCCCGAATTCCACGCCGCCGCGCGCGCGCTGGGCGAATCGCTGGCGGCCGGGGGCTGCTCGATCGTCTACGGCGGCAGCTCCCAGGGCCTGATGGGCTCGCTGGCCGACGGCGCGTTGTCGAAGGGCGGCGAGGTAGTCGGCATCCTGCCCAGGTTCATGGCCGACCTCGAATGGGGCCACCCGGGCCTGACCCACCTCGAGCTGGTCGAGGACATGCGCGAGCGCAAGCACAAGCTGCTCACCGGCTCGGACGCCGTGGTGGCGCTGCCGGGCGGCTGCGGCACGCTCGAGGAGTTGTTCGAGGCGATCACGCTCAAGCGCCTGGGCATCTACTTCAACCCGATCATCCTGCTCAACGTGCGCAATTTCTACGCGCCGCTGCAGGGCTTCATGCAGCAGGTGATCGAGGAGCGCTTCATGAACCCGGAGCACGCGGCCATGTGGCAGCTGGTGGACGCCGTCGACCAGGTGCTGCCGACGATCCGCGCCACGCCGAAGTGGCGCGAGGACGCGCGCGAGTACGCGGTGGTGCGCTGAGGCCTCAGTCGTCGCGCGAGGACGAGGGGTCGTCGAAACCGAAGTCCGGTTCGGCCATGGCGCCTTCGTCGTCGCCGTCGAGGTGCACGGTCTTCACCGGCGCGGCGGCGGGCATGCGCTTGCCCTTGGGCAGCGGCAGCTTGGCCACTTCCTCGCCGGCGGCGGCCACCAGCTCGTTGCGGCGCTCGTCCGGCACGTCCTGCCAGTGGCAGCCCAGGATCGCGCCTTCGAGCGCGTAGAGCAGGTTGAGGCTGGGCTTGAAGCCGGCGCGCTTGACGCGCACGAACGCCGCCAGCGCGCCGACCGCCACGAGGTCCTCGTGGGTGCGGATGCCGGTCTGGCGCAGCCAGGCCGCCGACTTGGGCCCTATGTTGCGCAGCTTGTTCCCCTCGCTCATCGTCCTGTCTCTCCCGGCGGGTTCAGGCCGGTTGCAGCGACTGTATGAACGCAGCAGCGATGGCTTCGAGGCCAGCCTGGTCCTCGGCGTCGAAGCGATCGGGGAGGGGACTGTCGAGGTCGAACACGCCCAGCAGCGCGTCGCCGGCGTACAGCGGCACCACCAGTTCCGAGCGCGACGCCGAGTCGCAGGGGATGTGGCCCGGGAACGCATCGACGTCGGGCACGCGCTGCGTCTCGCGGGTGGCGGCGGCCGTGCCGCAGACGCCGCGGCCAAGCGCGATGCGCACGCAGGCCGGATGGCCCTGGAAGGGGCCGACCACCAGCTCGGTGCCGTCGAAGAAGTAGAAACCCACCCAGTTCAGGTCGGGCAGGGCGTGGTAGACCAGGGCCGAGAGGTTGGCGGCATTGGCGATGCGGTCGCGTTCGCCGTGCATCAGGCCGCGGGCCTGTTCGAGCAACTGGGCGTACTGCTCGGCCTTGGTGCCGGTGAGGGCGGACTGCGCGAACATCGGCGCTCCAGGATCGTGGGTGGGACGCTATTGTATGGGCTCGCGCGGACGCGCGCGGGAGGACGCCATGCAATGCACCGTTGGGAAAGCGCCATGAAGCGCGGCTGTTTCGTCACCGGCACCGACACCGGCGTGGGCAAGTCCTTCGCCGCCGTCGCGCTGCTGCACGCGCTGCGTCGCGACGGTGGGCCGGCGGTCGGCATGAAGCCGGTGGCCAGCGGCAGCGTCCGTACGCCGCAGGGCTGGCGCAACGAGGACGCGCTGGCCCTGCAGGCGGCCAGCGCGCCGCGGCCCGACTACCTGCTGGTCAATCCCTACGCGCTGCCCGAGCCGACCGCGCCGCAGATCGCCTCGGCGCTGGCGGGGGTGCGGGTCGAACTGCCGACGCTGCTGGCCGCGCATTCCGCGCTCGCCGGGATGGCCGGTGGCAGGGTCGTGGTCGAGGGCGTGGGCGGGTGGCTGGCGCCGCTGGCCGACGGACTGGAACAGTCCGAGCTGGTGCGTGCGATTGACCTGCCGGTGGTGCTGGTGGTCGGGCTCAAGCTCGGCTGCCTCAACCACGCCCGGCTCACGGCCCGGGCCATCACCGCCGACGGCTGCCGCCTCGCCGGCTGGATCGGCAATGCCGTCGAGCCCCCGGGCCCGCATTCGGACGCCTACCTCGGCCTGCTGCGCGCGGCCCTGCCGGCCCCCTGCCTGGGCCTGCTTCCGTATGCCCCCGGTGCCGACCCGGCAGATCTGGCCCTGAACCTGTCCGCCGACTGAACCACCGGCCCGCCGGGGGCGGGAGAACCGCGCCGGAGGTGGGTTCCGGCACTTGACAGGCCCGGATCCAAAAATAGAATGACCGTTCATTCTTTCTGGTCGGCGCCTTTTGGCGCGGCCGCCGCTTTCCCTTTCCGAGGCTTTCCCATGTCCGTTTCCCCCCGCTCCTGGCGCCCGCTGGCGCTGCTGCTCGGTGCCGGCGTCGCGCTGGCTGGCTGCTCCGGCGAAGCCGGGCAGATGCAGATGCCCGCGCCCGAAGTCACCGTGGTGACGCTCAAGAGCCAGCCCGTGCCGCTCACCCGCGAACTGGCCGGCCGCACCGTGCCCTTCGTGGTCGCCGAGGTTCGCCCGCAGGCCACCGGCATCGTCCGCGAGCGACTGTTCGACGAAGGCGGCCTGGTCAAGGCCGGCCAGGTGCTCTACCAGCTCGACGACGCCACCTATCGCGCCGCGCGTGACGCCGCCGCCGCCAACCTGGCCCGTGCCCGCGCCTCGGCCGAGTCGGCGCGCCTGGCCGCCGAGCGTTCCACCGAGCTGGTCAAGGAAAACCTGGTCAGCCAGCAGGACCACGAGCGCACCCAGGCTGCCGCCGCCGAGGCCGCCGCCGACGTGGCCGCCTACCGCGCCGCGCTGCAGTCGGCCGAGGTGAACCTGGGTTACACCCGCATCAGCTCGCCCATCGACGGCCGCGCCGGCAAGTCCAGCGTCACCCAGGGCGCCCTGGTCAACGCCAACCAGGCCCAGGCGCTGGTGACGGTGCAGCAGCTCGACCCGATGTACGTCGACCTGGCCCAGTCGGCCAGCGAGCTGATGCAGCTGCGCAAGGACATCGAAGCCGGCCGGCTCGAGCAGGACCGCATCGGCGCGACCCTGCTGCTCGAGGACGGCAGCGCCTACCCGCACGCCGGCGTGCTCGAGTTCACCGACGTCACCGTCGACCCGGGCACCGGCAGCTACGCCCTGCGCGTGCGCGTGCCCAACCCCGACCACCTGCTGCTGCCGGGCATGTACGTGCGCACGGTGGTCGAACTGGGCACCCGCCCGGAAGGCGTGCTGGCGCCGCAGCAGGGCATCAGCCGCGACCCGAAGGGCAACGCCACCGCGCTGGTGGTCACCGCCGAAGGCACGGTCGAAGCGCGCGTGGTGCAGGTCAGCCGCACCATCGGCGACCAGTGGCTGGTCGACGCGGGCCTGCAGGCCGGCGACCGCATGATCATCGAGGGCCTGCAGAAAGTGCAGCCCGGCGCCCCGGCGCGGGCGGTCGAAGCCGGCGAAGCGCCGGCCGACGCCAACGTCGCCGAATAAGCAGGGGATCCGATCATGGCAAGGTTCTTCATCGACCGCCCGATCTTCGCCTGGGTGATCGCCATCATCATCATGCTGGCCGGCGCCCTGGCGCTGACCCAGCTGCCGATCTCCCGCTACCCGACGATCGCGCCGCCCACCATCACCATCAACGCCAGCTACCCCGGCGCCTCGGCGCAGGCGGCCGAGAACTCGGTGACCCAGATCATCGAGCAGGCGATGACCGGCCTTGACGGCCTCGACTACCTGTCCTCGACCTCCGACTCCAACGGTTCGGTGTCGGTGACGCTGACGTTCGCCACCGGAACCGACCCCGACATCGCCCAGGTGCAGGTGCAGAACAAGCTGCAGCTGGCCACCGCGCTGCTGCCCGGCATCGTGCAGCAGCAGGGTATCTCGGTGAACAAGGCCTCCTCGGGCTTCCTGCAGGTGCTGGGCTTCGTGTCGTCCGACGGTTCGATGGACCGCAACGACATCTCCGACTACGTCTCGGCCAACATCGTCGACCCGCTCAGCCGCGTGCCGGGCGTCGGCAGCGTGCAGGTGTTCGGCGGCAAGTACGCCATGCGCATCTGGCTCGACCCGGGCAAGCTCAACACCTACCAGCTCGCGCCCTCCGACGTGGTCGCGGCCATCCAGGCGCAGAACGCCCAGGTGGCGGTCGGCCAGCTCGGCGGCACGCCGGCCATCGACGGCCAGCAGATCAACGCCACCATCACCGCGCAGGACCGCCTGCAGACCCCCGAACAGTTCCGCGACATCATCGTGCGCGCCCACCCGGATGGCTCGACCCTGCGCCTGGGCGACGTGGCCCGGGTGGAGCTGGGTTCCGAGAACTATTCGGTCATCAGCCGCTACAACGGCAAGCCCGCCTCGGGCGTGGCGGTGTCGCTGGCGACCAACGCCAACGCCCTGGCCACCGCCGACGGCGTGGCCGCGCTGATGGAGCAGATGAAGCCGAGCTTCCCGCCCGGCCTCGAGGTCGTGGTGCCGTTCGACACCACGCCCTTCGTGCGCGTCTCGATCAACGAGGTCGTCAAGACCCTGCTCGAGGCGGTGGTGCTGGTGTTCCTGGTGATCTTCCTGTTCCTGCAGAACTTCCGCGCCACGCTCATCCCCACCATCGCCGTGCCGGTGGTGCTGCTGGGCACGCTGGGCATCCTGCTGGCGCTGGGCTTCTCGATCAACATGCTCACCATGTTCGCCATGGTGCTGGCCATCGGCCTGCTGGTGGACGACGCCATCGTGGTGGTCGAGAACGTCGAGCGCGTGATGAGCGAGGAGGGCCTGAGCCCGGTCGAGGCCACGCGCAAGTCCATGGACCAGATCACCGGCGCCCTGGTCGGCATCGGCCTGGTGCTGGCGGCGGTGTTCATCCCGATGGGCTTCCTCACCGGCTCGACCGGCGTCATCTACCGCCAGTTCACCGCCACCATCGTCTCGGCGATGGGCCTGTCGGTGCTGGTGGCGATCGTCCTCACGCCGGCGCTGTGCGCCACCATGCTCAAGCCGCTCAAGAAGGGCGAGCACCACGGCGAGAAGGGCTTCTTCAAGTGGTTCAACAACCGCTTCGACGCCGGCAACAAGCGCTACCAGGGCTTCGTCGGCGGCATGCTGCGCCGCGGCGGCCGCTTCCTGGCCATCTACCTGGTGCTGGCGGTGGTGATGGTGGGCCTGTTCCGCATCGTGCCCTCGTCCTTCCTGCCCGACGAAGACCAGGGCGTGCTCTTCACCATCGTGCAGGCGCCGGTCGGCGCCACCCAGGAGCGCACGCAGGCGGTGATGGAGCAGGTCGAGGCGCACTACCTCGAGAGCGAGGCCGAGCACATCGAGTCGACCTTCTCGGTGCAGGGCTTCAGCTTCGCCGGCAGCGGCCAGAACAACGGCATGGTGTTCGTGAAGCTCAAGGAGTGGGACGAGCGCACCACGCCCGAGTCGAGCGTCGACGCGCTGGTCGGCCGGGCCATGGGCCGCTTCATGCAGATCAAGGACGCGATGGTGTTCGCGCTGGCGCCGCCGCCGGTCACCGAGCTCGGCACCACGGGTGGCTTCAACCTGTACCTGAAGGACAACCAGGGCCAGGGCCACGAGGCGCTGATGGCGGCGCGCAACCAGCTGCTGGGCATGGCCGGGCAGAGCCCGCTGCTGATGCAGGTGCGCCCGAACGGCCAGGAAGACACGCCGCAGTTCCGCATCGACGTGGACAACGCCAAGGCCGCCGCGCTCGGCGTGTCGATCGCCGAGATCAACAACACGCTGTCGCTGGCCTGGGGCGGGCGCTACATCGACGACTTCATCGACCGCGGCCGGGTCAAGCGCGTCTACGTGCAGTCCGACGCGCCGTACCGCATGGTTCCCGAGGACTTCAACCTCTGGTACGTGCGCAATAATGCCGGCGAGATGGTGCCGTTCGCGTCCTTCGCCAGCTGGCGCTGGGAATACGGTTCGCCGCGCCTGGAGCGCTACAACGGCGTGCCGGCGGTCAACCTCACCGGCATGGCCGCCCCGGGCGTGAGCTCGGGCGAGGCCATGGCCGAGATGGAGCGGCTGGCCGGCCAGCTGCCGCAGGGCTTCGGCCTCGAATGGTCGGGTGCGTCCTACCAGGAGCGCGTGGCCGATGCGCAGGTGCCGCTGCTGTACGCGCTGTCGCTGCTGATCGTGTTCCTGTGCCTGGCCGCGCTCTACGAGAGCTGGACGATCCCGACCTCGGTGCTGCTGGTGGTGCCGCTGGGCATCCTGGGCACGGTGGCCTTCACCTGGCTGCGCGGGCTGGAGCGCGACGTGTACTTCCAGGTGGGCATGCTCACCACGGTAGGCCTGTCGAGCAAGAACGCGGTGCTGATCATCGAGTTCGCCAAGTCCAACCTCGAGAGCGGCATGGAGCTGGTGGAGGCCACGCTGGCCGCCATCCGCGACCGCCTGCGCCCGATCCTGATGACCTCGATCGCCTTCGGCTTCGGCGTGCTGCCGCTGGTCATCGCCACCGGCGCCGGTTCGGGCGCCCAGCGGGCGATCGGCACCGGCGTGATCGGCGGCATGCTCAGCGGCACCTTCCTGGGCATCTTCTTCATCCCGCTGTTCTTCGTGGTGGTGCGCCGCGTCTTCTATCGCAAGGAGCGCGCTGCGTGAGCCCGATGCCGGCCGGCGGCGGAGCCAAGGCGCGCGAGCGCCAGGAAAGCCAGCGCGTGCGCATCCTCGAGGCGGCGCGCAAGTGCTTCTCGGAGAAGGGCTTCCACGGCGCGGCCATGTCGGCCATCGCCAAGGAAGCGGGCATGAGCCAGGGCCTGATCTACCGCTACTTCGCCTCGAAGGCGGCGATCATCCAGGCCATCACCGAGGAGCAGCGCGCGCGCCGCACCCAAGACCTGTGCGCCATCGCCACCTTCGACGACCTGGTCGACAAGCTGGTCGAGAAGCTGCACCGCTGGCGCGCCGGCGACGAGGACGACACCTTCGATCCGGCGCTGTTCCTCGAGATCAGCGCCGAATCGAGCCGCGACCCGGAAGTGGCGGCGATGGTGGCCGAGCAGGAGCGCGAGATCAGTGCCGACTTCGCCGACATCGTGCGGCGCGATGCGCAGTCGCGCGGGCTGGAGCTGAGCGAGGAAGCCCTGCGCTGCCGCACCATGACCCTGCGCTGCCTGGTGGACGGCGTCATCACCGCCTGCGTGCGCGACCCCAACATGGACTGCGCGCAGGTGGGCACCAGCCTGCGCCGCGTACTCGCCCGCCTGGGCGCCTGAGTCAGCGCGGCCCGGTGTAGCGGCAGCCCGAGGTGCAGGTTTCGTGCACCACCACGGCGCTGAGCAGGGGCAGGGCGGGCTTGAGGTGGTCCCAGATCCAGATCGCGAGGTTCTCGCTGGTCGGGTTGTCCAGGCCGGCGATGTCGTTGAGGTAGTGGTGGTCGAGCTGGTCGTAGAGCGGCTTGAAGGCGGCCTTGATGTCGCCGAAGTCCATCACCCAGCCGGTGCGTTCGCCGACCTCGCCCGAGACGTGCAGCTCGACCCGGAAGCTGTGGCCGTGCACGCGCGCGCACTTGTGCCCCTCGGGCACGTTCGGCAGCCGGTGCGCGGCCTCCAGGGTGAATGACTTGAAGATGTCCATGGCCGGCATTCTACCGGGCGGCCGCGCCCGGCGCCGGTCTCGCGCCCTGAGACATCCTCGCGGCAAGCTGGCCACCGTCATCGGCTAGGCTGTAGGGGATGAGCGGGGACTGGAAGCAGCGCGCCAGCGAGGGGATCACGGTGTTCCGGGCCAGCCGCCTGGAGGCGCTGCTGGTGCCGCTCGACCATTTGCTGGTGCAGCAGCCGCCCGAGGGGCTGCTGGCGCCGCAAACCGTCGTGGCCGCGCACCCGGGCATGCGCCAGTGGCTGGCCGGCGCGCTGGCTTCGCGGCGCGGCGCGGGCGGCATCGTCGCCAACCTTGACATCCTGCTGCCCTCGGGCTTCCTCGACCGCCTGGCCGGCCAGGTGCTGGGGCAGGGCGCCACCTCGCCCGCGGCCTGGCGCCGCGAGCACCTGCGCTGGCGCCTGTTCACCCTGCTCGAGGCCAGCGACGACCCCACCTTGCGCGCCGCCCTGGAGGGTGACGACAGCGGCCGGCGCCGCTTCCAGCTGGCCGACCGCCTGGCGCGCATCTACTCGCAATACATGGCTTACCGCCCCGACTGGCTGCGCGAGTGGGCCCGCGGGCGGCCGAGCTTCGAGCAGGCCGGCTTCCACCCGGCGCTGTGGCGCGCGCTGCGCCAGGCGGTTGGCTTGCCGCACCGCGGCGAGCGCCTGGCCGAGCTCGAGCAGGCGCTCACCGGCGGGCAGCCCGACATCGGCGCGCGCGAGCCGCTGCATGTGTTCGGCCTCAGCCATCTCGCGCCCGCCGAGCTGCGCGTGCTGCACGCGCTGGCCGCGCACCGGCCGGTGGTGTTCTACGTGCCCGACCCCTGCCGCGAGTTCTGGGGCGGCCTTAGGACCGAACGTGCGCGCCTGCTCGAGCTGGCCGCCGACCCGCACTCGCGCAGCGCCGAGGACACCTTCCTAGGCCAGGCGCACCCGCTACTGGCGGCCTGGGGCCGGCTGGGCCAGCACTTCATGCTGCAGGTGCAGGCGCTCGACGCCGCCGTGGACATGCGCCACTACCGCGACGAGCACGACCAAGACCGCGAGCCCGCGACCCTGCTCGAGCGCCTGCAGGAAAGCCTGCGCCGCCTCGACCCGGCGCTGCTGGCTTCCGATCCGCGCCCGCAGGCCGCGCGACGTGAGGACGCCTCGCTGCGCGTGCACGCCTGCCACACCCGCCTGCGCGAACTCGAGGCCCTGCGCGACGCGATCCTGCAGGCGCGCCGCGACGACCCCACGCTGCTGCCCGGCGACATCGTGGTGATGGCGCCCGACATCCGCGCCTACCTGCCGCTGCTGCCGGCGGTGTTCGGCGCGCCGGGCGATCCGTCGGTGCCGCTGCCCTACCACCTGGCCGACGTGCCCACCGGCCGCGCGCAGCCGCTGCTGGCCGCGTTCCGGCAGCTGCTCGGCTTCGTGGTCTCGCGCGGCACCGCACCCGAGCTGCTCGACCTGCTCTCCCAGCCCGACATCGCCCGCCGCCTGGGCCTGGACGAGGACGGCCTGCTGCGTCTCGAGCAGGCGCTGGCCGGCGCGCGCGCCGCCTGGGGCCTGGATCCCGACGCGCGTGCCGCGCTGGGCGTGCCGGGCATCGCCGCGCACACGCTGTCGTGGGCGATGGACCGGCTCATCGCCAGCCACGTGCACGGCGAGGACGACCCGGCCAGCGTGCTCGACGTCGGCGGCGAGCGCATCGCGCCGGTGCCCGGCGTGGCCGGCGCGGGCGTGGTGCTGGGTGCGCTCGACCACGCCCTGGCGCAGATCGCCCAGCTGCGCGCCGACGCCGCGCGGCCGCGCCCGGCCAGCGCCTGGGCCGCGCGCCTGGAGTCGTTGCTCGACGCGCTGTTCCAGCCCGACCCCGCCGACGACGGCGCGCGCGATGCCCTCGACACGCTTCGCGCCGCGCTGCGCGCGCTGGCCACCGAGCCCGCCGAGGCCGGCCTCGATCCGCCGCTGGATTTCGCCATCGTCCGCGCCTGGGTCGAGGAGCGCCTGGCTGCCGTGCCCGAGCGCCAGCGCTTCCTGGCCGGCGGCATGACGGTGTGCGGCATGGTGCCGCAGCGCGCCATCCCCTTCCGTGTCGTCGCCGTGCTCGGCCTCAATGAAGGCGACTACCCGCGCCAGGATCCGGACGCCGGCCTCGACCCGATCCGCCGCGAAGGCCTGCGCCGCCTCGGCGACCGCGACACCCGCAGCGACGACCGCTACCTGTTCCTGGAAACGGTGATGGCCGCGCGCGACCGCCTGCACCTGTCATGGCTGGGCTTCGATGCGCGCGACGGCTCGCCGCGCAACCCGGCCGCGCCGCTGGCCGAGCTGATGGCGGTGCTGCCGCGGGCCGCGGACGCCGGCGCTGCGCCGCCCTGGCGCGTGGACCATCCGCTGCAGCCCTTCGACGGTGCGTACTTCGGCACCGATCCTGCGCTGCGCAGCTTCAATCCCGCGTTTGCGGCGATGGTGGGCGGCGCGCCGGATGCGCCCGCGCTGCTCACGCCGCTGCCCGGCGCGATGGTGGGCGGCGGCGAGTTGTCGCTCCGGCGCGTGCTCACCTGGTGCCGCGATCCGGCGCGCCTGCTGCTGGCCGACGAGCTCGGCGTGCGCCTCGATGCCCTGGGCGAGCGCCGGCTGTCGGCCGACGAGCCGCTGGAGTCGAAGCTCGACGTGTTCGACCGGCAGGCGCGCGCGCTGTGCGAGGCGGCGCTCTCGGATCCGTCCTTCAAGCTCGACGGCCCCGCGCCCGAGCACCTGGTGCTGGGCGGCGTGCTGCCGCCGGGCGAGTTCGGCAAGCAGGCCTGGAAGGAGGAGCTCAAGGCGGCGGAGGCGCTGGTCGAGGTGGCGCGCGGGCGCGACGACGCGCGGCCGCTGCTGGAGCCCGCGCTGGCGCCGCCGGTGCAGCCCGCCATCGCCCGTTCGGTCGCCGGCTTCGAATTGACCGGCGAGCTCGACAACGTGCGCGGCCGCGAGGGCTGGTTGTTCGCCACGGGCGTTTTCCCGAACGTGGACAAGGAATCGTCGCTCGATTTCCGCCAGCGCCTGCCGCTGTTCCTGGCCTGGGCGCTGTGCCGTTTGGCGCCGGAGAATGCGCAGCGCCGCGTGCGCGTCGTGGCCCTGGTGGGCAAGGTCGGCAAGCCGCCGGCGACGCCTTGGCAGGATGCGCTGGCGGCGTGGGACGAGCGCCTCCTGTCCGCCGACGCAGGCAAGCGCGCCGACCTGCTCGCCACGCTCGAAACCAAGCTGCATTTCCTGCTGTCTGCCGCCGCGCGCCCGGCCACCGACCCGTGGCCCTATTTCCCGCGCACCAGCTGGGCCGTGGCCAACGACAAGGACGCCGACGAGGCATGGCCGCGCGAGCGCCGCTACGCGCCGGGTTACACGCGCCTGCTCGGCCGCGGCATCGAGCCCGGCGAGGACGAGAGTTGGCGTGTTGCGCTGTCCGACCTCGGCCTGGCCCTGAAGCAGGCGATGGACCCCGACGAGGAGGGTGCCTCGTGAGCGGCCCCGTCACAGTCGCCCACTGGCGTGATCTCCCGCTGGGCCCCGGCGGCCGCGCCCTGGTCGAGGCCAGCGCCGGCACCGGCAAGACCTGGACCATCGGCGTGCTGTGGTGGCGGCTGCTGCTCGAGCCGACCGAGCCGCTGTCGGTGCAGCAGATCGTCGTCACCACCTTCACCGACGCCGCCGCGCAGGAACTGCGCGAGCGCCTGCGCCAGCGGCTGCACCAGGCGCTGGCGCTGGCGGCGGAGCGCCCCGCGCCCGAGGCCGCGAAGGGCGAGGACGAAGCCTGGCTGCTGTCGCGCTGGACGAACGACGACGCCACCCACGCCGAAGACCTGCGCCGCCTGCGCCTGGCGCTGGCCGATTTCGACCGCGCGCCGATCCGCACGCTGCACGGGCTGTGCCAGGGCATCCTGGCCGAGCACCCGCTGGAAAGCGGCCACGGCACCGAGCCGGCCGAGCCCACCTCGGGCGCCGCGCTGCTCGATGAACTCGCGCGCGACGCCTGGCGCGTGCTGCGGCAGTCCGATGGCGGCGCGCTTGGACGCGCCGGCGACCCGGAAATGAAGCTCTCGGGCTTCAGCGCCAAGCTGCGTTCGCTGCTGCGGCCGGGCGTGCGCATCGTCGCGGGCAAGGAGAGTTGGGCGGAGGTGGTCGCCGACCTCGCACCGACGCTGCTCGCGCCGCTGCGCGAGCTCGCCGACGAGCCGGCCTGGTTCACGCGCAAGAACGCCAAGCTTCGCAATGCCCTGCTTGGTCTGGTCGAGGGTCTGGGCGGACAGCCCTGGAAGAACCGCGACGACAACCTCGAGACCTTGCTGGCGATAGAGCTCGACGGCCAGGTCAAGCCCGATCGTCTGGACGAGTTCGCGGCCCTGCCCGTGCTCGCTTCGCTGCGCGCGGCGGTGCCGCGCCTGCTCGACAGCCGCCACGTCGCCGAGCAGCGTTTCTGGCTCGAGCAACTCGCCCGCGTCACCGCCTGGCGCGACCAGCGCCTGGCCGCGCGCGGGCAGACCACCTTCGACGAGATGATCCGCCAGGCCCACGCGGCCGTGGCCTCGCGCCCGGCGTTGGCCGACGCGCTGTTCGCCGACTGGCCGGTGGCCCTGGTGGACGAGTTCCAGGACACCGACGACCAGCAGTACGGCATCCTCGACCGCCTCTACCGCGGCGCTGACGACGAGCCGCGCGGCCGGCTGGTGATGATCGGCGACCCCAAGCAGGCCATCTACGGCTTCCGCGGCGGCGACGTGCACGCCTACCTGCGCGCGCGCGAACACGCCGGGCACCGGCTCTCGCTCGACACCAACCATCGCTCCTCGGCGACCCTGGTCGAGGCGGTGAACGGGCTCTACGCCGCGGCGGGCGAGCGGCTGAGCTCGCGCGAGGACGACGCCATCCGCTACGAGGCGGTCAAGGCCAGCGACCGTCAGGCGCAAACGCCTTACCTCATTGATGGCCAGCCCGTGGCCGCGCCGCTGGCCCTGCACCTGTGGCGCAACCCGCCCGCCGCGCAGCCCGAGCGCAAGCGCGCCGCGCTCAAGGCCTGCGCCGCGCACATCGCCACGCTGCTGGCCGATCCGGCGCAGACCATCGACCACAAGCGCGCCGGCAAGATCGTCCGCGAGCGCGTGGCGCCGGGCGACATCGCCGTGCTGCTGCCCACCAACAACGACATCAGCGCCCTGCGTACCGAGCTGCTGCGCCTGAATGTACCCTGCGTCGGCGGCGCGCGCGCCAGCGTGTTCGACAGCGACTGGGCCTTCGAGCTGCAGGTGCTGCTGCAGGCCCTGGCCAGCCCCGAGGACGAAGGCGTGCTGCGCGCCGCCGTGCTCACGCGCCTGTGGGGCGGCACGCTGGCGCAGGTGGCCGCGCTGGCCGCGGGCGAAGACGCGGGCGACGCCATCGGCGAGCGCCTGCAGCAGCTGCGCGCGCTCTGGCGCCGCGAGGGCGTACTGCCCGTGGTGCTGGCCCTGGCCGAAGCCGCGGCGCCGCGCCTGCTGGCCCACGCCGGCGGCGAGCGCGACCTCACCGACCTGCGCCACCTGGGCGAGCTGCTGCAGCAGCAGGCCGAGGCGGGCCTCGGCCCGCACGCGCTGCTGGCCTGGCTGGCCGAACAGCGCCTGGACGAGGACGGCGAGGCGCCCGACAGCGAGGAGCGCCAGCTGCGCATCGAGTCCGACGCGCGCCGCGTGCAGCTGATGACCCTGCATCGCGCCAAGGGCCTCGAGTTCCCCATCGTGTTCCTGCCGCTGATGTGGGCGCACGCCTGGAGCGACCGCCAGGGCGCGCCCTACCTGCTGCCCGCGGGCGGCCAGCCCGGCCGCGAGGCGCGCTTCGACCCGGCCGCGCGCGAGTTGGCCAAGCACGAGGCGCAGGACGAACGCTTCCGAGTGCTCTACGTCGCGCTCACCCGCGCCATCCACGCCTGCCACGTGTATGCGCTGCCGCCCGACCGGCCCAAGGACAAGCGCTCGTCCGCCGCGCCGACCGATCCCGAGCGCTCGCCGCTGGACGCCATGCTCGAGCGCCTGGGCGTCCCTGCCGCGCTGCCGGCGCTGCCCGGCGCGTCGTGGCTCGAAGGCTGGCCGGCGGACGCCGCGCCGCTGGCACGCGATGCCGGCGGGAACGCGGCCCGCGAGGCGCTGCCGATGCCGACGCCCGCGCGCCTGCGCCAGCGCCTGAGCTTCTCGGCCCTGGTCGGCGGCGCCCGCCGCAGCGCCGAGGAGGAAGCGCCGGCCGACGACGAGGCCGAGCCGCTCGCACCCGAGCCGGTGGAGGACATCGACGACACCCCGCACCCGGCCCTGCTCGCGCTGGCCTCCGTGCGCGGCCCGGCCTTCGGCAACGCGGTGCACCTGGCCTTCGAAACCCGCGACCACGACAAACCCTTCGCCCGGCAGCCCGCGCTGCTGGCCCGCCAGCTGGCCCTGCACGGCGTGCGCGCCAGCGGCGAGCCACTCGAGGCGCTGGTGCCGCGCCTCGCCGCCCAGCTCGACGCCGCCCTGCAGGCCGAACTGCTGCCGGGCCTGCGCCTGGGCGACGTGCCGCCGGCGAAGCAGCGCGCCGAGATGGCCTTCCACTTCGCGCTCGACGGCGCCCGCCTCGAGGCCCTGCGCGCGGCGTGTGCAGCGCACGGCGAACCCGGGCTGGTGCCGCCGCTGGCCTGGGGCGAGCTGCGCGGCCTGATGACCGGCAAGATCGACCTGGTGTTCGAACACGCCGGCCGCGTGCACGTCCTCGACTACAAGGGCAACTGGCTGGGCGAGCGCCTGGGCGATTACCAGGGCGCGGCGCTGGCGCAGGCCATGGACCAGCACCACTACCGCCTGCAGGCGCTGCTCTACACCGTGGCCGTGCATCGTTACCTGGGCCAGCGCCTGGCCGCGTATTCGCCCGAGAAGCACCTGGGCGAAGCGATTTATCTCTTCGTACGCGCCGCCGGCCACGCACCCGGCGCCGGCGTCTGGACCCAGGCTTTCGACCCGGCGCTGGTGCGCGCGGTGAATGCCGTGTTCTCGGCGCAGGAGGCCGCGGCATGAGCCACGTCGACTTCCGCCTGCAGCCGCGCGTGGACATCGAGGGCCGCCTGCCCGAGCGGGCGCTGGGACGCGCGCTGGCGCGCTGGGTGCTGGGCCATGGCGGCAGCGAGGCGCTGGCGGCGCTGGCCGCGCGCGCCGCCGTGGCCGAGCTGCGCGGCGACACCGCGCTGCCGCCGCTGCCGGCCGACGAGGCCGCCGCGCTGCGCGCCGAGCCGCTGGTGGGCGACGGCCGCGTGCGCACGCCCTTCGTGCTCGACGCCGAAGGCCGCTTCTACCTGTGGCGCAACCACCTGCACGAAGGCGAAGTGGCGGCCGCGCTGGCCGCGCGCCTGGCCGACGCCACGCCGCTGGGCATGGACGAGGCGGAACTCGCGGCGCTGTTCCCCGGCGGCGACCCGGCCACCGACGGCGCCCAGCGCCAGGCCGTGCGCGCCGTCGGCGGACGCCGGCTGGTGGTGCTCACCGGCGGCCCCGGCACCGGCAAGACCACCACCGTGCTGCGCATGCTGCTGCGCCTGCTGCGCGACGGCATCGCCGCCCGCGACGGCATCGCCGTGGCCGCGCCCACGGGCAAGGCCGCGCAGCGCCTGGTGCAGTCGCTGCGCGAGGAGGGCGAGCGCCTGCGCGACGTGCTGCCCGCGGCCTGGGCCGAACACCTCGACGCGCTGCCCACCGCGCATGCGCTCACCGTGCACCGCCTGCTGGGCTGGTCGCCGAGCCGCAACCGCTATTCGCGCGACGCCGAAAACCCGGTGGACGCCGGCGTGGTGGTCATCGACGAAGCCTCCATGCTCGACTTGCACCAGCTGCGCGCCCTGCTCGCCGCGCTGCGCCCCGGCGCCACCCTGGTGCTGGTGGGCGACGCCGACCAGCTCGACCCGGTCGGCGCCGGCTCGGTGCTGATGGACCTGGTGGCCGTGCTCGAGGCGCGCGAATCGCCGGCGCTGGTCCGGCTGCGCCACAGCTTCCGCGCGGTGGCGCCGCTGGTGGCGCTCAACGAAGCCGTGCGCGGCGGCGATCCGGATGCGCTGCAGGCGGCGCTCGCCGGCAGCGAGGGCCTGGCCCGCTCCTTCGCCGTGGAAGACGCCGGCGCGCTGGCCCGCCGCCTGCGCCACTGGAGCGACGCACTGGCCGCGGATGGTCCGCCGGCCCCGCTCCCCGCGGGCGACGAGGCCGGCGCGGTCGCCGCCACCGCGCTCGGCGGGCTGGCCGCGCGCCAGCTGCTGTGCGCGCTGCGCGACGGGCCCTTCGGCGCCGAAGCCGCCAACGAGGCCATCGAGTGCCGCCTGCGCCAGGCCTGGGGCGTGCCCGCCGACCTGGCCTGGTACCCGGGCCGGGTGGTGATGGTGACCCGCAACGACTACGGCGCGCGCCTGTTCAACGGCGACGTCGGCCTGTGCCTGCGCGACGCCGACGGCCGCCTGCGCGTGTGGTTCGCCGCGGCCGGCGGCGAGGGCGTGCGTGCGCTGCCGCCGGCGGCGCTGCCGGCGCATGCGCCGGCCTTCGCCATCACCATCCATAAAGCCCAGGGCAGCGAGTACGGGCACGTGGCGGTGCTGCTGCCGCCCGACCCGGAACACCGCATCCTCTCGCGCCAGCTGCTCTACACCGGCCTGTCGCGCGCCAAGCGCTCGGTCGAGCTGTGGGCGCCGGCCTCGAGTACCCTGGCTGCGCTGGTGCGGCGCATGGCGCGCGCCGGCGGGCTCGCGGCGCGGCTGGCGGCGCTGGCGATACACTCGCCCGATGCCAACCGCGACCCCCACGACCCCGCTTGAGCTGGCCACCGCGCTGCCCGCCCGCCACTACGCCGGCGAGGCGGCGCACGCGCGCGACCTGCGCGCCGTGTTCGGGCGCAGCTGGCAGCTGGTGGCGCGCGCCGACCAGCTCGAAGGCGCCGGCGACCACGTGGTCGACACCGTCGGCCGGCTGCCGGTGCTCGTGGTGCGCGGCGCCGACGGCACGCTGCGCGCCTTCGCCAACGTCTGCCGGCACCGCGCCGGGCCACTGGCCCTGTGCAACGGCCGCGGCGCCCGTGCGCTGACCTGCAAGTACCACGGTTGGACCTACACGCTCGAGGGCCAGCTGCGTTCGGCGCCCGAGATGCAGGGCGCCAAGGATTTCGACGTGGCCGGCATCCGCCTGCCGGCGCTGCGCGTGGCGCAGTGGCAGGGCCTGGTGTTCGTCTGCGCCGACGACGCGGCGCCCGGCTTCGACGAGGTGTACGGCGGCATCGCCGAACGCATCGCGCCCATCGACCTTGCGGCGCTGCGCTTCGCCCGCCGCGACCACTACGACATCGCCTGCGACTGGAAGGTCTACGTCGACAACTTCCTCGAGGGCTACCACCTGCCGCACGTGCACCCGGGGCTGTCGAAGGTGCTCGACTACCGTGCCTACGACACCGAACTGCTGTCCTGGAAATCGCTGCAGCACTCGCCGCTGCGCGACGCCGGCGGGACCAGTGCCTACGGCGAGGGCCAGGCCTTCTACTGGTTCGTCTACCCGAACGTGATGCTCAACATCCTGCCCGGGCGCCTGCAGACCAACCGCGTGCTGCCGCTGGGGCCGGGCCGCTGCCGGGTGGAGTTCGACTATTTCTACGCACCCGGCCCGGCCGGCGAGGCCCTGGCTGCCGTCGACCGCGGGTTCAGCGACGAAGTGCAGGCCGAGGACATCGCCATCTGCGAGGCGGTGCAGCGCGGGCTCGAGTCGGGCAGCTATGACGCCGGCCGCCTGTGCCCGAAGCGCGAATCGGCGCTGTGGCATTTCCACCAGCAGCTGCGCGCCGCCTACGCCGCCGACGAGGCCGCCTGATGCGCGACTCGCGCTACGACATCCTGTTCGAGCCGGTCCGGATCGGCCCGGTGACCGCGAAGAACCGCTTCTTCCAGGTGCCGCACTGCAACGGCATGGGCCACCAGATGCCGCTGGCGCACGCGGCCATGCGCGAGGTGAAGGCCGAGG
Organism: Arenimonas caeni; assembly: GCF_003024235.1. Taxonomy (GTDB): domain Bacteria; phylum Pseudomonadota; class Gammaproteobacteria; order Xanthomonadales; family Xanthomonadaceae; genus Arenimonas; species Arenimonas caeni. The sequence continues at coordinate 45,400 of NZ_KZ679096.1, read as the reverse complement.
GCGGCTGGGCGGTGATCTCCACCGAGGAATGCGAGATCCACCCCAGCTCCGATCTCACGCCCTACGTCGAGGCGCGGCTGTGGGACGACCGCGACATCCCGGCGCTGGCGCTGATGTGCGAGAAGGTGCATGCGCATGGCGCGCTTGCCGCGGTGGAGCTCACCCACAACGGCCCGGCGGCCTCGAACCTGTTCTCGCGCGAGATCCTGCTCGCGCCCTCGCACCAGCCCACCAAGTACGGCTACCCGCAGCAGGCGCGGGCGATGGACAAGGCCGACATCCGCGAGTACCGGCGCTGGCACCGCGAGGCCGCCGTGCGCGGCATGAAGGCCGGCATGGACATCGTCTACGTGTACGCGGCGCACGACCTGTCGCTGGCCATGCACTTCCTGCAGCGGCGCCGTAACCAGCGCACCGACGAATACGGCGGCTCGCTGGAAAACCGCGTGCGCCTGCTGCGCGAGCTCATCGAGGACACCAAGGACGCCGTCGGCCACCGCTGCGGCGTGGCCCTGCGTTTCGCCACCGAGGAAATGCTGGGCCCGGACGGCGTGGAGCTGGCCGAAGCGCGCGACATCGTCGCCATGCTGGCCGAACTGCCGGACCTGTGGGACGTGAACGTGAGCGCCTGGTACAACGACTCGCTGCCCTCGCGCTTCGGCGGCGAAGCGGCGCAGGAACCCTTCGTCAACTTCGTCAGGCGCGCCACCAGCAAGCCGGTGGTGGGCGTGGGCCGCTTCACTTCGCCCGACACCATGGTCTCGCAGATCCGCCGCGGCGTGCTCGACATGATCGGCGCCGCGCGGCCGTCCATCGCCGATCCCTTCCTGCCGCGCAAGATCGAAGAGGGCCGGCTCGAGGACATCCGCGAGTGCATCGGCTGCAACGTCTGCGTCTCGGGCGACAACACCATCTCGCCGATCCGCTGCACCCAGAACCCGTCGATGGGCGAGGAGTGGCGCAAGGGCTGGCACCCCGAGCGCATCGCGCCGGCGCGCAAGCCAGAGAAGGTGCTGGTGGTCGGCGCCGGCCCGGCGGGCCTGGAGGCGGCGCGGGCGCTGGGCCAGCGGGGCTTCGAGGTGGCGCTGGCCGAGGCTTCGAAAACGCTGGGCGGCCGCGTGGCCCGCGAGGCGAAACTGCCCGGCCTGGCCGAGTGGGCGCGGGTGCGCGACTGGCGCGTGGGCCAGATCAACAAGCTGCCCAACGTGGCGGTGTACCTGGACTCGATGCTCGGCGCCCAGGACGTGCTCGACTTCGGCGCCGCCCACGTGGTGCTCGCCACCGGCGCGCGCTGGCGCCGCGACGGCGCCGGCCGCACGCACGGCGCCGGCATCGCCGGCCTGGCCGACGCGGCCAATGTGTTCACGCCCGACGACCTGATGGACGGCCCGCTGCCCGAAGGCACGGTGGCCGTGTACGACGACGACGGTGGCTACCACGCCACCGTGCTGGCCGAGGCGCTGGCGCGCGCGGGCCGCCGGGTGCTGTTCGTCACGCCCGAGGACCTGGTGGCGCCCTGGGGCCAGTACACGCTCGAATACCGGCACGTGCGCAAGCGGCTGGCCTCGCTGGGCGTGCAGGTGCGGGTGTCGCAGTGCCTGCGCGCGCTCGACGGCCACGAGCTGGTGCTCGAGGACGCCTGGAGCGGCGAGACCCACCTGCACCCCATCGATGCGCTGGTCACCGTCACCTCGCGCCAGCCCGAAGACGCGCTCTGCCAGGCACTGCGGGCCCGCGAGGCCGACTGGGCCGGCGCGGGCCTGGCCGGCGTGCAGCGCATCGGCGATTGCGAAGCGCCCGGGCTGATCGCGCATGCGGTTTACGCCGGGCACCGCCTGGCGCAGGCGCTGGGCGAACCGGCCGCCGACGCGGTGCCGTTCAAGCGGCATTTCCACCACGATTGAGAAGGATTCGCCGCCGGTTCGGCGCCCGCTTCGGCTAGGCTGTTCGCTCCGCCCCCCGGAGCCTTCCATGCGCCTGTTCCTGCGCCTGATCGCCATCGTCATCGCCGTGGTCGTTGCCGCGGTGCTGTTCTTTTCGCGGGAGCGGTGGTCCGACTCGTCGCCACCCGCTCCCGAGCCTGTCGCCGCGGCGCCGGCCGTGGATCCTGCGGTCGAGCTGCCGGCCCTGCTGGCGGTGGGCACCACCACGCCCGTGCCGCCGGCCGGCCCGCTGCCGCCGCTGGACGCGCCGCTCGCCCAGGTGGCCGAGGAGCTCGAGCGCCGCGCCGCGGCCGGCGAGCCGGGTGCCGCCTGCCGGCTGGCCTACGAGCTTTCCGCCTGCCGCTGGTCGAGCGGCGACCACGAGACGCACGTGCGCTGGCTGCGCCGAAAGACCCAGGAGCTCGACCGCCTCGAGGCGCAGAAGAACAGCGCCGCGATCACCCGGTTCCGCAGCGAGTTCGATCGCGATCTCGCCCGGCGCGAGCAGCGCCTGGCCGAGCGCAACGAGCGCTGCGCCGGATACACCGAGCTTGATCCGGGCGTGATGGCGCAGCGCTGGTACCAGGCGGCGCGCCTGGGCAGCCTGTCGGCCCGCCGCATTTGGGCGGGGGGCGATGCGCTGCCGCCCGATGGTTTGCTGGCCAGCACCGGCGAGCTGGCGCTCTATCGCGCGACGGCCACCGACATGGCCTGGCAGCTGGTGCGCGAGGGTGACCTGCCGACGACGCTGCGGGTGGCGCATGCGCTGGCGGGCCTGCATAGCAGCCGCTACGGCCTGCTGGCCCAGGCCTTGCCCGAGGATCGCGCGATGGCGCTGGCGCTGTACCGGCGCGCCCACCTGGCGCTCGACGGCAACGACAGCCGGGGCGCGGGCGCGCTCAGGAAGCAGATCGCGGAGGAATTGGACCTGCTGGGCGAACTGTCCACCGCCGACCAGCGCGCCGAGGCCGAGCGGCGCGCCCTGGAGTTCGCCGATTGGTCGCCGGTCGAAGCCAGCGACCGCTGGTTGCCGAGGATGGCCAGCGGCCATGGTTTTCCCATCGGCGCCCACGTCTGCCACCGCGAGGCCGGCGAGACGGTCCCGGAGCTGGAGCAGGCCGAAAGCCAGGCGCGCTGAGCCCGGCCCACCAGGTGCCTGGCCAGGCCAGAACCCGGATAATGGCGGGCTCGAACAAAACGAGCCCGCCCCATGAACTCCAAGCACCGCAAGCCGCTGCCCGGCACCTCCCTGCACTGGTACGACGCCCGCGAGGCGGTCGAAGCGCTGCAGCCCGGCGCCTGGGACGGCCTGCCCTACACCTCGCGCGTGCTGGCCGAGAACCTGGTGCGGCGCTGCGACCCGGCCACGCTCGACGACTCGCTGCGCCAGCTCATCGAGCGCCGCCGCGACATGGACTTCCCGTGGTTCCCGGCGCGCGTGGTCTGCCACGACATCCTGGGCCAGACCGCGCTGGTGGACCTGGCCGGCCTGCGCGACGCCATCGCCGACCAGGGTGGCGACCCGGCCCAGGTCAACCCGGTGGTGCCGGTGCAGCTGATCGTCGACCACTCGCTGGCCGTCGAGTGCGGTGGCTTCGACCCGGATGCGTTCACCAAGAACCGCGCCATCGAGGATCGCCGCAACGCCGACCGCTTCCACTTCATCGACTGGACCAAGCTCGCGTTCCGCAACGTGGACGTGATCCCGCCGGGCAACGGCATCATGCACCAGATCAACCTGGAGAAGATGTCGCCGGTGATCTACGTGCAGGACGGCGTGGCCTTCCCCGACACCTGTGTGGGCACCGACAGCCACACGCCGCACGTGGATGCGCTGGGCGTTATCGCCATCGGCGTCGGCGGCCTGGAGGCCGAGAACGTCATGCTCGGCCGCGCCTCGTGGATGCGCCTGCCCGACATCATCGGCGTCGAGCTCACCGGCAAGCCGCAGCCGGGCATCACCGCCACCGACATCGTGCTCTCGCTCACCGAGTTCCTGCGCAAGCAGAAGGTCGTGGGCGCCTGGCTCGAATTCCGCGGCGAAGGCGCCGCCGCGCTGACGCTGGGCGACCGCGCCACCATCTCCAACATGGCGCCCGAGTACGGCGCGACCGCGGCGATGTTCTTCATCGACGGCAACACCCTCGACTACCTGCGCCTGACCGGCCGCAGCGACGAGCAGGTGGCGCTGGTGGAGAACTATGCGAAGACCGCCGGGCTGTGGGCCGATTCGCTGGGCAAGGCGCAGTACGAGCGCACGCTGCACTTCGACCTCTCGTCCGTCGTGCGCACCATGGCCGGCCCGTCGAACCCGCATGCGCGCGTGGCCACCACGGACCTCGCCGCCAAGGGCATCGCCGGCAACCTCGAGGCCGCGCGCGCCCAGGAAGCCGAGGGCCTGATGCCCGACGGCGCGGTGATCATCGCCGCCATCACCTCGTGCACCAACACCTCCAACCCGCGCAACGTCATCGCCGCTGGCCTGCTGGCCAGGAAGGCCAATGAACTGGGCCTGGTGCGCAAGCCCTGGGTGAAGTCCTCGCTGGCGCCGGGCTCGAAGGCCGTGGCGCTCTACCTCGAGGAAGCGGGCCTGAAGACCGAGCTTGAGAAGCTGGGCTTCGGCATCGTCGCCTTCGCCTGCACCACCTGCAACGGCATGTCCGGCGCGCTGGACCCGAAGATCCAGCAGGAAATCATCGAGCGTGACCTCTACGCCACCGCGGTGCTCAGCGGCAACCGCAACTTCGACGGCCGCATCCATCCCTACGCCAAGCAGGCCTTCCTGGCCTCGCCGCCGCTGGTGGTGGCCTATGCCATCGCCGGCACCATCCGCTTCGATATCGAGAAGGACGCGCTGGGCCACCGCGCCGACGGCACGCCCATCCTGCTCAAGGACCTGTGGCCGAGCGACGCCGAGATCGACGCGATCGTGAAGGCGGCGGTGAAGCCCGAGCAGTTCCGCGCGGTGTACGAGCCGATGTTCAAGATCGCGGTCGAGAGCGCGGCGAAGGTGAGCCCGCTGTACGACTGGCGCGAAATGAGTACCTACATCCGCCGCCCGCCCTACTGGGAAGGCGCGCTGGCCAAGCCGCGCACGCTGCAGGGCCTGCGCCCGCTGGCGCTGCTGGGCGACAACATCACCACCGACCACCTCTCGCCCTCGAACGCGATCCTCGCCGACAGCGCCGCCGGCGAGTACCTGGCGAAGATGGGCCTGCCGGAAGAAGACTTCAATTCCTACGCCACCCACCGCGGCGACCACCTGACCGCGCAGCGCGCCACCTTCGCCAACCCCAAGCTGTTCAACGAGATGGTGCTCGAAGGCGGCAAGGTGAAGCAGGGTTCGCTTGCGCGCGTGGAGCCGGAAGGCAATGTGATGCGCATGTGGGAAGCGATCGAAACCTACATGGATCGCGGCCAGCCGCTGATCATCGTCGCCGGTGCCGACTACGGCCAGGGCTCGAGCCGCGACTGGGCGGCCAAGGGCGTGCGCCTGGCGGGCGTGGAGGCCATCGTCGCCGAGGGCTTCGAGCGCATCCACCGCACCAACCTGATCGGCATGGGCGTGCTGCCGCTGGAGTTCCTGCCCGGCACCACCCGCAAGACGCTCGGTCTGGACGGCACCGAAACCTACGACGTGCTCGGCGAGCGTGCCCCGCGCGCCACGCTGACGCTGGTGGTGAACCGCCGCGACGGCGAGCGCATCGAAGTGCCGGTGCAGTGCCGCCTCGACTCCGACGAGGAAGTCTCGATCTACGAGGCCGGCGGCGTGCTGCAGCGCTTCGCCCAGGACTTCCTCGCCTCCACCCAGGCCGCCTGAGGCCCTGTTTCCGGAAGGAGGACGCGCGATGACGCCGGTGCAACGCAGGATGATGGCCCTCGCCATCGGCCTTGGCCTGGTCTACATCGCGCTGATTCCGTGGCTGCCGTATCCCGGCAGCTGGGTGCTCAAGCCGCTGCCGATGCTGATCTTCGCGGTGCTGATGTGGCAGGTCTTCCCGGGCGCGGCGGGCCGCTGGCTGGCGCTGGGCTACGTCGCCGCGGCCTCCGGCGATTTCTTCCTCGACTACGGGCAGCGCGACGGCATGTTCCGGCAGGCACTGGCGTCGTTCCTGGTGAACCAGATCGCCTTCCTGGTCGCGTTCGCGAAGCTCGCGGCGGGCTCGCCCTGGCGCTGGCTGCGGGCGACGCCCGCGATCGTCTACAGCGTCTTGCTGGCCTTCTGGCTGATACCCAAGGCCGGCGCGCTGCAGGTGCACGTGTCGGTCTACATCGCCTGCCTGCTCGGCATGGTTGTGATGGCCTGCCGGGTGGAAGCCGCGCCGCGCCTGCTGTGGCTGGGCGCCATGCTGTTCCTGCTCGCCGATTCGCTGATCGGCGTGAACAAGTTCGCCGCGCCGTTCCCGAACGCGGTGCTGGTGATCGTCAGCATCTACTTCACCGGCCAGACCCTGATCGCCCTCGGCCTGCTGCGCCATCGCGCGCAGGCGTCCCCGACCCCCTGATTTCCCGGAGTCTTCTTCCATGTCGCATGCCCCGCAGCTCCGCATCCCCGCCATCTACATGCGCGGCGGCACCTCAAAAGGCGTGTTCTTCCGCCTCGAAGACCTGCCCGAGGCCGCACGCGTGCCCGGCCCGGCGCGCGATGCGCTGCTGATGCGCGTGATCGGCTCGCCCGACCCGTACGGCAAGCACACCGACGGCATGGGCGGCGCCACGTCGAGCACGAGCAAGTGCGTGATCATCTCCAGGAGCTCGCAGCCCGGCCACGACGTGGATTATCTGTACGGCCAGGTTTCCATCGACACCGCCTTCGTCGACTGGTCCGGCAACTGCGGCAACCTCAGCACCGCCGTGGGCCCGTTCGCGATCGCCAACGGCTTCATCGACCCGGCGCGGCTGCCGAAGGACGGCGTGTTCCCGGTGCGCATCTGGCAGGCCAACATCGGCAAGACCATCGTCTGCCACGTGCCCCTCAGCAACGGCGAGGTGCAGGAGACCGGCGACTTCGAGCTCGACGGCGTCACCTTCCCGGCCGCCGAGATCGTGCTCGAGTTCATGGACCCGGCCGACGAGGGCGAGGACGGCGGCGCGCTCTTCCCCACCGGAAACCTCGTTGACCTCCTCGAGGTGCCCGGCGTGGGCAGCTTCCAGGCCACCATGATCAACTCCGGCATCCCGACCATCTTCGTGCGCGCGAAGGACATCGGCTACACCGGCACCGAGCTGCAGGACGCCATCAACGGCGACCCGGCCGCGCTGGCGCGCTTCGAGACCATCCGCGCCCATGGCGCGGTGCGCATGGGCCTGATCAGGGATGTGTCCGAGGCAAGCAAGCGCCAGCACACGCCCAAGATCGCCTTCGTCGCGCCGCCCACCGACCACGTCGTGAGCAGCGGCAAGCGCATCGCCGCCGGCGACATCGACCTGTGCGTGCGCGCGCTGTCCATGGGCAAGCTGCACCACGCCATGATGGGCACCTGCGCCGTGGCCATCGGCACCGCCGCGGCCATCCCCGGCACGCTGGTGAACGAGGCGGCCGGCGGCGGCGAGCGCCAGGCGGTTCGCTTCGGCCACCCCAGCGGCACCCTGCGCGTGGGCGCCGAGGCCGCGAACGTGGACGGCCAGTGGCAGGTGCGCAAGGCCATCATGAGCCGCAGCGCGCGCGTGCTGATGGAAGGCGCGGTGCGCGTGCCCGCCGGCTGATCAGCCCGCCGGGAACAGCGCGTGCAGGTGGAACGCCAGGTTGCCGCCTGCATGCGCGATGACCACCGGCAGCAGGCTGCCGGAGTGGAAGCGCAGCCAGCCGTAGGCGAAGCCGCCCACCAGCGGCAGCACCGCGGGCATCCAGTCGAAGGAGGGCAAGCCGCCCTTCACCGACAGGCCATGCCAGAGCCCGAACAGCAGGCCCGTCACGACGACAGCGCGCCACGGGATGCCCTGCGCAACTCCGCGCTTCAGCACCGCACCCAGCAGCAGCGCCGGCGCGATGCCGCGGTACACCAGCTCCTCGACCAGGCCCGGCATCAAAAGCTGGAAGGCGACGGTTTCGGCGTCGGGCGCGCCGGGCTGGAACACGAAGCCCAGTGACGTGCTCAGGCCAACCAGCAGAACCACGGCGACCCAGGTCGAGCGCGTGTTGCGCTGCACGCCTTGCCAGCCGATCGCGTTGCGGTCGAGGTCGAATGCGGCGATGACCAGCAGCGCGAGGCCGAGACTGGCGATCTTTCCTTCCCAGTTCCAGCCACCCGGCAGCAGGTTGGCCGCAGGCAGCCACTGCGTCAGCGCGGTGGCGAGGTCGTCGAGCGCCAGGTAGCCCGCGAACAGCAGTCCGGCGCGCCAGGCCCAGGCCGGGGACGGCCAGCGCATCAGCAGGAACAGCGCCCACGCGGCGGCGCCCATGACGAACGCGTTGATGATGGCATCCATGGTGGCTACTCCTGGCGTCCCGGGCGGGCGGGATGTCGATCAAGCCCGGTCGGCGGGCCTTTCGCGCAGTGTCGAAAGTCACTTCGGGTACCATGCGGGCGTTCGGACTACCGGAGCCATTCATGTCCCTCGTCGGCAAGACCATCGCCATCACCGGCGCCTTCGGCGCGCTCGGCACCGCCGTCGTGCAGGTGCTGCAGGCGCGCGGCGCCAGCGTCGCCGCCATCGACCGCGCCGATGCGCCGCGCGATCCCGCCGCGCTTGGCGCCGCCAGCCTGCACGGCGGCGTGGACCTGGGCGACGCCGCTTCGGCGGCTGCTGCCCTCGACGCCATCGCCCGGCGCCACAGCCGCCTCGACGGCCTGGTGAACATCGCCGGCGGCTTCGCCTGGGAGAAGGTGCAGGGCGGTTCGCTCGACACCTGGGACAAGCTTTACCAGATGAACCTGCGCACCGCCGTGGCGGCCACGCAGGCGGCGCTGCCGCACCTGCCCGATGGCGGCCGCATCATCAACATCGGCGCCAACGGCGCGGTGAAGGCGGGCGCCGGCATGGGCGCCTACGCCGCCTCCAAGGCCGGCGTGATGCGCCTGACCGAAGCCCTGGCCGAGGAGCTCAAGCCGCGCGGCATCACCGTCAATGCGCTGCTGCCGAGCATCATCGACACGCCGGCCAACCGCGCCGACATGCCCGACGCGGACTTCGGCGCCTGGGTGCAGCCCGCGCAGCTGGCCGCGACCATCGCCTTCCTGCTTTCCGACGAGGCCGGCGCCATCACCGGCGCGCTGATCCCGGTGACCGGCCGGGTCTGAGGCGCTGGTTCAGTAGGCGCGGAAATGCCAGCTCGCGTCCGCGTCCGGTCCGGACTGGACGCTGGTGCGAACGCCCGCCGCGTGCTTGCGGCCCGACGGCGCGGCGTGCAGCGTGGTGATGTCGTTGCGCACCAGGTTCCAGCCCGCTTCGAAGGCCAGCGCGAACTCCGTGGCCTGCACGTAGCTATCCTCGCCTTCGCCGGTGTAGGTCGGCATCTCGCATCGTGCCTCGACCGTCGCCGCCTGGCTCACGTGGACGTACTGGAACCAGGCGCCCTCGACGGCGTCCGCCTCGCCGTAGCTGGCCTGCCAGGCCACCACCCCGGGCGCGGTGGCCAGGTGCAGTGAGCCCAGTTCCTCGTCGCCGGAGTCGTCGGTGGCGATGAACAGCGAGGTGGGCCAGAACTCCGCGGCCCCGGGCCGGGCGATCGGCGAACCGTCCTCCAGGCAGGAGGGGTAGGTGCGCGCCAGGGTCTGTTGCGTGGACGGCGCCGAGGGCCACTCGAACACCAGCGTGCCGTCCGCGGCCACCTGGCCGACTTTCACCGGGCCGCCGCGATCGTAGGTGTAGATGCCCGCTTCGCCGTGCGTCCAGTCGGCAAGGCGATCGGCGGCGTGGGCGGGAAGGGCAAGGGCCAGGCCGAGGGCGAGCAGGGTCGGCTTCATCGGGGAACCTCCGTGACGGGATTCCCTCCTTACGCAGGCTGCGGCCCGGTTCCGCCAGCGGGGCCGGGAAACACCTGCGGCGGCCAGCACGGCTCCAGGCCGCTCGACGCCAGCGGGTACTCGCAGCCGGCGAGGTGCGCGCTGCCGTCGGCCTCGATGCGCACCCAAGCGGCCTGGCGGAAGCGCCGGGCCAGCGCGTCCGCCGGCTGGCCTTCGCCGCCGACGACCAGGAAGCCGGGTTCGTTCCAGGCCCCGTCCTCGCTGCCGCCGTCCGAGGGCAGGCGGGGCAGGCCGAGCGCATCGATGGCCGCGGCCAGTTCGGCGTTGGCGGCGGCGTTGGCTTCGGCGGACTGCTGCTGGCCGAAAGGGTTTTCGCCGGTGACCAGGCCGCCGTGGCTGGCGCCGAAGCGTGCCAGCAGCGCAGCCATGTCGGGGTTGGGCTGGCCGATGCGCAGGTCGATGCGGCGGCCCTGGTCGTAAACGCGGTAAACGGCGTCGGCGAACGACGCCATCATGGCCGGCGGCGGTGGGTAGGTGGCGTGCATCTGCATGCCAAAAGCATATCGCTCTCGCCTATGCTCAGCCCATGCGCCTGCCTGCCTTCCTGCTTCGCAACACACTGCGCCTGCTGCTCAAGCCCGTGCTCGGGCCGCGCTTCGGCTATCCCTTCCAGCGCCGCTGGATGCACGCGCTCTCGGGCATCGGCGTGTTGCCCGGCGGCATCAGCCGACACGACGAGTCCATCGCCGGCATCCCCGCGGAGTCTTGGCGCGACGACCGCGCGCCGGCGGTGCGCGCAGGTTCCGTGCTCTACCTGCACGGCGGCGGCTACACCACCGGCTCGCCGCGCACGCACCGCGCGCTGGCCGCCTGGCTGGCGCGCCAGTGCGGCGTGCCGGTGCACGTGCCGGACTACCGGCTGGCGCCCGAATGCCCTTTCCCCGCGGCGCTGGACGATGCGCTGGCCGTGTACCGCGAACTGGCCGCGCGCGGCCCGGTCGTGGTGGCCGGCGATTCCGCCGGCGGCGGGCTGGCGCTCGCGCTGGCCCTCGAGCTTCGCAAACAGGAGCTGCCCGCGCCCGCCGCGCTCGTGCTGCTGGCGCCGCTGGGCGACCTGCGCGAAGAGACCGCGCTGGTGCCGCCGAAGGGCGAGGCGATGCTCAGCCCCGGATGGGCGCGCGCCAACCACCGCGCCTACGCCGGCGACAACCTGGCCAACCCGAAGGTCTCGCCGCTGCTGGCCGACCTGCGCGGCCTGCCGCCGACGCTGGTGCAATTCGGCAGCGACGACCTGCTGCGGCCGCAGAGCGAGGCGCTGGTGGAAACGCTGCGGGCCGAAGGCGTGGAGGTCGTGCGCGACTTCAACGAGGGCCTGTGGCACGTGTTCCAGCTGCATGCCGGCCAGCTGGCGGCGGCGGATGCGGCGCTGGCGCGCCTGGGTTGGTTCGTCGCGCGCGTGCTCGATCGCGCAGCCCCTCACGTCCAGGCCCACCACACCGTGATCCTCGGCGCCGGCATGTCCGGTCTGTGCGCCGCCATCGGGCTGCGCAAGGCCGGCCTGCACGACTTCGTGATGCTCGAGCAGTCCGAGGGCCTGGGCGGTACCTGGTGGGACAACCGCTACCCCGGCGCGCAGGTGGACGTGCCGGCGCCGGCCTACAGCTTTTCCTTCGCGCCCAATCCGCACTGGCGCCAGCGCTTCGCCAGCGCGCCCGAGATCCACGCCTACCAGCAGTCGCTGGCCGACCGGCACGGCGTCTCGGCGCGCCTGCGCCTGGGCACGCGGCTAACCGAGGCGCGCTACGACGAAGCCACCGGCCTGTGGCACCTGCGCACCGACCGCGGCGACACCGTGGTGGCGCGCCACTTCATCTGCAGCACCGGCCCGCTGAGCCAGCCGCGCTGGCCCGACATCCCGGGCATCGACGACTTCCGGGGCCTGAAGCTGCACTCCGCCCGCTGGGACGCCGCCGCACCACTGGCCGGCAAGCGCGTGGGCGTGATCGGCACCGGCTCGACGGCGGTGCAGCTGATCCCGCCGATCGCCCGCGAGGCGGCGAGCCTGCATGTGTTCCAGCGCACGCCGAACTGGATCCTGCCGCGGCTCGAGCGCCGCTACTCCTGGTTCGACGGCTGGCTGGCGCGCTTTCCGCCCTATGCCTGGGCCGTGCGCCACGGCTGGGTGTGGTTCCTCGAGCTCGGCCGCCGCGGTTTCCAGGACGGCACGCTGATGCGCCGCTTCATGCTCTGGTGGGCCGCGCGCCATCGCCGCGTGCAGCTGCCCGACCCGGCGCTGCGCGGCAAGCTCGAGCCCGACTACCCGCTGGGCTGCAAGCGCATCATCTACGCGAGCGACTATTACCCGGTTTTCGCACAGGCCGCGGGAGGCCGGCCCGCTGCGGAGCTGGTGACCGAGGGCATCGGGTGCATCACGCCCACCGGCATCCGCACCGCCGACGGCCGGGACATCGGGCTCGACGCGCTGGTCTGCGCCACCGGTTTCGACACCGTGCACCTGCTGCAGTCGCTGCAGGTGCACGGGCGCGGCGGCGGCACCCTGGCCGAGGCCTGGCGCGACGGCCCCGAGGCCTTCCACGGCATCCACGTGGCGGGTTTCCCCAACCTCTACCTGATGCTGGGCCCGAACACCGCCACCGGCCACACCTCCACGCTGCTCTACATCGAGCCGGCGGTGCAGCACGCCATCGCCTGCATGCGCGCGGTGGCGGACGGTGGCCACAAGGCCATCGAAGTGCGCGAGGAGGCGATGCGCGGGCACAACGCGGCCCTGCAGGAGCGCCTGGGCCGCTCGGTGTGGGCGCAGTGCCGCAGCTGGTACCGGATGGACGACGGCAAGGTGGTGGCGATCTTCCCCGGCTATACGCGCGAATACGTGACCGGGCTTCGCCGCCTGGGCTGGTCGCCCTTCCGGTTCGACTGCTGAGCCGCCCCCACGAAACCTGCACGGCCCGGGCCGTAGACTTCCCGGATGCGCATCAACGCCGATTTCCAACAGCGCGTCGTCGTCCGCCCCGACGACGCCCCCTGGCAGCCCTCGCCGTCCCCCGGGGTCGAGCGCCGCCTGCTCGACCGCATCGGCGGCGAACAGGCGCGCGCCACCAGCCTGGTGCGCTACGCCCCGGGCTCGGCCTTTCCCGAGCACGCCCACCCGATGGGCGAGGAGATCCTGGTGCTCGAGGGCGTGTTCAGCGACGAACGCGGCGACTTCGGCCCCGGCAGCTACCTGCGCAACCCCGACGGCTCGCGCCATGCCCCGCGCAGCGGGCCGGGCTGCACGCTGTTCGTGAAGCTGCGCCAGTTCGCGCCGGGCGATGACGCCACCGTGGCCATCGACACCGACCGCGGCGAGTGGCGCCCCGGCCTGGTGCCCGGCCTGCGGGTGATGCCCCTGCACAGCTTCGGCACCGAACACACCGCGCTGGTGGACTGGGCCCCGGGCACGGTGTTCCAGCCGCACACCCACTTCGGCGGCGAGGAAATCCTGGTGCTCAGCGGCGTGTTCGAGGACGAGCACGGTGCTTACCCGGCCGGCAGCTGGCTGCGCAGCCCGCATTTGTCGCGGCATGCGCCGTTCACGCGGGAGGGGGCGCGGATCCTGGTGAAAGTGGGGCACCTGGACGAGGATCGCCTGCGGGCCTGGGTCGGCGGCTAGACCCGCCGCGCGCCCCACAAACCCGGTCCGCCGTCAATATTTTCCGGCCGCGGTCGCTGCGGTACCTTCACGGGATGCCTGCACGAACCCCCGTCCCCGCGTGACCCCGGCCGCCCCGCCGGCACTGTTCCGGGTCGTGCCGCCGGGCATCTTCGGCCCGCTGGCCTCGCCCAACCGGCAGCACTACTGGCTGCTTCTGTGCCGGCTGTTCGACGAATTCTTCGGCCCGGACGCCCCCTTGCCGCCCAGCACCGGCCTGCCGCGGCGGGACATCACGGCGGCGATCGAGCGTTACCTGCTCACCGACGACCCCTGGGAGAAGGAGGACGGCGAGGCGCCCGACGCCGGGCCCGGCCAGCGCGCCGCGGCCATCTACGAGCGCTTCCGCGCCGCCGGCTGGCTCCGCCAGGAGCGCGTCGGCGTGCGCGAGATGGTGTCGATGTCGCCGGTGGTGTCGCAGCTCATGTCGCTGCTGCTCGAGTTCAGCGAGCGCGGCCCGACCTTCGTCTCGGCGCGGATCCGCTCGATCGAGCTGCAGCTGCAGCAGGTGGTCGAGGGCCGTGCCGGCGCCGATGCGCTGGACGAGGCGGCCGACCAGTCGCGCCGGCTGCTGTCGGCGCTGGCGGCCATGAGCCTGCAGGTGCGCGACCTGATGCCTGAGCTCAGCCGCGCCGAGTCCACCGCCCAGTTCGCCCGCCAGCTGTTCGAGGACTACGTCTCGCGCTTTTTCATTGGCGACTACGCCGATCTGCATGCCGCCGGCCACCCGCTGGCCCGCCGCGGCGCCATCCTGGCGATGGCGCGGCAGCTGGAGACCGAACACCGCGCCCGCCTGCTGGCCTGGTACCGCGAGCACCTGGTGGCCGGCGACGACGCCCGCGCCGCGGCGCGCCTCCAGCGCGCCATCGACCGCCTTCGGGAACTCGAGCGCATCGACGAGTACCTGGCGCGCCTGGACGAGGACATCCGGCAGGCCAACCGCCGTGCCCTGGCCTTCCTCGACTATCGCCTGCGCGCTCCCGACCGGCTTGACGTGCTGCTGCGCCGTGCCGTCGCCGGCGCCCTGGCCGCCGCGCCCGAGGCGCTGCGGCTGCCGGTGGGGCCCGGGACGCTGGCGGATGAGACGCGCCTGCGCCCGCCGCGCCAGCGCGCCCGGCCGATCCCGCGCAGCGCCAACCAGGTGCAGGCGCCCACGCCCGAACAGCTGGCGCGCCTGTCGCTGCTGCGTCGCATGAAGCGCGCGCGCCTGGTGACGCCGGAAGACATGGCGGCCTATGTCGGCCGCCACCTCGGCCAGGGCGACCGGATCGAATCGACCGGCATGGCGATCGATTCGATCGGTGACTTCCGTGCCTACCAGCTGTTGGTGACGGCCGCCCTGCGCAGCCAGCGTCCCGGCGGCCTGCGCCGCGATGATCCCCTGGGCCGCGTGCTGCGCGGCTTCCGGGTCGAACTGTTGCCCGGCGAGCCGGGTGATTCGGACTACCTGCGGGCGCCGCGTTTCGTGCTGCACCGCCTTCGGAAAACCGCATGAAGCGCAACTGGAACACCCTCAGCCAGCTCTCCAACGGCCTGTACGCCGTGCAGGATTTCGAGCGCGCGGCCTATCGCCTGGTCACCGAGCAGGTGCTGTATGCCGCCGACCGCGGCAGCCGCGTCGCCTACCACCTGGTCGAGGCGCACCTGGAGGATTTCGCCGCGGCGCTGGCGCCCTTGGGCATCCGGCTCGAGCGCAACGCACACCACCGCTACGTGGTGGCGCTGCCGGCGCATGGCGAGGGTACGCCGGTGAGCCTGGAGGAGACGCTGCTGCTGCTGGTGCTGCGCCAGCGCTATGACGAGGCCATCCGCCAGGGCGAACTAGAGGAGGGCGGCGAAGTGCTGGTCGAACTGCCCGTGCTGCAGGAGGCCTATCCCGCGCTGACCGGGCGGCCGATGCCCGACGTGGGCCAGCTGCGCGGCCTGCTGCGCGCCATGCGCCGCTGGGGCGTCGCCCGCCTGCTCGAGCCCGAGCCCGACGACCCGCAGCCCTTCCACCTGCTGGTGCGCCCGGCCATCGTCGAGATCGTCGGCGCCACCTGGCTGCAGCGCCTGGACCAGCACAACCGCGACGAGGACGAGGACCTGGCCGACCTGGGCGACGCCGACACCGACCTGGAGGCCGACGATGCAACGGCTTGAGCGCGTCCACCTGGTGCAGTTCTTCCTGTTCGAGGCGCAGAGCCTCGCGCTGGACCCGACCACGGCCATCATCGCGCCCAACGGCGCCGGCAAGAGCGCCCTGCTCGACGCCCTGCAGATCGTGCTGCTGGGCGCCGACCGCAGCCGCATCCGCTTCAACGCCCAGGCCGGCGGCAGCGCCCGCGCGCGCAGCATCCGCGACTACTGCCTGGGCGTGTTCCGCAGCGGCGAGGACGGCCGCAAGCGCCGCACCGCGACGACCTACATCAGCCTGGTGTTCCGCGACGAAGCCAGCGGCGAGCCGCTGACCGCCGGCGTGGCGCTCGGCGCCTCGGCCGACGAGCCCGAGCACCGCGTGCACGGCCTGTACCTGCTGCCGGGCGTGGACCTGGCGCTCGAAGACCACCTCGAGACCGTCGACGGCCGCCAGCTGCCGCTGGCCTGGCCGGCCTTCCGCGAGCTCGCCGCGCGCCGCTGCAAGGCCGCCGGCACCAAGGCCGAGTTCCACGCCGTCGCCGACCGCTTCGTGAAGGACCTGCTGCACCGCCTGCGGCCGTCGCCGACCGCGCACCTGGACGCCAACGCCTATCGCAAGGCCTTCCAGAACGCGCTCAACCTGCAGCGCGTGGACGACGTGGACATCTTCGTGCGCACCCTGGTGGCCGAGGACCGGCCCACCGACGTGCAGCGCTTCCGCGCCGTGCTCGAGACCTTCCGCCTGCTCAAGGAGAAGATCGAGCAGGTGGCGCGCCGCATCGAAGCCGCCGAGCTGGTGGAGTCGCAGTACGCCAAGGTCGCCGCGCAGGCCGTGCGTTCGGCCTCGTACCGCGCGCTGGCGGCCGAATACGAACGCGACCAGCTGGGCGAACAGGTCGACGCCGCCGGCCAGGCGGTGGAGGCGGCGCAGCGACAGGCCGCCGACACCACGCGTGCGCTCGCCGCCGCCAAGTCCGAGCGCGACCGTGCCCGCGAGGCGCACGAACACGCGCGCCAGCGGCTCGAGGGCAGCGCCGGTTACGGCGAGCAGGCCAGCTTCGACCAGGTCGCCGGCCGCGACCGCGACACGCTCGGCCAGCTCAAGCAGGAGCTGCTGCGCCAGGTCGGCTTCGTGCGCGACCAGCTGCGCGCCGCCGCCACGCTGGAACTGGCGACGGTGGACGCACCGGCGCTCGCCGCCGCGCTGGCGCCCTGGCAGGCGCTGCACGACGCGCTGCGCGCGCTGCCGGCCGACGCCGACCTGCCCTGGACCCCCGAGGCCTTGCACGGCGAAGTGCGCGCCGCGCTCGACGCCGCCCTGCCGGTGCTGGTGGCCGTGGCCGCGCAGGCGCGCCAGCTGCACGCCGCGGTGGAGCAGGCGCGCCAGCAGCGTGATGCCGCGCGCCGCAACCAGTCGCGCGTCAGCGCCGGCCAGGCCGAACTGCGCGAGGACGTGATGCGCCTGGTCGGCCTGCTGCAGGACGCCGGCATCCCCGCCACGCCGGTCTGCGACCTGGTGCGCGTGGCCGACCCGGCCTGGCAGCCGGCGATCGAGGCCTACCTGCGCCCACACGTCGAGGCGCTACTGGTGCGGCCCGAACACGAGGAGGCGGCGGTGCGCCTGTACCGTTCGCTCAAGGGCCCGAACGCCATCTACGGCGTGAAACTCGCGCTCGCCAGCCAGGCCCGGCGCGGCCGTGGCGCCGACGCGGCGCCGGCGGGCTCGGTCGCCGCGCTGGTCGAGGGCAAGGACGCCGACGCCGTGGCCTACCTGCGCCGCCAGCTTGGCGAAATGGCCTGCGTGGAAACCGAAGGCGAGCTGGTGCGCACGCGCCACGCGCTCAGCCGCGACGGCCTGGTCAGCAAGGGCGGCGGCATCGAGCGCCTGCGCCTGCCGGCCGCGCGCGACCTGAAGATCGGCGCCGCCGACGGCCGCGACCGCCTGCGCGTGCTGCACGACGAGCTCGACGGCGCCGAACGCACCCTGCGCCGGCTCGAGCCGCTGCTGCAGCGCGCCGAGGCCGTGCACCAGGCGCTGGCGACGCTGGCCGATCCCGAGGCCGCGGCCGACGCGCTGCACGCGCGCGCCCTGCAGCACCGCCAGGCCGAGGCGCGCTACCGCCTGCTGCGCGAACAGCAGGAAGCGGCGCTCGACCCCGACCTGGTGCGCCTGGCCGAGCGCGTGCAGGCGCTGTCGCGCGAGGCCGCCGGCTTCGACCAGCAGGTGCTGGACCTGTCGGGCCGGCTGGCGCTGGCCAACGACGCCGCCCAGCGCGCCGAGTCCCTGCTCGAGGCGCTGCGCACCCAGGAAGAGGGCGCGGCCCGCCGCGCGGTCGCCGCCTTTGCCCATCCCGACGTCGACCCGGCGCGGGTGGAGCGCCAGCGCGAGGAGCTCGACGAGCGCCACCCCAGCCTGCAGGAACGCCGGCAGCGCTGCGAGGAGCGCGCCCGCGATGCCGACGCCACCCTGGCGCGCGCGCTGCCCGAGGCCTGGAGCCAGTTGGCCCAGTACGCCAAGGACCATGGCCTGGTGCTGGATTTCGACCCCGATGCCTGGCGCGAGGCCCGCGCGGTGCTCGACCGCGAACTCACCCGCCTGCGCGATACCGAACTGGTGCAGTACCAGGGCGAGGCCGACCAGGCCTACTCCACCGCGGTCGAGACCTTCCGCTCGAACGTGGCCTCGGCGCTTTACGACAACTTCACCCGGCTGCGCGAGCAGATCAACACGCTCAACCGCACGCTGCGCGCCAGCCCGGCGTTCTCCAACAACGAGCGCTACCAGTTCCACTACGAGGTGGCGCCGGAGTACCGCGAGCTGCACCGCTTCATCCAGCGCGCCGCCGACCTGGGCGGCGAGGACGGGCTGTTCGGCAGTGCCGGCGAGCTGCCTCCGGCCTTCCGCGATGTGATCGAGGAGCGCGCCGGCGGCAAGGGCGCGGTGGCTTCGCCGCTGGACGACTACCGGCGTTTCTTCAGCTTCGAAGTGCAGATCCGCCAGGACGAGCGCGTGGTCGGCACGCTCAGCGAGCGCATGCGCTCGGGCTCGGGTGGCGAGCACCGTGCGCCGCTGTACGTGATCGCCGGCGCGGCCCTGGCCGCCGCCTACGGCAAGACCGAGGGCCAGTCCGGCGGGCTGGGCCTGATCCTGCTCGATGAGTTCGGCGACAAGATCGACGCCCAGAACGCCCGCGCCACCACCAACTACCTGCGCTCGCTGGGCCTGCAGCTGGTGCTGGCGGCGCCCGACACCGCGCAGGGCACGCTCAGCGGCGTGCTCGACAGCTACCTCGAGCTGTTCCGCGACGGCGACCTGCTGCAGGTCGAGCGCATCGAGGTCACCGAGGCCGGCCGCGCGCTGCTGCAGAGCGACCAGTTCGACCTGCACCCGGAGTTGCTGGCGGACGAGGCCGCGCGGATCGCCGCGCAGGTCGCCCCGGGATGACGCCGGCGCGCACGGCGCTTGAACGTTTGCTGCGGCGCGCAGAAGCCGCGCATCGGCGCGGCGGCGACCGTCCCGTGCGAATGAAGATGACCGAAGCGTCCTGCCCCGAGTACACCTCGCTGCCGACGCTGGAGGACCTTGAGTCCTTCGAGGCGCAGGTCCGCCTTGCCGAACGCGAAGGCGCGATCGTCGTCGATCGCGACCGGCTTCGCGGCGACGGCGAGAGGCTGAAGTCGATCGAGGTTCGCGACATCGCAAGGCTGGCGTCCCACCTGGGGATCGTCCCGCACGGCGACCAGGTCGCCGCGGCCGAGAAGTGCCTGGCCCCTTCGATCAGCCGCTTTGATGTCATCGGCCGGCTCCTCCAGGCGTGGCGCGAAAACCGGAAGGTGCGTGGCCGGGGGCCGGAAGCCTTGGACGACGTCGCCGATGCGGTCCGCGTGATCGAAGCGCAGGTGCCGGGCGAGGAACGTATCCTGCGCCAGGAGAGCACGCGTCTGTTCGGTGACAGCAAGCGCATCGAGCGACTGACGCCCTGGCTGGAAGTGCTGGCCTTGGGCGAGGTCTCGCCCACCGGCCTTTCCCGGGATGACATCTGGGCGGCCTGTGGCCTGCGGCGTGAGCCGCAGCCGATGCTGGTCGCGGGCGAGGGCGAGCTCATCTTGGCCACGCAGGGTGTTCGTCTGGCCAGGCCGTATCTGGGGGTCGCGGCCAGGGCGATCGAAGGATTCACCACCACCGCGCCCTGCCTGGTCAGCATCGAGAACCTGACGAGCTTCCACCAGGCGACGCAAGCCTGGGCCGACCTGCCGCTCGTGCTGGTCTACTCGGGCGGGATGCCGTCACCTGCCTGGCGCCGCGCTTATCGCTGCCTGCTGGCGGGCTTGCCGGCCCGGGCTTCCATCTACCACTGGGGTGATATCGACGAGGGTGGGCTTCGCATCGCGGCGGTGATCGCTGCCGAGACGGCAGCCACCGGGCGCAGCCTGCTTCCGTGGGCCATGTCCCCCCAGGACCTGCCGCCCTCGCTCAGGGCAGGGCGTCCGCGGGCCGAGCCGGGCGTCCTTTCCCGCATGAAGGCCAACGCCATCAAGGCAGGATGGCCGGAAGTCGCTGAGTCCCTTGGCCAATTCCAGATCCTGTTTGAACAGGAGGGGCTTGCCCCGGATCCCGGCAAACCGCCGCAGCCGGTCGGCGGCTGAGGGCGGCAGCGGGCGGGATCGGCGACAATAGGGGCCTCGCCGACCCACCCCCGTGCCGCCATGACCGCCACCCGCCTCACCCTCACCCGCCCCGACGACTGGCACCTGCATCTGCGCGACGGCGACATGCTGGCGCGGGTGCTGCCCGACACCGCGCGCCGCTTCGGCCGCGCCATCGTCATGCCCAACCTGGTGCCGCCGGTGGTCAACGCCGCGCTGGCCGGCGCCTACCGCGAGCGCATCCTCAAGGCGCTGCCGGCGGGCCTGGATTTCGAGCCGCTGATGACGCTCTACCTCACCGAGCGCACCACGCCCGCCGACATCGCCGAGGCGAAGGCATCGGGCTTCGTGCATGCGGTGAAGTGGTACCCGGCCGGCGCCACCACCAACTCCGACTCCGGCGTGCAGCAGATCAGCCGCTGCCACGAGACGCTTGCGGCGATGGAGCAGCACGACCTGCCGCTGCTCATCCACGGCGAAGTGACCGACGCGCACGTGGACGTGTTCGACCGCGAGGCCGTGTTCATCGACACCCTGCTCAGGCCGCTGGTGCAGCGCTACCCGAAGCTGCGCATCGTGCTCGAGCACATCACCACCCGGCAGGCCGCAGAGTTCGTGGCGGCGGCGCCGGCCAACGTGGTGGCCACCATCACGCCGCACCACCTGCTGATGAACCGCAACGCCATCTTCACCGGCGGCATCCGCCCGCACCACTACTGCCTGCCGGTGCTCAAGCGCGAGGAGCACCGCCTGGCGCTGGTCGCCGCCGCCACCAGCGGCAGCCCGAAGTTCTTCCTGGGCACCGACAGCGCCCCGCACACCCGCGGCGCCAAGGAAGCGGCCTGCGGCTGCGCCGGCATGTACAGCGCGCACGGCGCCATCGAGCTTTACGCCGAGGTGTTCGAGCAGGAGAACGCGCTCGACCGGCTCGAAGGCTTCGCCAGCTTCCACGGCCCGGATTTCTACCGCCTGCCGCGCAACACCGGCACGATCACCCTGGTGCGCGAGCCCTGGGTGGTCCCGGCCGAGCTGGGCGAGGGCGCCACCGCCCTGGTGCCGCTGCGCGCCGGCACCGAGCTGGCCTGGCGGGTGGAAGGCCTGGCGGGCTGAGCCCGTCTTCACTTCGCGACGGCACCGGCCGGCGCATCTTGGCGCCATGAAAAAGCTCATCGGCGCCCTGATTTTCTACGCGCGATTCGCCGTGCCGTTTTCGCGGATCGGCCACCGCCGGCGCGTGCGCGCGCCGCTGGATGCCGACTTCGGCGGCCAGCGCTGGGTCGTGACCGGCGCCACCGGCGGCATCGGCCGCGCCATCGCGCTGGGCGCGGCGGCCCGGGGCGCCACCGTGCTGGCCCTGGCCCGCGACGGCCGCAAGCTCGACGCCCTGGTGGCCGGGGCAAAGGGCCCCGGCCGCATCGAGGCCGTGCAGGTGGACCTGTCGCTGGCGGCCGAGCTGCGCCGCGTCGCCGCGGCCATCGCCGCCTCCGGCCGCGTGGACGTGCTGGTGCACAACGTCGGGGTGATGCTGCACGAGTTCGGCCGCACCGAAGAGGGCGTGGAGCGCAGCTTCGCGACCAACCTGCTCGGGCACTGGGTGCTGGACGCCGCGCTGCGCCGCGAAGGCGCGCTCGATGCGCGCAGCGCCATCATCTCGATGAGTTCGGGCGGCATGTACGGCGCCGCGCTGTCGCTGGATGAACTCGAAGCCCCCGATGCCGGACGGCACGACGGCTTCCTCGCCTACGCCCAGCACAAGCGCGCCCAGGTCGAACTGACCCACTACTGGAATTCGCTGGGCCCCGATGCGCCCAAGGCCTGGGTGATGCACCCGGGCTGGGTGGACACCGACGGCGTGCGCAGTTCGCTGCCCGGCTTCCGCAAGGTGTTCCGGCGCGTACTGCGCAGTGCCGACGAAGGCGCCGACACCGCGCTGTGGCTGGCCGCCACGCGCCCGCCGGTGGCCGAGGGCATCTGGCTCGACCGCCAGCGCGACCCGGAACACGCCTTCGGCTTCACGCGCAGCGGCGCGGACGCCCGGGCGCTGGCCGACTGGCTTGCGGAGCGCGCCGGCCGTTGCTGAGGGGGCGGGCGCTCAGCGACCCGTGAAGCGCGGCTCCGGCAGTTCTTCGCCGCGGAACACCGCCACGTGCGGCACGCCGTCGGCGCCGATCCAGCCGCGGTACATGCCCTCGGTGTTGAACGGGAAGGCCACGCTGCCGTCGGCCCCCATCGCGATCGCGCCGCCGTCGCCGCCGCTGGCCGGGATGGTCCGGTTGATCACCGCCTCGGCCGCGCGCTGCACGTCCACGCCGCGGTACTTCATGCGCGCGCAGATGTCGTGCGCCGCCGCGGCGCGGATGTAGAACTCGCCCCAGCCGGTGCCCGACACCGCGCAACGCTCGTCGGCCCAGGTGCCGGCGCCGATGATCGGCGAGTCGCCGACGCGGCCGTAGCGCTTGTTGGTCATGCCGCCGGTGGAGGTGCCCGCGGCCAGTCGGCCGCCGTTGTCGAGCGCCAGGGCGCCGACGGTGCCGAAGAAGGCCTTGGCCGGCAGCGGCGCGCTGGCCTGGGTGTCGGCCTCGGCGGCGAGGGCGTCCTGCAGCTGGCGCCAGCGCTTCTCGGTGCGGAACCAGGACGGATCGACCAGCTCGACCTGCTGCTCGGCCGCGAAGGCCTCGGCGCCGTCGCCCACCATCATCACGTGGCGCGACTTCTCCATCACCGCGCGCGCGAGTTGGATCGGGTTGCGCACCCGGTGCAGGCCGGCCACCGCGCCGGCGCGGCCGCTGGCGCCGTCCATCAGCGAGGCGTCGAGCTCGTTGCGGCCCTCGTGCGTGAACACCGCGCCGCGGCCAGCGTTGAACTGCGGCGCATCCTCGAGCAGGGTGATCGCGGCGGTGACGGCGTCCAGCGCCGGCTTGCCGGCCATCAGCTCGGCGTGGCCGGCGCGCAGCGCCGCCTCGAGCGCGGCGCGGGCCGCGGCCTCGTCGCTGGCGTCGAGGCCGGCGCGCTCCACGCCGGCACCGCCGTGGATGACCAGCAGCGGCGAGTCCAGCGCCACCAGCACGCCGTCGCGCACCGCATAGGTGCGGCGGAAAGCCGGGTTCTCGACGCGACCCGACGGCAGGTGCAGCACCGAGTCGACGTCGACCCCGAGCACCTCGAAGCGTTCGAGCTGCATCGCCTCGTCCTCGCGCTGGGTGCGGGGGAAACCGCCCGGCACCACCGTTGCGCCGGCGCCCGGCGCGGTCGCATAAACACGTGCGCGGCCGTCGGCGTCCACCGCCAGCGCCGCGTCCTCGTCCACGCCCAGGCCGACGATGCGGCGGTCTTCACCGGCCATCGCCTCGGCCTTGGCCACGAAGGCCACCAGCCGGCCCAGGCGGTTGCGCTCGCGGAAGTGGGTGTCGGTGAGCACGCCCTTGAGCAGCGCCAGGTCCAGGAAGCCGGTTTCGATGGTGTTGCCCGGGCCCAGCGGGTCTTCAAGGGCCAGCGGGCTGACCTGGCTGGCGCCGTCCATCGCGCCGTAGACGTATTCGCCCAGCATGGCCAGGCCGGCGCTGGTGCCGCCGATCGGCTTGCCGTCGCGAACGTGCTTTTCGAGCGCCGCCGCCACCGGCGTGCCGCGCCAGTAGCGCACGTAGCGCGACTGGTCGCCGCCGGCGATGAAGATGCCGTCCGCGCGCGCCAGGCTGCGCAGCAGGGCCGGGTCGGTGGAGGCTTCGCGGTTGGCCACCACGTAGGTTTCCACCGAGGCCAGGCCGCCGACCTCGCCGTAGAACTCCTCGGCGACCTCGTTGGCCAGCGAGGCGCGCAGCACCACCACGTGGCCGTTGCCGGCGCGCTCGAAGAACCAGCGCAGGGCGTCGTGGTTGCGGTCGCCGCCGCCCATGAGCAGCAGGCCGGGGCGCACCTGGCCGGGCGTGGGCGCGGTCGGGTCGCCGAGCTGGTAGTGGGCGTAGTCCGCGGCCGAGGCCAGCGGTGCGAGCAGGGCCAAGCCCAGGGTCCAAAGCCACCTGCCACGTCCAGCCATGCCGCGCTCCCCTTTTTTTTGATCCTCCAGTATGGGACGAACGGAGGTCCAATATCCCCACCCCGGGCCTTGGGCTATGGTGTGGGGCATGCCCGCCTGCCACGACGACTGGTTCGTCCGAGAAATCCTCGTCCACGAGGCGGCGCTGATGCATTTGCTGCGCCGCTGCTGGCCCCACCGCGATGAACTGGCCGACCTGCGCCAGGAAGTCTACGTGCGCGTCTACGAGGCCGCGGGCAAGGCGCTGCCCGAACAACCCAAGGCCTTCCTCTTCGCCACCGCCCGGCACCTGCTGGCCGACCGGGTGCGGCGCAGCCGGGTGGTTTCGATCGAGACGATGGGTGATTTCGAGGCCTTGAACGTCCTGATGGTGGACGGGTTGTCGCCGGAGCACTGTTGCGGCGCCCGCCAGGTGCTGCGTCGGCTGTCGGATGCCTTCGACCGCCTGCCGGCCCGCTGCCGTCAGGTGGTGTGGCTGCGTCGGGTGGAGGAGTTGTCGCAAAAGCAGGTGGCGGCGCGCCTGGGCATCAGCGAGAAAACGGTGGAAAAGCACCTGGCCAAGGGCATGCGCCTGATGGCCGAGGGTTTCCACGGCGGCACCGGCGACGGCCTCGACCTGGCGGCGCTTGCGCCGGCCGTGGCGCGACGGGAGAAGCGCAATGCACGCCAGCACGCAGACTGACCGACGCGCCGCCGAATGGCTGGCGCGCCGCGAGGGCGACCACTGGGACGGAACCCAGGCGGCGGCGCTGGAGGCGTGGCTGGCGGCCGACACCGCGCACCGCGTGGCCTTCCTGCGCGTGCAGGCGGCCTGGGAGCAGGCCGCGCGCCTGCGCGCGCTGGCACCGGTGCAGCCGGCGGCGAACGGCGGCGGCGTGAGCGTGATGACGCCCCGGCCCCGGCCGGCGTCGACGCCGGCACGCCCGCGGCGCTGGATCCGGGGTGCGGCGGGGCTGGCGGCCGTGCTGGTGCTGGGCCTCGGCCTGGCCGGCGCCTGGTGGCGCAGCGGCATCGAAACCGCCGACTACCGCACCGCGCTGGGCAAGCTCGACACCGTGCCGCTGTCGGACGGCTCGCGCGCCACGCTCGGCAGCGACAGCCGCATCCACGTGCGGCTCGACCGCGGCCAGCGCCGGGTCGAGCTCACCCGCGGCGAGGGCTATTTCGAAGTGGCCAGGGACGCCGCCCGCCCCTTCGTGGTGGCCGTGGGCGACTACCGCGTGGTGGCGGTGGGCACCGCGTTCTCGGTGCGCCGCCAGGGCGAGGAACTGCGCGTGGTGGTGACCGAGGGCACCGTGCGGCTCGAGCCGGGCGGCGAGCGCCAGGGGCAGCCCACGCTGCTGCCGGCCGGCAGCGTGGCCAGCACCAGCGGCGAGGGCGTGCTGGTGCGCCGGCAGTCGCTGGAGGAGGTGGCGCGGCTGGTGGACTGGCGCGAGGGCTTCCTGGCCTTCCAGGACACCTCGCTGGCCGCGGCCGCCGACGAGTTCAACCGCTACAACGCCCGCCGCCTGGAGCTGGGCGACCCGACCGCGGCCGCCCTGCGCGTCGGCGGCAGCTTCCGCTGGGACAACCTCGAAACCTTCGTCGCACTGCTCGAGGCCGGTTTCCCGGTGTGCGCCGAGCGCCGGGAGCAGGCGATCGTGCTGCACTCGGCCGGCGCGGCCGCCTGCCGCTGAGCACCCCCTCCCGGGGAAGGGGGGGATTTGCCCGGCTCGTTCGTCGTGATGCTTGAGGGCGCCGCCTCGCGCGCCCACCAGGGGAGGGAATCATGCGCTTGAAGTTTCGACACTTGCTGTTGAGCCTGGCCTGTTCCGCGGCGCTTTCCGCGCACGCGCAGGAACCGCCGGCCCGGCCGATCGACATCCCGGCCGGCAGCCTCGCCGGCGCACTGGACGCGCTCTCGCGCCAGTCGGGCACCCAGGTGGTCTACCCGGCCGACCAGCTGCGCGGCGTGGAGACGGGGGGCGTGCAGGGGACGCTGACCTCGGACCAGGCGCTCGACCGGCTGCTGGCCGGCAGCGGCTTCGCCGCCCGGCGCGGGGAGTCGGGTGCGGTGGTGATCGTGCGCAGCGACGCCGCGGCGCCCGCGCCGGCGCCGCGCGCCCAGGCCGAACCGGCCCCGGCCGCGCCCGCCGCGCAGGCCGAGGAGCCGCCGGCGGTGCTCGAGACGCTGCAGGTGACCGGCTCGCGCATCCCGCGCACCCAGATCGAAGGCCCGGCGCCGATCACCGTGGTCACCGCCGCCGACATCAAGGCCGGCGGTTTCGTCAGCGTGCCGGACGTGCTGGCATCGCTCACCCAGAACGGCGGCGAGACCCAGAGCCAGCAGTCGGCCGGTGGCGCCGACTTCTCGCCGGGCGCGCAGCAGGTGGACCTGCGCGCGCTGGGCCCGAACCACACGCTGGTGCTGGTCAACGGCCGGCGCATCGCCGACTTCCCGTTGCCCTTCGGCGGCCGCAGCAACTTCACCGACATCTCCAGCCTGCCGCTGGGCATGATCGACCGCATCGAGGTGCTCACCGGCAGTGCGTCCGCCATCTACGGTTCGGACGCGATCTCCGGCGTGGTCAACCTGATCCTGAAGAGGGAAGCCGACGGCACCACCATCGACTACCGCTACGGCCAGACCGAGCGCGGCGACGGTGCCTCGCACCGCCTGAACATCTCCGGTGGCCTGGGCAAGGGCAACTTCAACGTGGTGGCGGGCCTGGAATACCGGGCGCAGGACCCGATCTGGGGCTTCCAGCGCCGGCAGCAGGACTCGAGCTTCGACGCGCCCAATCCCTCGCGCTACGGCTACCCGCCGCGCAACTTCCTGATCACCGACTGGTGGGACGACTACATCGACCCGGGCGAGGACACCTGCGCCGCGCTGTCGGGCCTCAACGAAGGCACGATGCAGCACGCCTACCGCCGCAACTACGGCTACTACTGCGGCTCCGACCGCGCGGTGGCCTACCGCACGATGGTGAGCGAGCGCGACGGCGTGAACCTGTTCGCCTCGATGGGCTACGACATGGCCAACGGCATGCGCTGGTTCGCCGACGTGCAGGCCGGCCGCCACGAGGTGTCGCTGTTCCGCGCGCCGCGCAGCTGGTCGCTGATGACGCCCGACGGCATCGAGTGGGACTACTTCTACAACCAGAACACCGACCAGCTCGAGTACTGGCAGCGCCAGTTCACGGTGGAGGAAATGGGCGGCCTGGGCACCGGCATGGTCAACACCGTGCAGAAGACCTTCGGCGTGACCACCGGCTTCACCGGCACCATCGGCAGCGACTGGGACTACGAGGCGGCGCTGAGCCACTCGCAGTACCGCGCGCGCATCAGCTGGCCGCAGATCGTGGCCTCGGCCGCCAACGACCTGTTCCTTGGCCCGCTGCTGGGCTACGACGGCGACGGCTACCCGATCTACGACGCCGACTACTCGCGCATGTACACGCCGCTGACCCGCGCCGAGTACGACTCCATCTTCGCCCGCACCACGTACAACCCGGAGTCGGAGACCCAGAACCTGTCGTTCACGCTGACCAACGCGTCGCTGTTCGAGATGGCCGGCGGCAGCGCCGGCTTCGCGGCCACCGCCGAGCTGGGCCGCCAGTCCTACGACCTCAAGCCCGACCCGCTGGCCACGGAGTACTACTACTACAGCTGGAAGGACTCGGACGGCGCCGGCAGCCGCAACCGGTGGGCGCTGGCGGGCGAAATGCGCCTGCCCGTGCTCGAGACGCTCAACCTGAGCGTGGCCGGTCGCTACGACCAGTACCGGTTCGCCGGACGCGACCCGGGCAAGTTCACCTGGAGCGCCGGCATGGAGTGGCGTCCGCTCGACAGCCTGCTGGTGCGCGGCTCCTACGGCACGGCCTTCCGCGCCCCGGACCTGCACTACGTGTTCACCGGCCCGGGCAACGACGAGACCTCGGTGGTGGACTACTACCGCTGCGACACCGAGGAGGCGGGCGAGAACTACGACGACTGCAGCTACGGCGACGAAGGCATCATCCGCAGCCGCGTCGGCAACCGCGACCTCGAGCCGGAAACCAGCGATTCGTGGACGGCGGGCATGGTCTGGTCGCCGACGTCCTGGCTGGACCTGTCGCTGGACTATTTCAGCATCGACATGCGCAACCAGGTGCAGGACCTGCGCGCCAACGACGTGATGCAGCGCGAGCGTGACTGCCGGCTGGGCATCAACGGCCAGAGCCCATCGTCGGCCACCTGCGCCGACGTGCTGGGACGCGTGACCCGTACGCCCTCGGGGGCCATCTACGGCGTGCACGTGAACCCCATCAACATCGCCCGTGAGCAGACCAGCGGCGTGGACTTCAGCGCCAACCTGCGCATGGAGACGCGCCTGGGCGACTTCGGCCTGTCCGGTGCCTACACCTGGGTGCGCGAGCATGACATCCAGGAGTACCCGGACGAGCCGGTGGTGGACATGTTCGCGGTCAACAGCGGCTTCGACATTCCGCGCAGCAAGGCCAGCCTGCGCCTGTCGTGGCAGCGCAATGGCTGGAGCGCCGCCATCCAGGGCCGCCGCCTGGGCAGCCTGCCCAATGGCTGGTCCTACGACGAGGTGTGGGAGGAGGGCGATCCGGGTCCGAAGATCGGCGCCACCTACCGCTACAACGCCACGGTGGGCTTCCAGTTCAACGACCACTCGCAGATCAGCCTCGCGGTGGTGAACCTGATGGACAAGGCGCCGCCGCACGACCCGACCTACACCTCGTACCCGTACTACGACATCTCGTGGTTCGACACCGAGGGCCGAAGCTTCTACCTGCAGTACACCCACAAGTTCGGCGGCGAACCACTCTGAGCCACCGGCAGGTCCGTTCCAGAGGGGCCGCCGCAAGGCGGCCCCTTTTCTTACCCCGCAGCGGGGAATCCAGAGGAGTAACAAATGAAGTTGAGCATCACCGGACTTCCGGCGGCCTGCGTGCTTGCCATGGCCCTTGCCAGCGCGCCCGCGACCGCCGAGGACCTTGATTTCACCCTGGTCAACGACACCGACAGCGTCCTGACCGAGTTCTATGCCTCGCCGGCCGACGTGGGCGAGTGGGAAGAGGACATCCTGGGTTCCGACGTCCTGGGCTCGGGCGAGAGCGTGGAGATCGTCATCGCCGACGGTCGTACGCAGTGCGAGTACGACCTGCGTTTCGTCTTCGACGATGAGTCCGAGACCGTCGTCGAGGCCGAAGACATCTGCGAGACGGGCAGCTTCACCATCACCGAGTGACCCAAGGCCCGGGGCGCCCCGCGCCCCCGGCCCGCTGGATGGCCTGCGCTTGACGCAGGTCATTCACGGCCCCGGCCCGGCGGCGCGATTCTGAATCGCGCCGATGTGGCGCCTGCCAGGCCCAAGCCCATGCCCGACAACAGCCAGCGGGAAATGCTCGTGGACTTCGCCGAGCATCATCTTGAGCAGGCGCACGCCCCTTGGTCGGGCCTGCTGGTCGGCGCTGCGGTGCTGACCCTCGACGGCGGCATCCATTTCGGCTGCAACGTGGAAAGCGCGGCCTTCCCGCTGGGCGGCTGCGCCGAGCGCCATGCCATCGCCGCCGCGGTGCTGGCGGAAGGCCCGGACATGCGGGTGGTGGCCGTGGCGATCGCGGCGCGCGACGCCAACGGCCGGGTGATGGCGGTGCCGCCCTGCGGCGGCTGCCGCCAGATGATCCGCGAGTTCGGCCCACAGGCCGAGGTCGGCTGGCGCACCGGCGACCGCACGGCGGCCTGGCACGCCATCGGCCACCTGCTGCCGGAAGCTTTCGAACTGCCGCAGTAGGCGCGGTCAGGGCGCGGGCATCGCCGCC
This sequence comes from Arenimonas caeni, assembly GCF_003024235.1. Lineage (GTDB taxonomy): Bacteria > Pseudomonadota > Gammaproteobacteria > Xanthomonadales > Xanthomonadaceae > Arenimonas > Arenimonas caeni. Next base: position 15,248 of record NZ_KZ679096.1, on the reverse strand, counting down.
GCGCCGTCCAGGGCCAGGCGGATCATCCGGTCCAGGCCACGTTCGCGCTCTTCGGGCGTCATCGCGCCACCATCAAGAAGATGGTCGGACACCGCCAGCAGCGCGCCGGCTTCGACGCCCAGCGCGGCGGCTGCGCCGAACAGGCCCGCCGCCTCCATCTCGATGCCCAGGATGCCCATGCCCGACAGGCGCGCCACCAGCGCCGGGTCCGGATGGTGGAACAGGTCGGTGGAGAAGATGTTGCCCACGTGCAGGGGCGTGCCCGCGCTTTCGGCCGTGCCGGCCAGCGCCCGCAGCAGCGGCCAGGATGCGGTGGCCGGGAAATCGTGCCCGCCGAAGCGCTGGCGGTTGACCCCGGAGTCGGTGCCGGCGCCGACGGCGAGCACGAGGTCGCCGAGCGTCACCCGCGGGCTCACGGCGCCGCAGGTGCCGACGCGCAGCAGGCGGCGCACGCCGTGCTCGCGCACCAGTTCGGTGGCGTAGAGCACGCAGGAGGGAATGCCCATGCCGCTGCCCATCACCGACAGGCGCTGGCCCTGCCACAGGCCGGTGTAGCCGAACATGCCGCGGGTGCTGGTGATCTCGCGCGCGTCGGCCAGGTAGGCCTGGGCGATGTGGCGGGCGCGCATCGGGTCGCCGGGCAGCAGCACGGTGGGCGCGAAGTCGCCGGGGGCGGCGTTGATGTGCAGGCTCATGGTGTCCTCAGAAGGCGGCCCGGCCGTGGGCGAGCGGCGGCAGGCCGAACCAGGCCGCCAGCGACTGACCGGCGTCGGCGAAACTGGCGCGCACGCCGGCATCGCCGCCGCGCAGGCCCGGGCCCCAGGCCAGGAAAGGAATGTGTTCGCGGGTGTGGTCGCTGCCGGGCCAGGTGGGGTCGTTGCCGTGGTCGGCCACCAGCACCAGCACGTCGTCGGGGCCGAGCGCGGCGCGCAGGCGCGGCAGCATCGCGTCGAAACGTTCGAGCGCGTCGGCGTAGCCGGCCACGTCGCGGCGGTGGCCGAACTCCTGGTCGAAATCCACCAGGTTGGTGAAGACCAGGGTCTGGTCGCGGGCACCGGCGAACGCCGCCAGGCTGGCCTCCACCAGCGCCTCGAGGCCGTGCGCGCCGACCGCGCGGCCGATGCCGCGCCCGGCGAAGATGTCGCGGATCTTGCCCACCGCCACCACCTCGCCGCCGGCCTGTCCAAGCAGGTCGAGCAGGGTCGGCTCCGGTGGCGGCACGGCGTAATCGCGCCGGTTGGGCGTGCGGGTGAAACCGCGTTCGGCGTCCCCGGTGAACGGCCGGGCGATGACGCGGCCGATGCGCCACTCGTCGGCGAGGCGGCGCGCGCCGGCGCAGGCTTCGAGCAGGCGCGCCAGGCCGAAGGCCTCCTCGTGCGCGGCGATCTGGATCACCGAGTCGGCGGAGAAATACAGGATCGGCAGGCCGGTGCGCAGGTGTTCGGCGCCGAGGTCGTTGATGACCTGGGTGCCGGAGGCGTGGCGGTTGCCCAGGAAGCCGGGCACGCCGCAGGCGTCCGCCAGCCGCGCCAGCTCCCCGGGCGTGAGCGTGTGCTCGCGCTGCGGGAACAGGCCCCAGTCCCAGGGCACCGGCAGCCCGCACAGTTCCCAGTGTCCGGAGACGGTGTCCTTGCCGCGCGACCGCTCGCGCGCACAGCCGTGCATCGCGTGCGGGTCGACCGCGCCGCCGAGGCCGGGCAGCGGGCGGCCGCAGGCCAGGCGCGCGGCCTCGCCCAGGCCGAGCGACACCAGGTTCGGAATCGCCAGCGCGCGGCCGCGGCCGCCTTCGCCTTTCGGGCGCGCGCACCACTCGGCGATGTGGCCCAGGGTGTTGGCGCCTTCGTCGCCATAGGCAGGGGCGTCGGGCAGGGCGCCGACGCCGAGCGAATCGAGCACGAGCACCATGGCGCGGCTCATGCGCCCGCCGCCTTCGCATCGATGCGTGCCAGCACCAGCGGCTGCCCGGCCGGTGGCCGTTCGTCGATCCGGAAGCAGGGCGCCAGCCGCGCCAGCGTGGCCGACAGCGCCGCGTCGTCGGCGGCATGCACGCGCAGCAGCGGCTGGCCGGCCTCGATGGCGCTGCCGACCGGCACGATGGCGTCCAGGCCGACGCGCGTATCGATGCGGTCGTCGCCGTGGCGACGGCCGCCGCCGAGGTCCACCACGGCCTCGCCGAGCGCGCGGGTGTCGATGGCGGCGAGCCAGCCGCCCGCGGTGGCGGGCAGGTCCGCGCTGCAGGGGGCGGGCGGCAGGTGGCGATCAGTGGCCTCGAACAGGTCGGCCGGGCCGCCAAGGGCGTGCACCATGCGCGCGAAGCGTTCGGCCGCCGCGCCGCTGGCCAGCGCCGCGCGTGCGCGGGCGCGCGCCTCGTCCAGGTCCGCGGCCAGGCCGCCCTGGCGCAGGGCCACCGCGCACAGTTCGATGCTGGCCGCGACCAGCCGCGGCGCCACCGGCTCGCCGCGCAGGCAGGCCAGCGCGATGCGCAGTTCGAGCGCATTGCCCGCCGCGGGGGCCAGCGGCTGCGACATGTCGGTGACCAGGGCTTCGGTGCGCAGCCCGGCGCCGTTGGCCACAGCCACCAGTTCGCGCGCCAGCGCGAGCGCGGAGTCGTGGTCGGGCAGGCTGGCGCCGTTGCCGGATTTGACGTCCATCACCAGCGCATCGACGCCGGCGGCGAGTTTCTTGCTCAGGATCGACGCGGTGATCAGCGGGATTGCATCGACCGTGGCGGTGACGTCGCGCACGGCATAGAGCCGGCGGTCGGCCGGCGCCAGGTCGGCGCTGGCGCCGACGATGGCCAGGCCGGTATCGCGCACCACGCGCACGAGTTCATCGGGCTTGGGCGCGCTGCGATAGCCGGGGATCGCGCCGAGCTTGTCGAGCGTGCCGCCGGTGTGGCCCAGGCCGCGGCCCGAGAGCATCGGCACGAAGGCGCCGCAGGCGGCGAGCATGGGCGCCACCAGCAGGCTGGTGCAGTCGCCGACGCCACCGGTGGAATGCTTGTCGAGCACCGGGCCGCCGAGGCCGGCCGCACGCCAGTCCAGGCGCCGGCCGCTGTCGCGCATGGCCAGGGTGAGCGCCACGGTTTCGTCGTGGTCCATGCCGCGCAGGCACACCGCCATGGCGAAGGCGCCGAGCTGGCCGTCGCAGAGCGAGCCGTCGGCGATGCCGGCGATGAACTCGCGCAGTTCCCCGGCCGCCAGTGCATGGCCCTCGCGCTTGCGCCGGATGACGGCCTGCGGGCTGGCCACGGCGTGCATCAGCCTTGCGCGGCCAGCCGCGCGAGCACTTCGTCGGCCAGGCTGCTGGCGCCGATGCGCATGCGCGAGGGACGCGCCCAGATCGGGCCGAGCACGCGGGCGGCGATGTCGAAATACCGGGCCGCGTCTTCCGGCGTGCGGATGCCGCCGGCGGCCTTGAAGCCGCAGCGTGCGCCGGTTTCGGCGATCGCGGCCAGCATCACTTCGGCGGCCTCGGGCGTGGCGTGCACGCGGGCCTTGCCGGTGGAGGTCTTGATGAAGTCGGCGCCGGCATGGATGGCCAGCAGCGAGGCCTCACGGATTCGCGCCTCGGTGCCGAGTTCGCCGCTTTCGATGATCACCTTCAGCGGCAGCGGGCCGCTGGCCTCGTGGGTGGCGCGCAGGGTGGCGACCACGGCGTCGATGTCGCCGGCGACCAGGGCGCGCCAGGGCAGCACCGCATCGATCTCCTGGGCGCCGGCGCCGCGGGCGCGGAGGATCTCGCGCCGGCAGCGGGCCGGGTCGTCGGCGCCGTCGGGGAAGTTCACCACGGTGGCGATGGGCACGCCGGCCAGGCCGCGCTGGTCGAGGCCGGCGCGGGCGCTGGTGATCATCTCGGGGTGCACGCACAGCGCCGCCGGCGCCACCGGCAGGCGGGCGGCGAGGTCGCAGAGCGCATCGATATCGGCCGGCGTGTCGGACTCGCCCAAACGGGTGAGGTCGAGGCAGGCCAGCAGGCGGTTGAGGAAGGCGGGATCGTCCATGCCGGGCAGTCTGCGGGGCTCCGGGGCCCCCGGCCTTGACCCCGGTCAGTTTCGGGCGAGGCCGGTAAGATCCGGGCATGGCCAGCCCCGACCATCCACCCGCCCGGGTGATCGCCCACCGCGGCGCCAGCGCTTGGCTGCCCGAACACACGCTGGAGGCCTTCGCGCGGGCGATCGCCGACGGCGCCGACGCCATCGAGCCCGACCTGGTGATGAGCGGCGACGGCGCGCTGGTGGTGCGACACGAGAACGAGCTCTCGGACACCACCGACGTGGCCACGCGGCCGGCGTTCGCCGCGCGCCGCTACCGCCGGCAGGTGGACGGCGAATGGCGCGAAGGCTGGTTCAGCGAGGACTTCACGCTGGCCGAGCTGCGCACGCTGCGCGCGCGCGAGCGCCTGCCCGGGTTGCGCCCGACCGCGAACGACGGCCGCTTCGCGCTGCCCACGTTCGAGGACGTGCTGGCGCTGGCGGCCGCGGAATCCGCGCGCCTGGGCCGCGACATCGCCGTGGTGCCCGAGCTCAAGCACCCGAGCCATTTCGCGGCGCTGGGCCTGGACATGGTGCCGGCCCTGCTGCGCGTGCTCTCGACGGATGCGTACGCGCGCCGGGCACCAATGCTGGTGCAGTGTTTCGAACCGGAAACGCTGCGCCGCCTGCGTGCGGCACTGCCGCGCGACGGCCGGGTGCGGCTGCTGCAGCTGGTGGGTGCGTCGCCGGTTTTCGCCAGCCTGCTCTCGCCCGAGGCCCTGCGCGGGGTGGCCGGGTACGCCGACGCCCTCGGCCTGCCGGCGGCGATGCTGCCGCTGGCGCCCGGCGTGGAAGGCCAGCGCAGCGCGCTGGTCGACGCCGCGCGCTCGGCCGGACTGGCCGTTTACCTGTACACCTTCCGCCCCGAGAACTACTTCCTGCCCGAGGCGCTGCGCAGCGGCGACGGCCCGGCCGCGCGCCACCCGGCGGGTTCGGTGCGCGAGATAAGAACCTACCTGCCGACCGGCATCGCCGGCTTCTTCACCGACGACCCGGCGATCGGGCGCGAGGCGGTGGACGGCATGGCCTGAGCCGCGCTTGTCGGTGCCGGCCCGGCTGCCTATGCTCGCCGCAGAGTCCGACCGGAGCAGGCCATGGCCACCATCGAGGACCTGATCGCGCGCGCCGTGCTGGCGCCCTCGAGCCACAACACCCAGCCCTGGCTGTTCCGCCCGGGCGAGGGCCACGTGGAGCTGCTGGCCGACCGCACGCGTGCGCTGCCGGTGAACGACCCCGACGACCGCGAGCTGGTGATCAGCTGCGGCGCCGCGCTGCTGACGCTGCGGGCCGCCGCGGCCGGCGCCGGCCTGCAGGCCCTGCAGCGCGCCCTGCTGACCGGCGTCGTGCATGGGCTGCAGGCGTCCTATCTCAACCAGCCGGTGGAACTGCCCGAACTGCGCGGCCGCGTGCAAGCCCTGGTGCCCGAGGCCGGCGTGCCGCAGCTCGTGATGCGCTGGGGCCACGTCGACGCCATGCTGCCCGCGGCGCCGCGCCGGCCCCTGCGCGACGTGGAGGACTGATCAGGCGTTGCGGGGCAGCACCGTGAGCACGCGTTCGACGAAGGCTGCGTACTCCTCCATGTACTTGCGCAGGAAGGATTCGGTGCGCTCGTTGGTGACCTTGCCCTCGTCGTCGATCAGGCCGGGCGTGAACTGGATGTAGGCCTCGACGGTGTTCATCAGCGGCGAGTTGCAGAAGCACAGCACGCCGCGCAGCTGGTGCTGGGCGACGGCGGTGCCGATCGAGCCCGGCGAGGTGCCGATGACGCCCGAGGGCAGGCGGGTGAAGGAGTTCTCGCCCCAGGGCCGGCTGGCCCAGTCGATGGCGTTCTTGAGCGCGCCGGGGATGGAGCGGTTGTATTCCGGGGTGACGAACAGCACGGCGTCGATATCGGCCAGCGCGGCCTTGAAGCGGCGCGCCGGCTCCGGGAAATCGGCGTCGTAGTCGTAGCTGTAGAGCGGCAGGTCGCCGATGGGGATCTCGCGCATGGCCAGCTGCGGCGGGGCCAGCCTGGCCAGGGCCAGGGCCAGCTTGCGGTTGATGGAGGCCTTGGCGAGGCTGCCGACCAGGTAACCGGCCTTGTAGGTCTTCATGGCGAGATCTCCGCTGCAGGGGGCCCGGGCAGTCTTTGCCTGCAGATGTTAGGTGCACGTGAACCGGGGCGAATTGGTCTCATTCCCCGCGACGGCCGTTGGCGAGACTCTGGGGCCCGGAGCGGAGGGTTGGCCCATGCGCGTGGTCTACAGCGAACTGATCAACGCCCCGGCGCAGGGCTACTCGCCCAGCGCCGCCAAGCCGGCCGCGGTGATGGCGGCCTGGTTCGCCGCGTGGTCGCAGCTGCAGGTGCGCGCGCCGGTGCCGGTGACGCGCGAACAGCTGTGCCTGGCGCACGACGCCGACTTCGTCGACGGCGTGCTCTCGCTGCGCAGGCCCAACGGCTTCGCCACCCGCAACGCCGCCGTGGTCGCCAGCCTGCCCTACACCAGCGGCGCCATGCTCACCGCCGCGCGCTGGGCGCTGGAGGCGGGCGGCGCGGTGGCGGCGCCGGTGTCGGGCTTCCACCACGCCAGCTGGGATGAGGCCGCCGACTTCTGCACATTCAACGGCCTGATGGTGGCGGCGCGGGTGCTGCAGGCCGAGCGCCCGGGGCTGCGCGTGGGCATCCTTGATTACGACTACCACTACGGCAACGGCACCGACGACATCCTGGAGCACGTCGGCCGCGCCGGCCTGGTGCACATCACCGCCGGCGAGCGCTGGCACCACCACGCCGACGCCCGCGCCTTCCTCGAGAACATCTCCCGCGACCTGGCCGAACTCGACGGCTGCGACCTGGTGCTCTACCAGGCCGGCGCCGACCCGCACGTGGACGACCCGCTGGGCGGCTTCCTCACCACGCCGCAGCTGGCGCTGCGGGATTGGCGGGTGTTCGCGGGGCTGCGCGAGCGGGGGATTCCGGTGGCTTGGAACCTGGCCGGCGGGTACCAGGATCCGCTGGCGAAGGTGGTGGGGATCCACGTCAACACGATGCGGGCGATCAGGTGCTCTGGTTCGGCGTTGACTAGAGGTCCATGCTCAGTGCAATCGAGCCGTAGGCATGGCGTGATTCCTGCTCATCAAACTCTCGAGTCTTGAAGACACGCATGACCGCGAACTTTGTTCGTCGCCCGAAGATTGAGCCTTGCAGGGCGAAGCCGATCGCGACCTGTCCGACCAAGGGGCGGCGGCTCACCGCGTGACTGTCTTCGAACAGGTTGCCATCCAGGGAGAAGTCGTACCCAACTGCCTTGGCCTCCAGTAGGACGAAGAAGTGGCCGCCCAGAGAGGTGGTGAGATCCTGGCTTTGGGTCTGCCCGGCCGCCATGGGCGAGCGGTTCTCGGCGCCGGGGCGGATCGGGTAGGTACCGAAATCGTCCGGCAGGTCCCGGCCGAAACGCCCCTCCCAACTCAGGGTGGCTGACGTCTCAATATTGCCGAACCGAAACCCCCGGCTAGTGATCTGGTCCATGGCCCATGCGCCAGTCTGGCCAAAAGGATTGCTCCGATACCGGACCTTGTGGTCCGCAGCGACCTGGAAGGCCGGTTCGTTCTCCAGTTGATGTTCCCAGCCTTGGAAGGTGTCCTCGCCGATCAGCTCGTGGACGAGGGTCTGGGACTGCTCGGCGAGCGAGAGCGGCCCAATCACGCCGAGGGTCACCTCGCGCGTGTCGAGGACTTCGCGCCCCGGGGTTGGCAGCGGGTGACGTCGGTTCCAAGACGAGCCGACATAGAGCAGGCCCGCGTAGGGGCGATCGTTCTCGATCAGGTCAGTCCGCGCGTAATCCTCGGGGGTGTACATCGACTGCCCGAATTTCACCACGACATTCTCGCGTGTCGTCCTCGGATCGCCTGCCCAGAACCCTGGGTTTACGGCATCGATGAGCCGGGCCTGGACTCGCAAGAGCCCGGGCAGGCAATCCCGGGACATGCCTGGTCGGCGGTCCTGTGAGACCAAGGTGACCGATACGCCGTTCGTGTAGTTCTGATCTGTCCCGGCAAACAGGTCGTTCTCCAGGCGTAGGCTGCCGCCCCGAAGCTCAAAGCCGGAGCCCGACTCACACGATTCCGTGGCCTGGGCGGTGGACTCGCTGAGGGTCGCTCCAGCCAGCGCGACTACGCACGCCGCCAGTCGCATTGACGCCAAGGATAATGGCAGCCCCGGTGGGCTCGGTGTTCGGCGACTCATGGCACCCACTCCGGGTGGCTGGCATCCGGCACGTGCCCACCATAGAAAGCCTCGAGCTGCCGGACGATGTCTTCTGCGGACTCTGCGTACGAGAACAGCTTCAGGTCCTCAGGCGAGATCAGCCCATCTTCAACGAGGAAGTCAAAGTCGATCAGGCTTTTCCAGAAGGCCGAGCCCACCAGGATCACGGGGACCTTGGGCATCTTCCCGGTCTGCACGAGGGTGAGGACCTCGAAGAGCTCATCGAGCGTGCCGTAGCCCCCGGGGAAAGCCACCAGCGCCTTTGCCCGGAGCAGGAAGTGCATCTTGCGCAGGGAGAAGTAGTGGAACCGGAAAGCCAATTCCGGGGTGATGTAGGGATTGGGCTTCTGTTCGTGGGGCAGGGTTACGTTCAGGCCCACCGAACGAGCCCCGACTTGGTAGGCGCCCCGGTTGGCCGCCTCCATGATGCCCGGGCCACCGCCCGTGACCACCACGAACTCACGGCGGCCCTCCCGCTGAAAGCGGCTCGAGACCAGTGACGCGAATCGCTGGGCCTCGAGGTAGTAGCGCGAGTACTTCACCGCCCGCCGGGCGGCGAACATTTCCCGGTGCGCGTTCGGCCGGTCAGGATCCGACCGATGAAGTGCCTGGACTTCGTCAAGCTGGGCCGCAGCCGCCTCCAGTGACAGGATCCGGGCCCCGCCGAAAACCACGATGGTTGACTGGATGCCGGCTGCCCGCATGGCCCGTTCGGGCTTGAGGAACTCGAGCTGCAGGCGCAGGGGCCTGAGGTCGTCGGACGACAGCAGATCCGTATCCTCGTGGGCCAGGCGGTAGGCGCTGGCTGAGGCAATCTGCTCGGCCAGGCCCTCCGGTGGCACCAGGGCTTCGTCATTGGCGGCGCTCATGCGCTGGCCCCCGGCAGCTCGTACACCTCGCCCACGCGAGGCACGGTCGCCGTCCAACCCGGGCGGCTATTGAGCGCGCTGGCCAAGGCCTGGGCCGAGGCATCCTCGCCATGGACCACGAACACCTGTCGGGGCGGCTTTCGAAACCCCTCCGCCCAAGCGAGCAGGGCTTCGCGGTCTGCGTGGGCGGACAAACCGCCGACCGTGTGGATCTTGGCCCGGACCCGCACGTCCTGGCCGAGCAGGCGCACGGTTTGCTGGCCCTCCACCAGGCGCCGCCCCAGGGTGCCGCGTGCCTGGTAGCCGGTGATCAGGACCGCGCACGAGCGCCGGCTGAGATTGTGGAACAGGTGATGGCGGATCCGACCGGCATCGCACATGCCGCTGGCCGAGATGATGATCAGCCCAGAGCGGACGTTGTTGAGCGCCATGGACTCCTGCGCCGTCTCGGTAAACCGCAGGCGCGGCAGGCCCGTGCCGGCCTCCTTCCACTGCACCAGCTCCCGGGCGGCTTCATCAAACAGGGCCGCATGTTTCTGCGTAATGCGGGTCGCCTGCGTGGCCATGGGCGAGTCGACCACGATATTCAAGGGGGCGATCCGGCCCTCACGGGTCAGCCGGTGCAGGTGGTAGATGACTTCCTGGGTACGCCCCACGGCGAAAGCCGGGACGATGACGTTCCCGCCGGCGAGGGTGTGCTCGACGATGCCCGCCAATTCCTCGCGGGTGGCTTCCTGGTCCTTGTGGGAGCGGTCGCCGTAGGTTGACTCGATGAAGAGCAGGTCGGCGTCTTCGATGGGGGTGGGGTCCCGCAGGATCGGGCGTCCCGGCTGACCAAGGTCGCCGCTGAAGACAATCTTGGTGGTCTTTTCGCCTTCGGAAACCCAGACCTCAATGATGGCCGAGCCCAGGATGTGGCCGGCATCGCGGAACAGGCACATGACGTGAGGGCGGGGCTCCACGCGCTGGTCGTAGGCGCAGGGACGCACCTGCCGCAAGGCTTGCTCTGCATCCGCCATGCCGTAGATCGCTGCTTCCTCCGGGCGAGGTGGCTTTCGCTGCTTGGCTCGGCGCCGTGCCGCCCGTTCGGCGTCCGACTCCTGGATGTGGGCACTATCGCGGAGCATCACCTCGAGCAAATCGCGCGTGGCCGACACCGTGTGGATCGGGCCCTCGAACCCATGGCGGGTCAGCTTGGGCAAGAGGCCGCTGTGGTCGATGTGGGCATGGGTGAGCAGCACGAAGTCGATGGTGGTGGGGTCGAAAGGGAAGGGAGCATGGTTGCGTGCCATGGACTCACGCCCGCCCTGGACCATGCCGCAATCGACCAGGAAGCGGACGTGTTCGGTCTCGATGAGGTAGCAGGAGCCCGTGACTTCACGGGCTGCGCCGAGAAAATGGATCTTCACGTGGGGTGACCTTCTTCGGCCGGCGCTGCCTGGGATCACGGGGAGATCGCAGCGCCTGGAGGGTGGCTCGCCTCCGTCCCGCCGGGCGGGGAGGGGAGGAGTCTGCCGGCGCGCCGGCGGTGAACCTGGCGGCGGGGTATCCCGTCGAGCAAAGTAAGCGGTCACTACCTTAATCCTACCGCTTGGCGACGGCAAGCGCACCAGCCCTTAGGGCCGGACCGGCGGCCCGGTCACAGCGGGCCAAATCGGGCTCGACGGCTCAAGGAAACCGCCTGAAATAGCGGGTATAAGGCCGATTCGTCAGCCGCAGATAGGCCGGTGTTGGCTGAACCGTTCCCCATCGAGACGTTGGAGTCCGGCCCTAGGGCTTGACGTCGTCACCGCCACCAAAGATAGTAAGCACTCACTCGCACATATCACGGAGCGACCTGTGAGCACGCATCCCAAGCACCTGCCCGCCGACGAGCGCCGCACCGTCACGGTGGAAGCCGTCGTGGCGTTGGCGGGCGAGAGCAATCCAGCCGAGATCACCACCTCGGCCATCGCAAAGCACATGAAGCTGACCCAGGGCGCCCTGTTCCGCCACTTCCCCTCCAAGGACGCCATCTGGCAAGCGGTGATGGAGTGGGTGACCACCCGCCTCCTGCATCGCATCGAGCGCGCTGCCGCTGGCGTCGAGTCGCCGTTGGCCGCCATGGAGGCCATGTTCCTCAGCCATATCGAATTCGTGTCCGAGCATCCGGGCATCCCCCGCATGATGTTCAGTGAGCTGCAGCGCAAGGAGTCCAGTCCCGCGAAGGAAATGGCCCGGACTCTGATGGCGCGCTATTCCGACCGGCTGCGGGTACAGATCCAGCACGGTATCGCCCTGGGCGAGATCGCGCCCGAAACGGACCCGGATACCGCGTCGATCCTGTTCATCGGCCTGATCCAGGGGATCGTCATGCAGTCGATGCTGGCGGGTGACCCCAAGGTGCTCAAGGCTGAAGCGCCCAAGGCGTTTGCGATCTATCGCCGCGGCCTGGAGGCACAACGATGAAATTCACCGCCGTTTCCCGGCGCACCCTGGGCCTGATCGCAGTGGCGATCCCCATCGTTGCCCTGTTCATTTACGTCGTGATTCGATCCGGCCCGATGGCGCCGGTGTCGGTCACCACGTCTTCCGTGACCATGCGCGAGCTCAAGCCCCAGATTGCTGGCGTTGGCACGGTCGAAGCCCGCTACGCCCATCGCGTTGGACCGATCACCCCCGGCCGGCTGCTGCGGGTCGAGGTGCAGCCCGGCGACCCGGTCGAAGCCGGCCAAATACTGGCCGAGTTGGACCCCGTCGACCTGGACCAGCGACTCGACGCCCTGCGAGCCGCAGCGGACCGCGCCGAGGCCGCCCTCTCGGAGCTCGAGGCGCGCCATGCGTTCGCGGCCTCCCAGGCGGATCGTTACGAAAAACTCTTCACGGCCCATGTCGTCAGCGAAGAGCAGGTCATCACCAAGCGGCAGGAGCTGCGGATCGCGGAGTCGGCGCTCAACGCCGGTCACAAGGAGATTGCCCGCGCCCGTGCCGACGTCAGGGCCGTGGAGAGGCAGCGAGACAGCCTTATCCTGCGTGCGCCGGTCGACGGTATCGTCGCCGCGCGTACGGCAGATCCGGGCACGACGGTCGTCGCTGGCCAGTCGGTGATCGAGGTAATCGAACCCGGCGAAGTCTGGCTCAACGCCCGCTTCGATCAGGTCAGCGCCAATGGGCTCGTGGCGGGGCTGCCGGCCGTAATCGAGTTGCGCTCCCGTGAGGGCGAGTTCTTTGGCGGCGAAGTCGTGCGTGTCGAACCCAAGGCTGATCCGGTGACCGAGGAAACCGTCGCCAAGGTCGCGTTCGCGGAGGAGGTCGAACCGCTGCCGCCGCTGGGCGAGATTGTTCACCTGACCGTGCACCTGCCGGTGCGCAAGGCCGCCTTCGCCATTCCCTCGGCGGCGCTGCGCCGGGTGGATCATGTCATCGGCGTCTGGAAAGTAGTCGACGGCGATATTGAATTCGTACCAGTGCGTACCGGTCCGACGGACCTCCAAGGCTACGTCCAGGTGCTGGATGGCCTGCAGGTAGGCGACGTGGTCGTTCTCTACAGCGAGACCACCCTGACAGCCCGCACCCGGATTCGTGAGGTTGAAGCGCTGCCGGGAGCCGCTCCGTGATCAGTCTGGCCGGCCGGGACATCCTGCACTCGTGGGGCAAGTTCGTCTTCACCGGCATCGGACTGGGTCTGCTGATTGGCGTCACCCTGGTCATGGCGGGTGTCTATCGTGGCATGGTGGACGACGGCAAGGCCCTGCTTGATAACAGCGGTGCCGACTTGTGGGTGGTCCAGCAGGGCACCCTCGGGCCGTATGCCGAGTCCTCGAGCGTCAATGACGACATGTATCGGGCAATTTCGGCCATGCCCGGAGTGGAAGAGGCCTCCAACGTCACCTACCTGACCATGCAGGTGCGCAAGGGCGAGGCCGATGTGCGCGCCATGGTCGTGGGCATCGCGCCGGGTGGCAACGGAACAAGCGCCGGCTGGCCCCCGTACCTCATCGCGGGGCGCCAGATCACGCGCAGCCACTACGAGGCCGTGGCTGACGTGGCCACCGGCTTTAACCTCGGCGACCGCCTCACCATTCGTCGAAACCAGTACACCGTCGTCGGCCTGACGCGGCGCATGGTGTCCTCGAGCGGCGATCCGATGGTGTTCATCCCGCTAAAGGATGCCCAGGAGGCGCAGTTCCTGCGCGACAACGACGCCATCCACCAGAGCCGCCGGCGTAATGCCGAGAACCCCACCTTCAACCGGCCCGGCGTGCCTGATCTGCTCGAGTCAGTCAATGCTTCCCAGGCAACCAACAGCTTCGTCAACGCCATCCTGGTCCGGCTTGGTCCGGGGGTCGATCCCGAGCTAGCCGCGGAAGAGATCGAGAAGTGGAAGCGGCTGACGGCCTACACGCGGCTCGACATGGAGAAGATTCTGGTTGGCAAGCTCATCGCCACATCGTCCAAGCAGATCGGCATGTTCCTGGTGATCCTGGCGATCGTCAGTGCCGCCATCGTGGCCTTCATCATCTACACCCTGACGATGGACAAGATCCGTGAGATCGCGGTCCTCAAGCTCATCGGCACGAAGAACAGCACCATCGCCTGGATGATCCTGCAGCAGTCGCTGGTTCTCGGCGTGATCGGCTTCGTGGTAGGCAAGATCACGGCGACCTTCGCCGCACCACTGTTCCCGAAGTACGTGCTGCTCTTGCCCGTGGACGCCGCCATGGGCTTCGGTTCGGTTCTAGTCATCTGCGCGCTGGCGAGCCTGATCGCCATCCGGATGGCCCTCAAGGTGGATCCTGCGGAGGCGATCGGTGGCTGAATCACGTGGACTGGGCATCAAGATCGAGGGCCTGCGCAAGCGCTACGGTTCTGGCGACTCGGCCGTGGACGCCCTCAAGGGCGTGGACATGCACGTCGCCCCGGGCGAGGTGGTCGGACTCATCGGGCCTTCGGGCTCCGGCAAGAGCACGCTGCTCAAGTGCCTGGGCGCGGTGATCGACCCCACGGCCGGCAAGATGACGCTCGGCGGCAAGGTCATCTATGACAATGGCTGGATCACGCGTGACCTGCGCGCCCTGCGGCGCGACAAGATCGGTTTCGTGTTCCAGGCACCGTACCTGATCCCGTTCCTGGACGTGACCGACAACGTCGCATTGCTTCCGATGCTCGCCGGCATGGCCAACGGTGCGTCCCGCGAGCGGGCCCTGGAACTGCTCACGGCCCTGGACGTCCAGCACCGGGCGATGGCCATGCCCTCCCAGCTCTCCGGCGGCGAGCAGCAGCGCGTGGCGATAGCCCGTGGTCTCGTCAATCGGCCACCGGTGATCCTGGCCGACGAGCCCACGGCGCCGCTGGACAGTGACCGCGCCATGGCGGTGATTCGCATCCTCAACGCCATGGCCAAGAAGTTCGAAACCGCAATCATCGTGGTGACCCACGACGAGAAGATCATCCCGACGTTCCGTCGCATCTATCACATCCGCGACGGGGTAACCCATGAAGAAGCGGGAGAGGGCAGGCCGATCGACGGCCCCTGAGGCTCATCCCTCCAACCATCAGGAGATCCTGATCCATGTCTACTGAGCCTTTTTGCCCGCCATCCCCCTCGGGCTCGGGAGCGGCCACTGTCCTTCTGGCGCTCTCGCTTTTCTTCGCCCCGTCCGTGGGCGCCGCGGATCAAGATCCGCTGGAGCTGCAAAAGATCATGCAGGAGCTCGGCGAGCAGATGCAGCTCGTCGCCGGCGCCATCTCCCGCGAGGACTGGGAGGCAGTGGCTGAAGCTGCGCCCAGAATCGCCAAGCACCGGGCGCCACCGTTCACCGAGAAGGCCCGCATCATGGCGTTCCTGGGAAGCCATGCTGCTGAGTTCCGTGCCGCCGACCGCCAGGCCCACGACGCCGCCATGAAGATGGGTGCGGCGGCGCAGCGCCGTGATGGCGAGGGTGTCATCCAGGCCTATGCAGAGGTGCAGCAGGCCTGCCTTGCCTGCCACCAAGCGCATCGGGCGGAGTTCCGGGCCCACTTCTACGGGAGTGCGCCCTGATGCGACGCCACCGCTCCTGGCATGGGCGCGGAAAAGGTGTCGCCCCCTGGGTGTTGAGGCGCGCTGAAAATTGACCAG